>CAYNGR010000395.1:0-1000 GCA_964396755.1 uncultured Cyanobium sp. | reverse complement strand
CAGGGCAGCGCAGGCCCCCATCGCAGCCCAGCGAAACGTCGGCCAGGCCAGGAGCTGGCGCGGGTGCCCCAGCTCATCCCCTCGGATCCCCCTCGTCCCTGAATCCAGCGAGGAGCGGCGAGCCTGGGGGCCTGCCGGCACGCCGCAGCAGCCAGCGCCCAACCGGAGCCCCCTCTCACGCCAGGGCGAGACGCGAGAGCAGCGACGGGGACGCCTCAGCCAGACCTTGCCCCATCGACCAGCCCAGCGCTGTTGCTGCACCCCGTTCCCTGCTGGCCCATCGGACGCCGCCCCGCGGATGCGGACGACAACCCGGCTGATCCGGAGCTGCCGGCCGCGCAGGGCAACACAGCAGCGCGCGGTCCCCACGGACCGGGAGACTGGCAACAGGTTCCCCTTCCCCTCCGCCACGCCCGATGCGCGAGCCCACCGCCTCGACCGATCCCGCTGCCCCCGGGCCGGCGTCGCCGCCCGCAGCAGGCGGCGCGGATCCGGCGCAACCCGAGCTGATGGAGGTGGGCCGGCTGGTGGCGGCCCAGGGGCTGCGCGGCGAGCTGCGGGTGCTGCCGATGAGCGACTTCCCCGAGCGCTTCACCCGGCCGGGAACGCGCTGGCTGCGCTCGCGCCGCGGCGAGGTGCGCCAGGTGCGGCTGCTCAGCGGTCGCCAGCTGCCCGGCAGGGAGCTGTTCGTGGTGCGGCTGGAGGGCTGCGATGACCGCAGCGCCGCCGAGGCCCTGGTGGACCACGAGCTGATGGTGGAGGCGGCCGACCGGCCGCCGCTGGAGCCGGGGGAGTTCCACGTGCTGGACCTGGTGGGCCTGGAGGTGCGGCTGCTGCCGCAGGAGAGCGTCATCGGCCGCGTCACCGACCTGATGCATGGCGGCAACGACCTGCTGGAGATCGAGCTGAACGACGGCGGGCGTCGCCTGCTGATCCCCTTCGTCGAGGCGATCGTGCCGGAGGTGCACCTGGAGCAGGGCTGGATCGGCCTGACGCCACC
>CAYNGR010000394.1:0-1006 GCA_964396755.1 uncultured Cyanobium sp. | reverse complement strand
TCAGAAGCTGGGGGTCAGGAAATTGGTCCCCCAGCTGATCGACAGGATGCCCACCGTGCCGGAGGGCGTCTGGTTGAACAGATCCGATCCGAGCACGTTGAAGGTGATCGGCAATCCCTGGAAGGGAGTGATCGACAGCTGGGCATTGGCGCCGCGCCCGCTCCAGCCCGCCGAGATGCCCAGAAACTTGGTCAACTCCAGGCCCACCGAGGCGAAGCCACCGATCTGCGATTCGGAGCCCTCACTGACGTAGGGCGCGTACTGGGAATTGCCCACCCCGACGTTGAACTGCAGCGTCTGGGCGAAGGACTTGCCCGGCTTCAGCGGCACGCCGTAGGAGAGAGCGCCGTAATAGACGTTGTCCTGGCGGCCTTCGTTGCCCCACTGGGCGAAGTTCTGCCAGGCGCCCGCGATCGCCACGCGGGTGGTCGGCTCATTGATCAGCATCCGACCGATGCGGGCCGTGAAGCTGCCATTGGCGCAGAGATTGTTGACGCTGCCGCAGCCGCCGCTGAATTCAAGGGCGATGGCCTTGGTGGCGCTGCCCAGGCCGAAACCGGTGGTGAACGAACCATCGACCACGCCATCGCGCTGCTTGCCCGGCGTGGCCCCGGACACCCCCAGGAACACATCGCCCCAGCCGGCCACGAAGGCCGAGGGAACGCCAGGGCTGAGGGACGGTGACGGCCAGGGTGTGGCCCGCTTGATCAGCGGCGGGATCTGCAGCTGCTGGCGCAATTGGCGCAGCTCCTCCGGGCTGGACGCCGCAGCGGTCGGCGGCAGCGTGCTCTGCGCCATGACCGGTACACGCGTCACCGTCGTGGCCGGGACGGCGCTCCCGGCAGATGCTGACGCCACCGGCAGCGAGCCGGTGCGCGGAAGGCTGGTGGCTCCGGCGCCAGGGCTTGCCGCCATCGCTGCGGGTGCGGCAGCCCAGCTCGACGGGGCTGAGGGCTGGGGCGTGCGAGGCACCGATGCGGACTGGGTAGCCGCTGTGAACTGGGGC
>CAYNGR010000393.1:0-1018 GCA_964396755.1 uncultured Cyanobium sp. | reverse complement strand
CGCCGCGGCCGTGGCGGTGACGGGGTCGGCCAACAGGAAGCAGGCGCCCACCAGCAGCAGGAAGGCCAAGGTCTTGGCGAGGCTGAGCAGCAGCTGGCTGCCACTGCCGGCGCGCACCCCCTGCAGCTGGATGACGGTGAACAGGGCCAGCAGCAGCAGAGCGATGGCCTTGCTGCCCAGGGGCAGATCGGGAAGCAGCGCCAGGGCGTAGTCGCCGGCGGTGAGCGCCACCCAGGCCACCCCGGCGCAGTGCCCCAGCCAATCGGTCCAGCCCACCACGAAACCGACACCATCACCGAAGGCGCGGCGGGCATACACGGTCCAGCCGCCGCTGCGAGGCAGGCTCGCCCCCAGCTCCGCCACACAGATCGCCCCGAGCAGGCCGTACAGGCCGCCGAGGAACCAGGCCAGCAGCACGGCGCTGCCGCTGCCCAGCTCGGCGGCCACCAGGCCGGGGGTGCGCAGGATGCCGCCGCCGATGGTGCCGCCGACGGCACCGGCCAGGCCGAAGGCCACCCCGAGGATGTTCAGCAGGCGGCCGCGCGGTTCGCTCATCGCCCGATCCACCGCTGCAGCCGCGACGGGCCAGCGGCGGATGCCGCCACCGGAGTCCAGAGGCCGGAGCCCGGCTGCCGCTGACCTGGCTGCATCCCCGCGGAGGAGCCGACGTCTCGAGGGTGGGTCATCCGGCCATCATCGCCAGGCGAAGCGCACCGCTTCTGCGCGATCGTGCCAGCCAGTAACCGCATGCGCAGCGATGGCCAAGGTCGAGATCTACGTGTGGCGCTTCTGCCCGTTCTGCATCCGCGCCAAGGCGCTGCTGGATCGCAAGGGGGTGAACTACATCGAGTACGCCATCGACGGCGATGAGGACGCCCGCGACGCCATGGCGCAGCGATCCGGCGGTCGCCGCTCGCTGCCCCAGATCTTCATCGACGACCAACACGTGGGCGGCTGCGATGACCTGCACGCCCTGGATCGCCGCGGCGGGCTCGACCCGCTGCTGGCGGCGTAGACA
>CAYNGR010000392.1:0-1020 GCA_964396755.1 uncultured Cyanobium sp. | reverse complement strand
TTTAAATTAAATATTACTTTTTCAAAGATTGTTGTACTTGCGCCAATTGAGCTCGAGTCAAATCTAATTGTTGTTGAATAAATTGTTGTGTTCTACTATCTGCCGATTGTGCCGAATTAAATGCAGCTTGTTGAGCAGTGATAGTTTCTTGTATTTGTTTATTCAATTGATTAATAGAAGATTGTTGTTGTTCTTGCAATTGTTGTGTTGGAGTTTTTTCTACACTTACCAATTCGGAAGTTTTGTATGTAATCATAAAATCTCCATCCTCTTGCAAATCTTCGGAAGAAGCTTTTTTAGTTATAGAGTAAGTTGGAGAACCATTTGGTATTTCTCCTTTAAAATGTATATCCTTAATAGTATTGAAATCTCCAGTTAGCGCTTTCATTCGTTCTTTGATACCCATAAGGAATTCATTTAACTTATCGTAATCAAAGATATTAGTTTCTACATTTTGAGATGTTACTATATTGAGAGAAGTGATATCGTAGTTCTTTTCTTCGGACAAATTTAATTCAGCAATGGTATATGTATCCATTGGTCTATCTACATCTTGATTAAGAGTATAGTTAATTTGTTGTACTAAGTTAATGGGTATACCTGTCCCTTCTACTACTTCTGCTCCTTCTATTACATAGTTTACATCTGTTACCCCTGCTACTGTATTCAATATATCTCTTTCTTCTATTACTGAAAGGAGTTTATCGGTATTAAGAGTAATGGAGGGGATTGTTTGTCCGATTTTTCTTCCCTTTACTTCTCCGTTATCTTTTATATCGTAGTGTGGGTTATTACTTTCCTTTATAGAATCCAATGTCGCTTGAGAAATTAATTTGTACTCACCAACATTTACTATAATACCATCCACTGTCAATACCGGCAATAAATTCTCTGGCATTTCACCAAAAACTAATTCTAAAGGAGGTATAGAAGATGTGGCAGAGATTTGGTATCTATCCGATTTGGTTATGTATCTCTCTTCGTTTTGATTTATTGGTTTCTTTATCATGTCCATTAACT
>CAYNGR010000391.1:0-1028 GCA_964396755.1 uncultured Cyanobium sp. | reverse complement strand
ACGCGCTGCTGGCGGAACTGGGCGGCGCCGATGGCATCACCGTGCACCTGCGCGAGGACCGCCGCCACATCCAGGACCGTGACGTCGAGCTCCTGCGCGCCACGGTCCGCAGCCGCCTCAATCTCGAGATGGCTGCCACCGCCGAGATGGAGGCGATCGCCCTGCGCATCCGGCCCGACATGGTCACGCTGGTGCCCGAGCGCCGTGAGGAGGTGACCACCGAAGGTGGTCTCGACGTGCGCGCTCAGCTGCCGGCGATCACCGCGATCACCGCCACCCTGCAGCAGGCGGGCATCGGTGTGAGCCTGTTCGTCGATGCCGAGGCGTCCCAGCTGCAGGCCTGCCGGCAGGCCGGAGCCCGCTGGGTGGAGCTGCACACCGGCCGCTATGCCGAGGCGGACTGGGTCCAGCAGCCCCGCGAGCTGGCGCGGCTCGAGGAGGGCACGGCCCTGGCCCGTGAGCTGGGCCTGCGCGTCAATGCCGGCCACGGGCTCACCTATCAGAACGTCGAGCCGATCGCCGCCATCCCCGGCATGGAGGAGCTCAACATCGGCCATACGATCGTCGCCCGCGCCCTGGCGGTGGGCCTGGAGCAGGCGGTCCGGCAGATGAAGTCCCTGGTTCAGAATCCACGCCGCGAACCCCTCTTCGGCCAGCGTCATCCATGAGCACCTATCACTTCGTCGCCGCCAGCGAGGCCTTCCTCTGCGAGGAGGAGCCGCTCGAGGAGGTGCTGCGCGAACGGGTGCGTCACTACGGCGAGCAGGGCAAGGAGATCGACTTCTGGCTGGTGCGTCGTCCGGCCTTTCTCGAGACACCTGAGCTTTCCGCCATCGCCGCTGCCGTGCCGCGGCCGGCAGCGGCCGTGATCTCCACCGACGAGACGTTCATCACTTTCCTCAAGCTCCGGCTCGAGTTCGTGGCGCGCGGTCGCTTCGATGCCCCCAGCGACGCCATCGCCGATCCGCTGGCCAGCCTCGGCTGATCGAAGCGCCGGCATCCGGCGGCGAACCGTGGCGCTGCGATCC
>CAYNGR010000390.1:0-1029 GCA_964396755.1 uncultured Cyanobium sp. | reverse complement strand
CCAAGGTCAAGCTCTATCCCCAGGACAAGTGGGCCTGGGGCTGGAACAACAGCTCGGAGGTCTGGAACGGCCGCCTGGCGATGGTGGGCTTCTCCGCCTTCCTGCTGGAGCTGCTCAGCGGTCGCGGCCCCCTGCATGCCCTCGGTCTGCTCTGAGGCCCGACCTGCCCGCCGACTGCGGCGGCTGGCCCTCAGCGGCGCTGTCCTCCTGGCGCTGCTGCCGGTCGCCCCGGTGCGCGCCTCCTCCTGGCTGTACGGGGTCTTCCCCGTGCCCGCCTTCGCCGGTTTCACCAGCGGCTTCGGCAGTCGCCTGCATCCGCTCTCCGGTGATGTGCGGCCCCACTACGGCGTCGACATCGCCGCGCCGCTGGGTTCGCCGGTGCGCAGCTGGTGGAGCGGCCGGGTGCAGGAGGTGATCTCCGATCGCGGCTGCGGCATCGGCGTGGTGATCCGCTCCGGCGACTATGAGCACCTGTACTGCCATCTGGCCGGCACTGCCGGCGGCGGGATCTACAGCAGCGGCCCGGTGCGGCTGGTGCGCGGCCAGCCGGTGCAGCGCGGCCAGCTCATCGGCCATGTCGGCCTCAGCGGCAGCACCACGGGCCCGCATCTGCACTGGGGGGTGCGCTACCGAGGCGCCTGGCTCGATCCGGCCCGCATCCTGCGGGCGATGGCCGCCAGCCGCGGCCGGGTCCAGGCCCGCAGGGCCGCCCCTAATGTTGACTCGTTTCGCTGAACGACGCCGGCGAGCCGTCCGGTCCTGTCTACAGTTGACCTGATTTTTTCGTTCTCTGCCCCCGAAGCGAGGCTCCGCTTCCCTGTTCCCGTCGTTCCATCTGCCGTGACGCTCACCCCCCTCAATCCCGCCACCACCCCTGCCGCCGCCGCCGCGCCGGATGCCCAGGTGCGGCCGAAGCGGGTGAATGGGGCCTACGCCCTGATGGACGCGCTGCATCGCCACGGGGTGCGGCACATCTTTGGCTACCCGGGCGGCGCCATCCTGCCGATCTACGACGAGCTGCACAAGGCG
>CAYNGR010000389.1:0-1039 GCA_964396755.1 uncultured Cyanobium sp. | reverse complement strand
AACACCCCCCTGCCGAACCCGCGGCGAAGGCTGGCGGCAGGCTTCTCAAGCAGCAGCGGCTCCTCAGGCTGATGCGGGCAGGCACCCTGCCGACTCAGCGCTCGGCCGCCAGCCAGCTGGCCAGTCCTTCCCCCCCCCCGGACGTCGAGCGGGGCTTCAGCGAGAGCCTCCAGACGTTCCAGCGGCAGACGTTCCAGCGGCAGCTGCGCCATGCCGGCGCTGGTGGCTTCGCTCAGGGGCCCGCAGCGCTGGGTCAGCTGACGCCGCGTGACGGTCACGGCCTCCTGCTGCCGCCCTTCCCGGCGACCCTCCTGGCGTCCCTCAGCCAGCCATTCCTGCACGGCAGGCGTGTGGCGGATCTCCTCATGCAGAGGCCAGCGATCACGATGATCTGCTGCTCGCTCAGCTCCGGGAATCGTTGAATCGGCATGGGCAGCACAACCGTGGCCAGATCGGGCCGGCTGGCCAGGATCTGCCGGCTGCTGGCCGCCAGTTCGCGTTCAGGCCGGATCGGCAACGTGAGCCGTTGAGCAGCGGCTGGAGGTCGGGCTGCTGGTCCAGGTCCGCCAGGCTGATCCACAACACCTCCGGCAGCACCACCTGAAACAACCGGGGGTGGCGCTCGGATCCCAGGCGGAGCCGCCGGTGCGGCGTGATCCCCCCCAGCTCGAGGTGGTCCACCTGCGGATGGCGCTGCACAAACCGCAGGCTCTGGGCCGCCAGGCGCGCCTGGACACCCGGATCGCTCGGCATCGGCACCTCCAGCAGCACCACCGGAAACACCGCAATACCGATTTCCGCGACACCCGTGCCGTCCCGCGGCCACAGCACGCCGTCATGGCGATGGCTGACCTCCTGTTGCTCAAGCGCCTCGAAGCGATCAAGGCGAACTCCCGGCTCGCAGGGATCGAGCGCCAGGCCCGCGGCTGCGGCCGCCGCACCGGGCAACAGCGCCCGGATCAGGTCGGGGGCGCTCTGGACCAGCCGGTCGTCCCAGCGGTCGGTGGTCACAGGCTGCGGCGCCGGCTGGCCGGAAGGG
>CAYNGR010000388.1:0-1046 GCA_964396755.1 uncultured Cyanobium sp. | reverse complement strand
TCGATCCAGTCAACCCCAACGCCTAAGCAGAACGAACAGAGAGCCTCCAATTCAAGGAATCAAGTTCCTTCCCAATCTGGAGGACAGGAGGATGCGCTTTGACAGTGGTCTCATCACCAGAATCTTGAATGACCAGGCATCATCGAGCTTGGCCAATACGGAGTGACCGAGCAAACCGGACACCGGTGATGAGATCGCGGGCTGGACAGACCGAGAGCATGAGCACAGGATTGATGTGATCTGGGACGCACCAGAGATGCTCCTCTATCCAGTCTCAGCCAGATTCAGCCTTCACCACCCTCGCCGCCCTCATTACCTTGATCCCGCTGATCCTGAGCCGGAGCCTGATCGGACGAACGCTGCAAAGCTGGCTTTTCCTTGTCAGCCTCCTTGTCCCCCTCCTCAGGACTGTGGCCACAAGCCATCGTGACTGAGGCCACTGCGATGGTGCTCAGAAACAGAGCAACGTTGCGGCTGCGTGCCATGTTGCAGGAGGAGATCGACGACCATGATCGGAGAGATGGATCAACCATGTCGGATCGGGGTCACGATCTGAAGTGATCGAACGCTCTACTTAACTCACGATGTCTTGAGCTTCTGCAACAAACCCGTTCAGGACATCGACCGGCCTGGAGCCTGCGAGCAGAAAACCATCCGGCAGCACCAGGCGGCAAGGCGTGTGTCCACCTGCAGCCGCGTGCGCCAGCGATGCCGGCGGATGAAAAGCCAGTCTGGGATGAGGGACGATCAAAGCCGGGCACAACCGCCACCCCCAGGGCAGGAATCGACAAACAGGAACACAGACAATCAGGCCGATGATCTGGACGCGACGCCAGACCTGTCGCCATGAATGCACAGCAAGGATCCCGCAATGTCAAGGAGTTCTGAGGGCCGAACACAGCAGCTCTGCAGGCCTCCCTCTCCCCCCAGGTGGTGATCCAGCTGTTGGCCTTCCAACAGATGTCCGCACAGCCAACCAGTCGCACTCGCAGTTGTCGTTGTCGTTGTCGTTGTCGCGAATGATGCTCAGCAGATGCGCAGACGTC
>CAYNGR010000387.1:0-1052 GCA_964396755.1 uncultured Cyanobium sp. | reverse complement strand
CGACAACGACAACGACAACGACAACGACAACGACAACGACAACGACAACGACAACGACAACTGCGAGTGCGACTGGTTGGCTGTGCGGACATCTGTTGGAAGGCCAACAGCTGGATCACCACCTGGGGGGAGAGGGAGGCCTGCAGAGCTGCTGTGTTCGGCCCTCAGAACTCCTTGACATTGCGGGATCCTTGCTGTGCATTCATGGCGACAGGTCTGGCGTCGCGTCCAGATCATCGGCCTGATTGTCTGTGTTCCTGTTTGTCGATTCCTGCCCTGGGGGTGGCGGTTGTGCCCGGCTTTGATCGTCCCTCATCCCAGACTGGCTTTTCATCCGCCGGCATCGCTGGCGCACGCGGCTGCAGGTGGACACACGCCTTGCCGCCTGGTGCTGCCGGATGGTTTTCTGCTCGCAGGCTCCAGGCCGGTCGATGTCCTGAACGGGTTTGTTGCAGAAGCTCAAGACATCGTGAGTTAAGTAGAGCGTTCGATCACTTCAGATCGTGACCCCGATCCGACATGGTTGATCCATCTCTCCGATCATGGTCGTCGATCTCCTCCTGCAACATGGCACGCAGCCGCAACGTTGCTCTGTTTCTGAGCACCATCGCAGTGGCCTCAGTCACGATGGCTTGTGGCCACAGTCCTGAGGAGGGGGACAAGGAGGCTGACAAGGAAAAGCCAGCTTTGCAGCGTTCGTCCGATCAGGCTCCGGCTCAGGATCAGCGGGATCAAGGTGATGAGGGCGGCGAGGGTGGTGAAGGCTGAATCTGGCTGAGACTGGATAGACGAGCATCTCTGGTGCGTCCCTGATCCCGTCAATCCTGCGCTGATGTTCTCGGTCTGTCCAGCCCGCGTGCTCATCACTGGTGTCCGTTTTGCTTGGTCACTTCCTATTGGCCAAGGGTGACGATGCCTGGACGTTCAAGATCATGGTGATGAGCGCATCATCATGGAGCATCCTCCTGTCCTCCAGATTGTCAAGGAACACGATTCTTTGAATTGGAGGCTCTCTGTTCGTTCTGCTTAGGCGTTGGGGTTGACTGGATCGA
>CAYNGR010000386.1:0-1064 GCA_964396755.1 uncultured Cyanobium sp. | reverse complement strand
TCTTCGTAGCTGAAGCCCATCAGGTCGGAGACGGAGTTGACCTGGGCACGCTTGAGGCAGTTGTAGGCGCGAACCGAGAGATTCAGCTCCTCCAGGGGGATCTGGGCCTCGGCGGAGGGCTCGGGCTCAAGGCCGGGCTCCTCGGCCATGGTCAGGCTGGCCAGCGGCTGGATCAGGCTGATCAGGTAGTTGGCCGCCTGGGCCATGGCGTCGTCGGGGGTGATGCTGCCGTTGGTCTCGATCTCGAGCCGCAGGCGCTCACGCGCGGAACCGCCTTCACCCACGGCCGTTTCGTCCACGCTGTAGTTGACGCGGCGCACAGGCATGAACACGGCGTCGATCTGGAGCAGATCGATGGCGCTGGTGTCCTCCGAATGGCGATCGACGGGGCGGTAGCCGACGCCGCGCTCGACGTGCACCTCCATCTCCAGGGTGTGGCCGTCGGCCACCACGGCGATCGGGCGGCCGCCGTCGATCACCTGAACCTGGGAGGAGAACTGCAGATCGGAGGCGGTGACGGTGGTGGGACCGTTGACGATCAGACGACCGATCTCCAGCTCACGGCTGCGGCTGTTGACGGGAATCGACTTGCAATTCAGCAGGATGTCAAGCACGTCCTCGCGCACACCGGGCACGGTGGCGTACTCGTGGTTGACGCCAGCGATGCGAACAGCGGTGATCGCGCTGCCCTCGAGGCCGCCGATCAGCACGCGCCGCAGGGCGGTGCCCAGGGTCGTCGCCTGGCCACGCTCCAGTGGGCCGATCAGGAAGACGCCCGTCTGGGAACGGTCGTCGGCAACCCGGTGCTCGACTCGGTCGATCTGGTACTGCAACACGGTCAGGGAAGACGGAAAGAGGACGGTGCCACGCAGGCCGGTGGCGGAGCCGCGGAACGCAGGCGCGGTAATGGATCCGGGATCAGACGCGGCGGCGCTTGGGACGGCGGCAGCCGTTGTGGGGCAGCGGGGTGACGTCGCGGATCAGGGTGATTTCCAGTCCGGCCACCTGCAGGGCGCGGATGGCGGTTTCCCGACCAGCCCCAGGACCGCTGACCATCACTTCCA
>CAYNGR010000385.1:0-1070 GCA_964396755.1 uncultured Cyanobium sp. | reverse complement strand
ACGACTTCAATCGCATCTGCCTTGCGCAAATCATCCGGATTAAAGCCATAACGTGAGGGCAGGCACTGATACACCAGCGTTTTTGAAGAGCCGCGCTCTTCTTGCGTCATGCCACCGTCACCGGTCGTGGTGCTGGTGCCCATCTCGGTAGCGGCGCGACCCAGCGCTTCTTTCACATTTGCTGACAATGCACCGAAGCTCATGCCAGCGATAGTGATGGGAATATCAAGCTCGACTGGTTTCTTCGCAAAGCGAGTACCAAGGATGGTTTTGGTAGAGCATTTTTCGCGATAGCCTTCCAGTGGATAGCGCGACAGCGAACCGGCCAAGAACAGCAGATCATCAAAATGCGGCACGCGGCGTTTGGCACCGAGACCACGGATTTCATACAAGCCATGCGCCGCAGCGTTTTGGATGTAGTCGATCACGCTGCGGTCGAAGCTTGCCGATTCCTCGGTAGAGCGACGCTTGAATTGAATGGGTTTCATATCCATGATGTTCTTCCTGCCGGCGTGCGGCTTAATATTCCTGATTAGCGTCGGCGTTCCAGTGATAGAGGCTGCGCGCAGAGGCAACTCGCTTGAACGAGGCCGGATCATGTTGCAAGCCCGCTTCGCGCAATAACTCAGCTACCACCGCGCGGTCCTCATCGGTCATTGGTTCAAAGCGTGCATCGGCACCGAGCGATTTGGCTTCGCCGCGCAGATAGATCACCGCTTCGTACAGCGAGTCACCGAGTGCATCACCGGCGTTACCGCAAATCACCATACGACCGGCTTGCGCCATGAAGCCAGAGAAGCTACCAACAGAACCACCGACGACGATATCGCCACCTTTGAGCGAGATACCGCAGCGCAGACCTGCGTCGCCATCAATCACCAGCAGACCACCATGCGCGGTGGCGCCGGCACCATTCGAGGCAAAGCCTTTGACGTGCACACGACCGCTCATCATGTTTTCAGCGACACCGGTACCGGCACTACCGTGCACGATGACAGTCGCTTTCTTGTTCATGCCGGCAGCGTAGTAGCCCGCATGGCCATGAATCTCAACCGTGACGGGTTGATCGA
>CAYNGR010000384.1:0-1072 GCA_964396755.1 uncultured Cyanobium sp. | reverse complement strand
CGGCATTGATGGTGGTAGCGCTGTTGGTGCCGAGCTTGCTATGGGAGCCACCAAATCCAACCTGCAACACCCCTCCATCAACCGTGGTGGTGCCGGTGTAGGTGAGGCCATCGCGATCAGATGCCGCAATCGTCTGGGTACCCGTGCCCAACTTGACCAGATTGAATTTGTAAGTGGTGCCGCCCAGATCCTGGTCACGGATATGACCGTTGAACAGATAAGTCCCCGCACCGTTGAGCGTGAGCGTGCCGGCCGAAGTGCCTACAGAATCTGAGCCGATGTTGTTGATAACCAAGGCACCAATCGCGCTGGTGGTGCCCGAGGTGATGCCCGCCAGGGTTTGATTGGTGCCGCGCAGATCAAAGCGCACCCAGTTGTTGATGGTGTTGTTGGTGCTCAGGACCGTACCTGGAGCGAACTGATTGTTTGCACCCATGCGCAGGTTGGGCTGATCACCCGTGTTCATGCCCAGCACAACATTGGTACTCGCCAGGGCCGGACCAGACGTGCTGGCCAGCACGAGTGTTCCGGCCGTGATCTGGGTGTCACCGCTGTAGGTGTTCTGGCTGGTGAGCGTGAGGGTACCGGTGTTCGCCTTAGCCAAGAAACCAGCACCGCTGATTACACCTGAGATGGTTTGCGCAGTCGCCGTATTGATCAACAATGAAGCACCGTTGGCAATCGACACATTGGCGCCGTAATTGCCGGCGCCCAGAACGCCGCGGCCGGCCACACCATCCTCATAGAGATTGATCACGCCGGTATTAATGACGGTATTGCCGCTGTAGGTGTTGGCACCCGTGAGAATCAACTGATTCGCACCGCTCTTGATCAGATTTCCGGTACCACTGATGTCTTCGCGCAACCAACCATAGAAACCGTTGGTATCGATCGTTGCATTACCGGCTATCGCAAAAGCAAGATTGCTGGTATTAGGAATGAGATAATCGAGATTATTGGTCAAGCGGATCGTGCTGTTAGAAACATTGACCGACGAAACACCACTATCACCGTGATTGATACCGCGCGCGAGATTCAGAATGCCACCATTGCTGATGTTGATCGCCGAACC
>CAYNGR010000383.1:0-1074 GCA_964396755.1 uncultured Cyanobium sp. | reverse complement strand
CCCAGCTTGGCCACCTTGGGCATCATGTCCGGGGTGGCGATCAGCAGATCGAAGTCCATCGCGCCACCGGCGATCGCTTCGACCAGATCGTCGTCGCCGGCGAGATCGGCGCCGGCCGCCTTGGCCTCGGCAACCTTCTCACCGCGAGCGATCACGGCGATGCGGATGGTCTGACCGGTGCCGTGGGGCAGGGCGACGGTGGTGCGCAGCTGCTGGTCGGTGTACTTGGGATCGATGCCGAGGCGCACGTGGGCCTCGAGCGTCTCGTCAAACTTGGCGGTGGCGTTGGCCTTGACCAGCTCCAGGGCCTCCTGAGGGGCATAGGCGCGGTCTTCGACCTTGGCGGCGGCAGCCGTGAAACGCTTGGAAACTTTTGGCATGACAGGTATGGGGTGCAGGCGACCGCTCGGGTCTCCCCCGTGATGTGGATGGTTGAGAGGTGAACGGGCCGGAGGCCTCAGTCGAGAACGGCGACGCCCATGTTGCGGGCGGTGCCGGCGATGATCTTCATGGCCGACTCGACGCTGCTGCAGTTGAGGTCGGGCAGCTTGGTCTTGGCGATCTCCTCGAGCTGGGCCTGGCTGATGCTGCCGACCTTGCCCTTGGCGGAGGTGGCGGCACCCTTCTCGATGCCGGCAGCCTTGGAGATCAGCACCGAGGCGGGCGGGGTCTTGGTGATGAAGGTGAAACTGCGGTCTTCAAAGACCGAGATCTCCACCGGGATCACGTACCCGGCCTTGTCCTGGGTGCGGGCGTTGTACTCCTTGCAGAACGCCATGATGTTGACCCCGTGCTGGCCGAGGGCGGGGCCCACCGGCGGTGCGGGGTTGGCTTTGCCGGCCTGGAGGGCCAGCTTGATCACGGCTACGACTTTCTTGGCCATCAGCTGGGCGTTGGGAACACGCACCCACAGACGGGGCACGCAAGGGACGGGCTCCTGAGCAGGGAGCCGGAGGGGTTTCCCCCCAAGGGGGGAACAGGCGACCGTACACCCTGGTGGGTGCGGCGCCCGGGCAGGCGATCAGCTCTGCTTGCTGATCTGGGAGAACTCGAGTTCCACCGGGGTTTCCCGGC
>CAYNGR010000382.1:0-1075 GCA_964396755.1 uncultured Cyanobium sp. | reverse complement strand
GAAGCTGGACCTGCCCAGCGGCGTCGACATCGAAGTGAAGCTCTGAGCGATCGAGCCGATCACTCGGATTGAGCCCCCAGCGCGGGGGAGGCAGCGGCCTGTCCCTGTCTCCTCCGCTTTGCCATGTCGCGCTGCATTCCATCGACTCGGCAGTGGCAGCTCTCGGCGTTGCCCCGATGTCTGGCCTGGGGATGCACGCGCACGCACTGACCGGCGTCGGGCAGCGCCTGGCCGCGAAGCACAACAGCCGACACGGCCTCCGGCAGCGACCGGGGATCCGCCAACAGATGCAGCGTGATCCCCCCAGTCCGGATGCCTCGTCACACCCGTGGCCATCCAGCCCGAGGCAGCTGCGCATCCGACGACGCGCAGCCAGCGGTTGAAAGCTCAGGGCAATACCGCGCATTGCCGCTCCGATCGGCCCGAACGGTCCCTGCCAGACGGTCAACGGCCTTGTGCCCAGCGGGAGCGGCTGCAGGGCTGCAGCCCACAACAGAATCGCGACAGCGACAGGGCTGGGACGAGGCCGCAGCCCAAAGAGCAGCTCCAAGCCACCAGCGCCTGCCCCCGCAGCCCGGCTCGTCGCCATCAGAGCAACGACCGGCTCCGTTCGGGATGGGACGGGTGCGGAAGCTCGGACTGCCGCAGCGATCACGGCGCCAGCCGCTGGCCGATCACGCCCAGAGTCCCGGGCATCGCCAGCAGCTGAGAGGCAGAGCTGCCGATGTACACCCTGCTGACCGCATCCGGCCAGCCTGCTGCAGCGCGGCTCCGCGTGACGCCGGGCAGAGCAACAACCTTCCGAAGCGTTCGGAGATGCCCCAGGATTCCGCTCGCCATGCCGCCACGGAGCCTGCCAGAGCGCAACACGAACCCGTTGTCCAGCCCAGCGGACCTGGGCAGGGGACTCCCGACACAACCAAGAAACGAGGGAGCGACCGGGAAGCCCAGGAGGAGACGCGACTTCGATCCGGCCAGCGCCGCGGCCTGGCCCGTTTCTAGGATCAGCCCTTCCACGCTCCCTCCGCGTTGCGACGCCTGCACAGTCCCGGTCCGGTCCAATCCCAGCCTCTCT
>CAYNGR010000381.1:0-1094 GCA_964396755.1 uncultured Cyanobium sp. | reverse complement strand
CAGCAGCCAGGGCGCAATCGTTCTCCCCAGCCATTGCCGTTTGTAACACGATGAGCCCACCACTTCTTGGTTGGATTCCAGAAGAGAAATGCAACGTGTTGACATCAAAAAATCCCGGAACCCCAGCGGAGGCTCCGGGAAACAGGCTGCGTGTGATCTCAGCAGGCTGGTCGCGATCGTCGCAAGCCGGCGCCGCTCAGAAGGCTGGTCGCCGACGGATCAGAGAGCCTCGCCGGTGGGCGGATTCATGGCCGCATTGCCGCCATACAGCTGGGCGGTGCGATTGACCGTGGTCAGCGGCTGGCCCGGCAGCGTGCCGAGGCCGCGCAGATAGGGCACCGTGTCACGGCCGAAGCTGCTGGCGTACTCCTTGCCGGAGAGCAGCTCCTCGATCGCAGCACGCTGGCCGTCATTGGCTCGGCGAGCCAGGAAGCGACTGACCTCAGAGGGCTGGGCGGCACGGCCCAACAGCGTCAGGTAGGCGGCGGAGGCTGCCCGCAGGGGAGCCATCCGCTGCAATCGCGACTGGAACAGGTCGCTGACAGCGATCTGGGCAATGAAATCGGAGACGGTCAGCACACCGTTGCGCAGCTGGGACTCGGCATCACCGAGGCGCTCGCTGGCGAGCGGGGCTCGGTTGAGCAGCTGGCGGTAGCTGGATTCGATCGCCTCGGTGAGCTGGCTTTCGCTGGGATCACTGAGCAGCTGAACCGGACGGCCGAGGCTCTGGCGACGGCCGAGGGCACGAGGCGTACCGGGGCGCAGGGCCCTTGCCATGGCGGCGCCGGGCTGTTCGGCGCTGGCGACTCCAAGACCACCGCTGAGGGAGGCACGCCAGCCACCGATGGCGATGGCTGGGGCAGCGGCGGGGGGGGAAACGGGGGAAGCTGCCGGCGCAAACCCGGGACGGGACACAGGAGCGCTGGGGAACGCCGCCGGTTGACTCCACAGGCGGCTGGGAGCCGGGGGCTGACGCAGGCTGGTGGGACCGCTGCTGGTGGGGCTGAAGGGTGCGGCCTGCTGGCCGTCGCTGATCGCTGCGGTCCAGCTGCCGCGGATCACCTGCCGGCGGTCAGGCAGGTTGCGATTGACCA
>CAYNGR010000380.1:0-1104 GCA_964396755.1 uncultured Cyanobium sp. | reverse complement strand
AGGTCGATCTTCTTGTGCACCGCCGCCTTCTTGCCGGTGATCTCGCAGCGATGGCCGGCCGCCGCCTTGGCGCGCTTGACCGCCCGATCGACGCCTTCGGTGAGGTAGCGGATCTCGGAGTTGAAGCAGGTCTCCACCACCTCGCCCACTGCTTCGATCCAGGCCTGGCGCGTTTTGGTGATACGGCTGTTGACCCGCATGTCGCGGGCTACCCGGGCTATACCACGCTGGCTGATCAGCACCTGCCGCTCGTCGTTCTCGAGGAAGTCCTTGTTGAGCTCGAGGGCTTCCTCTCCTTCTTCCGTGCCGGCGGTGCGCAATCGCTCCCAGGAGTTGTACAGCCCTTTGTAGTTGGTCTGCAGTATCCCCACTGTGGTTTTGCGGCTCACGAATGCCAGATCGCCCCGGATCTCTAGGGTGCCACCCGCCTCGATGAACTCCTGGGTGATCCGGCGCGATACCAGCAGCTGTTTGCGCTTCTGCTTGAGGTTGAACAGCCGCTCACGGAACCATCCCAGCACGCCCGTTTTCTCGGTGGCCTCGATGTAGCGGGCCAGGGCCTCTACGCCCTCCTCGCTGAAGCGCCTTGGTCGCCGCCCGTTAGCGCCGGCGACCGCTGGGCCGGCGTACTCGAAATGTTCGCCCTCCACAAGCTCCCATTCGTCATCTGCCTTGGCATCGAAGGCGTCGACGATGTTGTAGAGACTGTCGATGCGTTTGCCAAGAATCCTGGCTGTTTCCTGAGCCGTCAGAAGGTCGCGCATCGTCTCAAGGCATCAGGGCAAGGATCGAGTCCTTCATCGTCTGCAGGCGTTCCGCTACCCGGGCATCGCCGCCGTGGTCGGGGTGGTGCTGCTGGATCAGCCGCCGGAACGCCTCGCGCACTTCATCGGCGGTGGCAGTCTTCGGGTCAAGGCCGAACACCACCCAGGGCCGGAAGTGCTGCAGCACGTCGATGCCGTTGATCACGGTTGGTCCGTCCTCCAGGTTTCGTTCGTTCGCCGGAATGCCGATGAAGCGCCGATAGAGCACCAGCCAGTCTTCTTTGGTTTTCAGTGCCACATCTTCCCCCGTCATCGAGAGCTGGAAGTTCTTGTCCTTGCG
>CAYNGR010000379.1:0-1114 GCA_964396755.1 uncultured Cyanobium sp. | reverse complement strand
ACCTCTCGATCCCAATGGGCTGGCCGTCGGGGTGATGCCAGCCTTCGCCTCCAAGCCGGAAACGTTCCTGGCTCGCTGGTGGCCCCAGGCCTGGCTCGAGAGCCTCCCCGCACTGCCGCTGCTGATGCCACGCCAGGCCCAGCTGGCCAGCAGCCTGGAGCTGCTGATGGCTTACCTGGCCAACCCATCCGAGGCCCTCTGGCAGGGGATGGCCCAGCAGTTCTGCCTGGCTCAGGCCTCCCCTTTGGCCATCGAGTCCCCTGAGCTCACATCAGCGACGGATGTCCTCCAGCTCGGGAGCCATGTGCAGGAATGGCAGGGCTCTGGACCATCGCGGCGGGTGGGTCAGCACCTCACCCCCGCGCCTGGCCTGCAGATCCTCAACCTCGTCGACATGGGCCTGCATGAGCGGCGCCACCCCTGCGCGAGCTTCCGGGCTCTCCACTTCGAGACAGATTCAGCCGCGTCTGAGCGACAGCAGCAGGCGGCCTGGCGGGAGTGGCTGCGCCAGGGCAACCTGTTCCAGTTCCTGCCCCACCTGCTGCTCTCCACCCCGGGCTGGGGCGGTGGCGAGGAGCCGGCTGTGGTGGACCCACCCCAGGTGTGGGTGGCGGCCGATCCGGCCGCAGCCGCCGCGGGTGGCCCGGGCGCGCAGGAGACCGCAGCGGCAGAGCGAGAGCGGGCCTGGCAGGAGCTCGGCCGGTTCGCCCTGCCGGAGGTGAAGCCCTTGCTGGAGGCTCTGGAAGCAACCTGGCAGGACGGCGATCTGCCCCTGCCGGAGCAGGCCTTTGAGCTGGAGGGCCCCCGCAGCGACGTGCTCGCCCAGGCGGAGCTGGCCTGGCCCGAACAAATGCTGGCGGTGGTGAGCGATCCGTTGGAAGCGGATGCCTTCACGGCCGCGGGTTGGCGCTGCTGGACGTTGGAGGATTCTCCTGGGCAGATCGCCGCCTCTGTGCGCGAGGCGCTCCTGTCGTCCTGAGCCAGACCCCAACCCACTCAGCCACCGTCTGACATGCCAGCCATCACCGCCACCGCCCTGTACCTGAGATGAGCGAGCCCCGCCTCACCGTTGCCCTCTCCAACGACTTCTTCAAGGCGTTCGGCCGGCTGCCGG
>CAYNGR010000378.1:0-1132 GCA_964396755.1 uncultured Cyanobium sp. | reverse complement strand
CCAGGAAGATCAGGCCCACCTCGCCGCGGGGCATCATCCCCAGACCCACCACCAGGCGATTGGTGGGTTCCTTGCTGACGTAGCTCCAGCCGGCCGCGATCTTGCCGACGATCGAGACCGCAAGCAGGAAGCCCGCCACGATCAGCCCCTCACGGTTGGCCGGGTCGAAGGGATTGAGCACCGACAGGTCCATGCCGGTGCCGATCAGCACGAAGAACACCGTGGCGAACAGGGCCACCAACGGCTTGACGGCGGCGTCGATGTCGTGGGTGTGCTTGGAGGCGCTGAGGATCAGGCCGGCGGCGAAGGCCCCAAGGGCGGCCTCCAGGCCGATCGCCTGAGCGGCGAAGCAGCAGAGGGTGAGCACCACGAAGCTGGCCACGGCCACATCGCCGGGCGCCTTGAGCCGGTCAACCACCCAGTCGAAGGCGGGGGCGGCGGTGCGGCTCAGCACCAGGGCAACGGCCACGAAGGCCACGGCCGCCAGGCAGAGCTTCACCACCGGCCCGATGCTGAAGGCACCCCCACCGACCACGGCCACCACGACCGCCAGGATCACGATGCCGAGGATGTCGTCGAGCACGGCGGCGCCGATCACGATCTGGCCCTCGCTGCGCTTGAGCCACTTGAGCTCGCCGAAGACGCTGGCCGTGATGCCGATCGAGGTGGCCGTCATCGCGGCACCGGCGAACACCGCCGGGATCAGCGGGACATGGAAGAGGTAGTAGAGGCCGGCGGTGCCGAGGGCGAAGGGCAGCACCACACCGGTGACGGCCACGGTGCCGGCCTGCACACCCACGGCCACCAGCTCATCAAGCTCGCTCTCGAGGCCCGTGAGGAACAGCAGCGCGAACAGGCCGAGCTGCGAGACGGTCTGCAGGCTGGGGAAGGTCTCGTTGTAGACGTGCCGTACCGCCTCGGGAGTGATGTCGGTGAGGCTGGCCACCAGACCGGCGGCGGCGGCGCTGAGTTCGGCCTGGGTGCCGGGCGGCACGATCAGCTGCAGGCCGGAGACGCCGATCAACACGCCGGCGACCAGCTCGCCAAGGATCGTCGGCAGCTGCAGCCGCACCATCAGCTCGGCGATCGCCCGGGCGGCGATGAAGATCACCAGGAAGCGGCCGACCTGCAG
>CAYNGR010000377.1:0-1142 GCA_964396755.1 uncultured Cyanobium sp. | reverse complement strand
TGCCACCGCCGTTGCCCAGCATCGAGCGGATCTCGGTGATCTGCTTGGCCATGGCGCTGATGTCGGCATCGGCGAAGCGCGCCGCCTCGGCCAGCAACCGCTCCTGGCGGCGCACGACGTTGTGCACGCGGGCCACCAGCTCGTTGGGATCGAACGGCTTGGGGATGTAATCATCCACGCCGGCGTTGAACCCGGCGATCCGGTCGGCGGTCATGCCCTTGGCGGTGAGGAAGATCACCGGCGTGCCGCCCAGCCGCTCATCGGCGCGCAGCCGCTTGAGCAGCGCGAAGCCATCGCAGCGGGGCATCATCACGTCGCTGAGGATCACGTCCGGCAGGATCTCCTGCGCCAGGGTCCAGCCCTCCTCCCCGTCGTTGGCGGTGGTCACCTGGAAGCCCTCATCCTCCAGGTAGGCCTTCACGGCCGTGCGCAGGCCCGGTTCGTCATCCACCAGCAGCAGCCGCACCGGCGGCCGCTCGGCCGCGGCATCGACCGTCTCCAGGTTCACGGCGTCAGCCGCGGGTTCGCCGTTTGAACCAGAGGTAGGCACGGTGGCAACTGACGTCTCGATGCCGATGCTAGGGAGTCCGTAAATCCTGGGATCACGATGGGGAGCGGACGCGCCTGGAGGGCCCTGACGCCCCTGCTGCTCGGCCTGGCACTGAACGGCGGGCCCGGGGCAGCCGTGGCCCTGGCCACAGCCCGGCACGCGGACGGCCACGACCCTGGCTCCAGGCCTGCTTTGGCGGCCACCCCGCCGGCCGCCGGCCAGCCATCGGCGCCAGCGATGGCGCCTGCCAGCCCTGCGGATTCCGCCAAGGCGCTGGAGATGGAGGCCTGGCAGCTGTTCATCCAGGGCACGGCCGAATCGAGAGCCCAGGCCCTGCAGCGGCTGGCCGCCGCCCGGGCGCTGCTGCAGCGCTCCGGCGATGCCGCCAGGCTGGCCCAGCTCTGGCAGATGCAGGGGCTGGTGCTGTTCGCACTGGGCCGCTACCGCGAATCGAATCAGGCCTACGGCGAATCGCTGCGTCTCCATGAGCAGCTGCGGCAACCTGGCGACGCGGCGAATCTGCGCCTCAGCCTGGCCATGGGCCATCTCAACCTCGGCGAGTACGACCAGGCCCGGAAGGCTCTCGCCCTGG
>CAYNGR010000376.1:0-1159 GCA_964396755.1 uncultured Cyanobium sp. | reverse complement strand
CTCAGGTCGGCTGGGTCCGCCAGGTCGACGTCGCGGCGGAAGTAGGTGGTGATGATCGTGGCGCCGTTGGCATTGGTCCGGGCCACCACAGTGGTCTCGTCGCCGTCGCCATAGCCGAGCTGGCCGGCGCCGGAGCTCCAGCCGCCGGCATCGAACGCGACGTTGCGCCAGGCGCTGCCCTGGTCGCTGCCATCGGCTCTGTACAGCCAGCTGGAGCCAAAGGGCAGCAGGGTGTTGCGGCTGACGCTGGCACGCAGCTGCCTGCCCGACACCATGAAGCCAGTGCTGGCCGTGACCGCTTCACCCAGGCTGCTGGCGGCCTGCGGCCGCTCGTCGCCAGTGACGCTGACGACGTCGCTGCCGGAGGGAACGCCCCCGCTGCCGGTCGCAGGGCCGCGCAGCTGCTGAAGGAGCGAGGTCGCCAGGTGGACCGTGGTGGAGCCGTGGGCGTAACGATGG
Organism: uncultured Cyanobium sp.; assembly: GCA_964396755.1. GTDB lineage: Bacteria > Cyanobacteriota > Cyanobacteriia > PCC-6307 > Cyanobiaceae > Cyanobium. The sequence continues at coordinate 700 of CAYNGR010000376.1, read as the reverse complement.
GCGCTGGCCAGGGGTTGCTTGCGGCTGCCCCGCAGCACCTGGCCCGTGCCTTTGTCATGGAGGAGCCCCTGCTGTGGGCTCAGGGGATCGGCCAGCGCCAGCGCCAGGGTCACATCGCCGCTCAGCAGGACGTCGGCCTGCTCGGCGAAGGCGTTCAGCTCGGAGCTGGATGGCGGCAGCGACAGCCTTGAATCCGCACTGAACACCAGGCTGGCCAGCCACTCCAGCTCTGCCAGGACGTGGCCATATTCGTGGGACCGGGCTGCCATGGCGCTCCTGCCTGGGGCCTGGCATCAGCATGCATCGGCGGCAGGCTGTTCAGCCAGACGGGCGCGCGAAGCGTGAATGCGGTGATCCGGCAGCGCTGACGGCCCGGTCTGAGACTCCGTTGCACGTCCTGGCTTGCAGGCGTTGCTGGTGGTTCGAGATCCGTCCGGGGCGGATGTCAGTGGCTGTGGCTACATGGCCCGGAGCCTGCCGCCAGAAGCGAAAGCGGACGAAGCCAGTTCGCCCGAACATGAAAGCGCCCATAGGCACAATTCTCGTAGATCCAGGGGTAAACCTCTGGATCGTTCACGATGAGCCGCTGCTGGCTGATGCCTGTCGGTGGGCTGGCGGAGCGGTCAAACGATCCGCCGATCGCCGTCAGCGATCCACCGAGCCCATGATCACGTCGATCGAACCGAGGATGGCCATGATG
>CAYNGR010000375.1:0-1162 GCA_964396755.1 uncultured Cyanobium sp. | reverse complement strand
ACCTCCACTTTGGTGCATCATCCATGTGCAAGTCAGTACTTAAGTACGACTTTGACAGAATGGCTAATGCTGATTGCCGTATTGCTATTAACGGAGACGTCTTTGATTTTATTCTGCCGTCCGACCTCAAAAGATTTGACCTTGACGCTCTAGACCGTGAACTACTCGTTGCTGGATTGAAACCGATTGACGCCGCCATAGACATGGCTTACGAGTTTATGAAACCGTATGCACATCTCATTGAATTTATCGGCATTGGCAACCACGAAGCCCACGTTTCCAAGAGGCATCACATTGACGTCATGTCAATTCTTCTCTACCGCCTCAACCAGTTACCCAATGTAAACATTAAAGCTGGCGGGTGGTGCGGATTCTGGAATATTAGCTTGCGTAGGCAGGGGCAACGCACATCGTATACTCTTTATCGTCATCACGGAGCTGGTGGAGCCGCTCCCGTTACCAAGGGTATGATTGATTTTCAGCGGATGATGGTGTGGCTTGGAGACCTTGATGCAATTTGGATTGGACACAAACATAACAAGTTTGCTGACCTCGCCACAAAGATGCACTACTCTCCTGAAAAAAATGAGAGCAAGACAAAAAAGGTAGATTGCATTATGACTGGTTCTTATCTGTCAACCTATGGAACTGATAAAGGAACAAAGCCCAGCTACGCAATGGCTTGGAATCTTGCTCCCCAGCAAATGGGTGGAGTCATTGTGGAGCTATCACAACGTCTTACACAAGAAGACTACAAACGAAAACTCTTTACGGAGTCTAGGATAATACTATGAACGATACATTGAAACGAATGATTGTTGGTGCAGTGAGCGGATTCGTGTCCGCATTTCTGGTAGATTTGAATGCGTGGCTGAAATCTGGCGAAGATACAAAGTTCGACTGCGTCTTGGCTATCAAACGTTGGGTAGCTGGTGCTGTTTCTGGCTTGGCGACATCCTTGGGATTGGGTGGTTTATGAAGGTCAACTTCCGCATCGGCGTAAGAATCTCGCAACTATTCCCAAACATTGCCATCTTTGTGTTTGCAATTGAACCAAAGTTGGGCGACAAGATTATCCAGCGGATGAACGAGATTCGTGGTCTCATGGTTCTCGCAGGTCACGGGGAGATTGCTGACAAGATTGTCTGTGAATTCCGAAACT
>CAYNGR010000374.1:0-1171 GCA_964396755.1 uncultured Cyanobium sp. | reverse complement strand
GAGTATGACGATGGAAGACGACATCAAGAGGTGGACGGCCAAGCGCAAAGCGGCGCTGGTTATGGAGATCATTCAAGGCAAGACCTCGATTTCCGAGGCCAGCCGCTCATTCGATATCTCGCCCTCTGAGATTGAGGAATGGGTTGATGAGGCCAAACGGGGCATGGAGAATGCCCTTCGGGCCAAACCCTTGGATATCAAGGAACAGTACGAACGGCAGCTCAAAGAGTTGCAGGAGGCGTACGGCGAGGCGATGTTGGAGCTGCGTGCCAGAAAAAAGCTCCAGTCCCTGCTGGACAAGGAGGACGAGAAATGATTCTCGGCGTCCAGCAGGCGTTGAAGGCTGATGGGGTAGAGGTTTCCATGAGCCAGCTTTGCCGCTGGTTTGAGGTGCCCAGGCGAACGGTTTACTACAGGCCGTGCAAAGCCCCGCCCAAGGTTCAGGAGCGGTTTGAGAAGCCGATCAAGGCCATGATTGAGCAAGACCCGTCGTTCGGGTATCGAACCGTGGCGGGGCTGTTGAACTTCAACAAGAACACGGTGCAGCGCATCTTCCAGATTCGGGGCTGGCAGGTCAAGCATAGGGCGATTGGGTTTAGGCCCAGGGTTCAAGCCATGCCATCTGTGGCACAAGCCCCTGACGAGCGCTGGTCGACAGATTTGTGTCGAGTTTGGACGGGGCGAGATGGCTGGGCCAGCCTGGCCATCGTCATTGACTGCTACACACGCCAGATCCTGGGCTGGCATTTGTCCAGATCGGCCAAGGCCACGACCGCAGAGTCGGCCCTGGAGCAAGCCTTGATCAACCGATACGGGACTTTGGGCCGAGTGACTACCCCGTTTCTGCTCAGAAGCGACAACGGGTTGGTCTTCACAAGCCGAAGCTATACCCGCCTGGTCAAGAGTTATGGGTTGCAACAAGAATTCATCACGCCGCATTGCCCTGAGCAAAACGGATTGGTGGAGAGGGTCATTCGAACGATCAAGGAGCAGTGCGTACACCGGCAACGGTTTGAAACACTGCAACACGCCGCTCGGGTGTTGGGAGACTGGATTGGGTTCTACAACCAAAAGCGACCGCACCAGGCGCTGAAGATGAAGACCCCAAATCAGGCATTTGAAATGTTCAAATTAGCAGCTTGACCTGAGCAGAAACTGCTGGGTCATTACA
>CAYNGR010000373.1:0-1183 GCA_964396755.1 uncultured Cyanobium sp. | reverse complement strand
TGGTGCGCACCGCCGGTGCCAGCGCCCAGGTGATGGCCAAGGAAGGCGACTACGTCGCTCTCAAGCTGCCCTCCACCGAGGTGCGCCTGGTGCGTCGTGAGTGCTACGCCACCCTCGGCGAAGTAGGCAACAGCGAGCAGCGCAACACCAGCCTCGGCAAGGCTGGCCGCAAGCGCTGGCTGGGACGCCGGCCCGAAGTGCGCGGCAGCGTGATGAACCCCTGCGATCACCCCCACGGTGGTGGTGAGGGCCGGGCTCCGATCGGTCGTTCCGGTCCTGTCACCCCCTGGGGCAAGCCGGCTCTGGGCCTCAAGACACGCAAGCGCAACAAGCCGAGCAACCGCTTCGTGCTGCGCAAACGGCGTCGCACCTCCAAGCGGAGCCGTGGCGGACGCGACTCCTGATGACCACCACCGCTCTGTCGTACGCCTGATCCGCCATGGGACGCTCACTCAAAAAAGGACCGTTCGTCGCTGACAGCCTGCTGCGCAAGGTTGAGAAGCAGAACGCCGCCGATGACAAGACCGTGATCAAGACCTGGTCGCGTGCTTCCACGATCCTGCCGATGATGATCGGCCACACCATTGCCGTTCACAACGGCAAAGCCCACGTCCCCGTGTATGTCACGGAACAGATGGTGGGCCACAAGCTGGGCGAATTCGCGCCCACCCGCACCTTCCGCGGCCACATCAAAGACAAGAAGGGAGGTCGCTGACGCCATGGCCAACAACAACAACAGTTCCACTCAGGCCGTGGCTCACGGCCGCTACATCCGCGGCTCCGTCTCCAAGGTGCGGCGGGTGCTCGATCAGATCCGGGGCCAGAGCTACCGCGATGCCCTGATCATGCTCGAGTTCATGCCCTACCGCTCCACCGGCCCGATCACCAAGGTGCTTCGTTCCGCGGTGGCCAACGCCGAGCACAACCTCGGCCTCGACCCCTCGACCCTCGTGATCAGCGCCGCAAGCGCCGACATGGGCCCGTCGATGAAGCGCTTCCGCCCCCGCGCTCAGGGTCGCGCCTACGCCATCAAGAAACAGACCTGTCACATCAGCATTGGTGTGGCCGCTCCCACCACCTGACCCCCGAGGACACCGACCGATGGGACACAAGATCCATCCAACCGGACTGCGCCTGGGGATCACCCAGGAGCACCGGTCCCGCTGGTACGCCCCCAGCAAGA
>CAYNGR010000372.1:0-1184 GCA_964396755.1 uncultured Cyanobium sp. | reverse complement strand
ATTGCGGCACTGGAAGGCCACCACGTCCTCTCGCTGCGGCAGGGTGGCGCGCACTTCGGCCGGCGTCTTGCAGGGGAAGACGCGGCGGGGCAGCTCGAGCCCCTGCACACGTCCACCCAGGTAATAGCGACCGCGCTCCGTGGCGATCATGCGCACGGCGGGGTGCTCCAGCGAGGTGGTGCCGTAGCAGCCCTTGGCCTCCTTCACCTTGTCGGGTTCCCAGCGGCTCTCCACCGTCAGCACCGCCAGTTCCTGGCCGCGGTAGGTGAGCAGCAGCCGCTCGCCGACGGCGATGCCGGCGTCGTCGGTGTCGAACACGATCGGCAGGCCGAACAGCAGGCCGCTGCTGGTGCGGTGGCTGGCGACCACCGATTCGTAGTCCTCCTGGTGCATGAAGCCGCGCAGCGGCGAGAAGCCGCCGACCACCAGCAGTTCCACGTCACAGGCGTTGCGGTCGGAGCATTCGACGCGGCGGTCGACGCCGGCGCGCACGGCGTCACGCTCCGAGTCCGGCACCATCAGATCCACGAGCACGCCGCCGTGGGGAGCGATCAGACCCGTGGAAGTGGCCTGGCTGACATCGGCGATGGTCATGGGGCGACGGCGGGCAACAGGTGGGGGGATTCTCCCAGACCGGCCCGCGGGCCGGCCGCCGAGCCACAGCCGCCGAGTCGGGCCATGAAAAAGGGGGCCCCTTGAGGCCCCCGGAGATGCGCTGCTGGCCACTGGGCCGTGGCGCTGTTATGGCGGATCGCTGGATCAGGCCTGCTCGAGACGGCCGTAGAGCTCGCCGGTGATCTTGACGTCGACGGTCTCCTTGGTGCCCATGTCGGAGTCGGAGGGCTGGATGGCGGTGAACACGCCGGCGAACTCGCCGGTCTCGGAATCGACCTTGGTGATCGACAGCTCCATGGTGCCGGTGCCGTCGACGTAGCGCTTGATGTTCTCTTTGGCGATCTCCTCGTTACCGGCCTGCAGTGCCACGAGGCCCTGGGCGTACCCGACACCGGTGGTCAGGCCGCGACCCTTGGGATCGAGGAAGTTGCTGGTGCGGTAGCTGGGGGCGCGGTAGGAGCCGCTGAAGTCGGTGCTGGTGGTGATGGCCGCGCCGCCGGCTTCGGCGACGAGCTCCTTGCTGGAGAAGGTGAAGGGCACCTCCTCACCACCGGGCAGCAGCACGGTGA
>CAYNGR010000371.1:0-1193 GCA_964396755.1 uncultured Cyanobium sp. | reverse complement strand
GAATTAATAGAAGACAATGAATAAGTTTTTTGAATATAAAGATGCAGATATAAGATTGGATGAATGTAATACGCCTGAAAAGACAAAGATATTTAAGGATTTTATTAATCAGTATCATTCATATGTAAAGTATAAAGTAGTTCCACAAAGAAGAATAAATTGGTTAGTGTGGAATGGAATAGAGTTAGTAGGTGCAATCGGAATAAGTAGTTGTGTATTATGTGTAAAGGATAGAGATAATTGGATAGGTTGGGATAAAGATACAAGAATAAAGTTAAGTAATCAAATGGCAAACAATTATCGTTTCTGCTTAAAACCAGATACAGGAATAAAAAACCTAGGTAGTAGAGTCTTAAAGATGGTAAGAATAGAAGGTGCAAAGAGATGGAAAGAAAGATATGGTGATGATTTGATACTAATGGAGACATATGTGCTTAAAAACGAAAACAGAAGAGGTGCAGTTTATTTAGCAGATAATTGGATACATGTAGGACAAACCAGTGGAGTTAGTATAAAGAAAGCACCTATTAAACATTGGTTGAGTGGTGGAAGTGGTGCAACTCCTCTTGCATTAAAAGATATAGATGCGGCAATCCGTAAGTATGGGCCAAAAGATGAAAATGGAATAGGGCAAAGAATGATAATAACAGAGAGCGAACCTAAATTAATATTTGTTAAACCATTAGTAAAAGAATGGAAAGAAAGAATAAAGATAGAGACCCTATATACCCTTTGATTATTGCATATCTTCTCACTATTGTGATATCTCTCTTTATAACGATATATTGCTAGGTTTAACTACAAACTCTGCATATGAGTGTTATTATATTAAATAAACACATTTAAATAATGAGAAAATAATGGGAAAGTTTCAACCAGGACATAAGTTAGCAACAGGTAGACCGAAAGGTTCAATCAATCGTTCAACTGAAATGATGAAGTTAAGTGTAGCTCGTGCAACAAATAAAGTATTAGATGAGTTACCTACTATAATGGAAGAGATGATTAAAAAAGACCCAAAGAGTGCAGTTGATTTAGCAATTAAGTTATTAGAATTTAATATGCCTAAATTAAGTAGGACAGAGATGAGAGCAGAAATAGAACAAAGAATACAACAGATATCAGTTAATGTAAATACAAAAGAGATTGGAACTAACGATTGATACAACGATAACTTTTCAGCACATATTAGA
>CAYNGR010000370.1:0-1202 GCA_964396755.1 uncultured Cyanobium sp. | reverse complement strand
GACGCCTGTGGTCTTTGAAGCCACCCTGAGGGGTGGCTTTTTTTGTTGATGGCCTCCTTTCGCGCCCGGTAGCTGCAGGTGGTGGCGAAAGGATGATCTGCGGCGATCAAGCCTGAATGCAGGTGGCGTAGCCCCTTCTGAAGCCTGAGCCTGCAGCGGCCAGCAGGCCGGCGTCGCCTCGGCTGGTGTGGTGGTGGTTGGACATGGCTATAGGGCCTGGCCCGGGCCACCGCAGGCGATGCAGCAAGGACGGCCTCCGCCACAGCGGGGCCGATGGAGTCAGGGATCTGCATCTGGCAGGGCCGCCTGTGAGCTCAGGCTGCCATCGCCGCCTGGTTGACCGCCCTGGCGGCGGTGGGTTGGATGGGCCATCAGCGGTGCTCTGTTGTTCACTGGCTGCTCCGGAAGCGGCAGCAACGATGGTGGTGTCGATCAGCGGCGGGGCTTCCAGTCATGCGTCCAACTGTTTTTGTTCTGCACCGCCGGCTGCTACCTTTGTTCAGTCCAGGATGAGACCCGCGAGATCTGCGGCTCGTGTGTGCGGCCGCTGCGGCTGGCGTCTGCGTCGCTGTCTGGCTTGGTTGTGGGTTGCTCCTGTTCGGGTGGTCTGGATGGTCTTGGATGGTCTGGCTCGCATCAGTGTTGCTGCTGTGGGCCCTCAGATCTTTCCAACGCGCGTTTGGTGGCGGACGATGATGGCGTCCCGATTGTTCGCAGCAGCCTCTCGGGGCTCTGAAGGGTGACGAACAACTGACTGCGGTTGCTCAGGCAGCTGGCGCCTGGAACAGTCATGGCCGAACTGGCTGTCGGATCTGCTGCAATGGCCATGACGGCTTGGGACCCGTGCCATTGCAGCTGCAATTGGCGCCCGAGCAGGCGCTTCTCCGCTGACGTCTGCTCGTCTGCTGAGCATCATTCGTGCCAACGTCAACGTCAACTGCGATTGCGACTGGCTGGCTGTGCGGACTGCCGTTGGAAGGCCAACAGCTGGATCACCAGGCTGGGGGAAGAGGCAGGCCTGCAGGCCTGCTGCGAGCGACCCTCAGAACCCGTGGCACTGCGGGATCTTTGCGGGGCATTCATGGCGACAGCTCTGGCGTCGCGTCCAGATCACCGGGCTGGTTGTCTGCGTTCCTGTCTGGTGATCCCTGCCCTGGGGGTGGCGGTTGTGCCCGGCTTTGATCGTCCCTCATCCCAGACTG
>CAYNGR010000369.1:0-1210 GCA_964396755.1 uncultured Cyanobium sp. | reverse complement strand
CCGCTGACCCCCTGCATGCCATGCAGGTGCTCTACCAGCTGAGCTATGGCCCCGTAGGTATCGATTGGCTGGCCTGGCGCTGGTCGCCTGGACTGGCCCGGAGGCCTTGCCGTGTCGATGGAGAAAGCTTACACCGTGGAGGGTCTGCCCCAGGCCCTGGTCTGGCGGCAGCTGGCTGGGCGCCTCAGACCTGGCGCCAGACCGCCACCAGCCGCCCCTGGATGCTGACCTGATCGGCTGGCAGCACGAGCGGGGCGTAGGCGGGATTGGCCGCCTCCAGGGTGATGGTGTCGCCGTCGCGGTGGAAGTGCTTGAGGGTGGTGCCGCTGCCGCTGACCAGGGCGCTGACGATCGTGCCGTTGCGCAGCCGCATCGGATCCTGCACCGGTTCGAGCAGCACCACGTCGCCGTTGGCGATGTGGGCCTCCACCATCGAATCACCGTTGACCGTCAGCGCGAACAGGCCGCGGGTCTCCAGCATCGGCGTCAGATCCAGCCGTTCCTGCAGATCGTCGTAGGGCTCCACCAGCCCGCCGGCGGCCACGCTGCCGAGCACGGGGATGCCGCGGACGCCCGCCTCGAGCAGCTGCAGCGTGCGCGCCTGCCCTTCCTGCCAGGTGATCCAGCCCTTCTGCTGCAGATGCCGCAGGCGGCTCTGGATCGGCGCTGGAGAGCGCAGGCCCATCGCCTCCATCATCTGGCGGATGGAGGGGCTGTGGCGATGGATCCGGATGTAGTCCTCCAGCCAGTCGAACAGCTGCTGCTGGGCCGCCGTCAGCTCCTGCCGCTCGGCGCTGCTCCGCTCGTGGACGGTGGCGGTGCTCCGGGTCGGGAGGCGGCTGAGGCTGGGCATGGATGCACCTGCATGCGCTGATACAGATGTACCGCCCCATTGCGCGCTTGTCCAGTCTGGGGCCGCTGCCACGCCAGGTCTCTCTGCGCCTGCCTGGCATGCCCGCAGCTGCCTGGCGTCCCTTGGGCAGCCGCCGCGGCTGGCCTGTCGCTGCCGCCGGTGCCTGTCCGCCCGTCTCCGGTCGCCTGCGGCCTGCGTCCGCCTCGCCAGTTGAGAGGGGAGGCCGCCGCGTCTCCCTGCCGTTCAGGCCGGCGCCAGCAGCGCCGCCAGCAGGGCCTGCTGGGCGTGCAGGCGGTTCTCGGCCTGATCGAAGATGCGGCTGCTGCTGCCCTCCATGGCGCCGGCGCTGATCTCCAG
>CAYNGR010000368.1:0-1213 GCA_964396755.1 uncultured Cyanobium sp. | reverse complement strand
TTCCACGAGCGCTACGGCGCCACCGCCACCCAGGTGCTGCGCCAGGCCCGCCAGGGCCAGCAGAACTGAGCGGCTCAGCAGACCCGCACGCGCGCTCTGCGGCCACCCGCAGGCTCAGAGCCGCGGCGGCGTCAGGCCGTGGCCGATCAGGATCAACGTGCTGTTCCACAGCCCGTTGCCCAGCAGCGACCAGCCGAGGAAGGCCGGCAGGGGCATCAGCTCCAGACCGGCCGGCAGCGAGACATTGGTGCGCAGCAGCGGCACCAATCGCCCCCAGAACACCAGCTGCCAGCCGTGGCGCTGGAACCACTGGCGGGACGCCCGCAGCTGCCTCGGCGACAGGCCCAGCAGGCGGCCATGGCGGCGGGCATAGGCCTCCAGCCGCCGCTCATTGACCAGTCGCCCCACTCCGTACCAGATCAGGCAGCCGAGCAGGCTGCCCGCCGTGCAGGCAGCGATCGCCAGCGGCAACGAAAACAGACCGCGGGCGCTGAGGTGACCCACCAGCGGCAGCAGCACCAGCGACGGCACCACCTGGACCAGGTTCTCGACCGTCATCGCCAGCACAAGTCCCAGCCAGCCCCCAGTTCGGACCCAGTGGATCAGGGTCTGGTTCAGGGACTCCAGCACGGCCTTGCAGGTTCAATAGTCTGGAGCGGAATTCATCTACGCAGCGAATCCCCGAAGCGGATCTCCAAAGCAGATGCTCAGGCCGGGTAGCGCGCCACCCGCAGACGCTTGGCCAGCCCCAGGGCACGCAGCAGGCGGATGTGCTGCCAGGTGATGTCGAACTCGAACCAGCGCAGGCCGTGGCGGGCGCTGGAGGGGTGGGCGTGGTGGTTGTTGTGCCAGCCCTCGCCGAAGCTGAGGATCGCCACCCACCAGCAGTTGCGCGACAGGTCGGGGCAGTCGAAGTTGCGGTAGCCGAAGGCGTGGGTGGCGGAATTCACCAGCCAGGTGACGTGATACACCAGCACCAGGCGCAGCGGGATGCCCCACAGCACCAGCCCCAGGCCGCCACCGGGAACCCCGGCCGCCTCGCCGTAGGCGTAGAGCATCAGGCCTAGGGGGATCTGCAGCAGCAGGAACCAGCGATCCAGCCAGCGATAGAACGGATCGCGCTCCAGGTCGCCGGTGAAGCGGTGGATCTCGCGCAATGCCGGGATGTCATGCAGCATCCACTCGCTGTGGGCCCACCACAGGCCGCGGGCGG
>CAYNGR010000367.1:0-1222 GCA_964396755.1 uncultured Cyanobium sp. | reverse complement strand
GGCGGCGGGGCGACGGTGCTGCTCAATCCGTTCCAGGCGGTGGGCTGCGCCGCCGGCCTGCCGGAACCGCGCGTCCGCGCCGATGTGATCCTGGCCAGCAGTCGCCTCCGCGATGAGGGCGCCCAGGTGGCGAGCGGACGTTTTCTGGTCAAGCCGGGCTCCTACAAGGTGGCGGGCCTGCAGATCGAAGGCATCGCCGCTCCCCACGACCGGGTCGGCGGTCGCCGCTTCGGCATGGCCACCCTGTGGCGCTGGAAGCAGGGCGGTCTCGAGTTCGCCCATCTGGGCGGCACGGCCGCGGCCCTCAAGCCCGAGGACCGGGTGCTGCTGGGGCGCCCCGATGTGCTGATCATCGGTGTGGGTGGTGGCGCCAAGGTATACACGGGTGTCGAGGCGGCGGCGGTGGTCAGGGATCTGCAGCCGCGGCGTGTGATTCCGGTGCAGTTCCGCAACGCCCCGCCATCGGCCAGTTGCGATCAGGGCTCGCTCGAGCCGTTCCTGCAGGCCGTGGCGCCGGCTCAGGTGGTGCGTGCGGGCGCCTCCCTGACGCTGGTGCCGCCCCTGAGCGATCAGACCGTGATCACGGTGCTGCGCTGAGTGCTGCCGCAGGGTCGGGATGCATCACGCGCTGAGACCGTTGAACCCCGGGTGCGCTCGGGCCCGGGGGTAGGGCCTGGGCATCGTTAGGGCGTCTGATGCTGAATTCACACCTCCCAACTTGAATTTCGGCGCGTTTTGAGCGCCCTGTGTTGACAGGATTTTGCGTTCCGGCCGCCGTCAGGTGTCGGGAGCGCAACTCCCTGGGTCGGAGTGGCTGTGTTCAGGCGGCTGGCGCGGCTCCGGCCTCGATGCCGCTGTAGGCCTGCCAGAACCGCTGCATCTGCTCCAGGGTGCCCAGGCTCACCCGCAGTGAGCCGTCGATCAGCGGCTTGCCCGCCATCGAGCGCACCAGGATGCCGGCCTCATGCCGCAGGCGCTGCTCCACCAAGGCCGGATCCTGCCGGGGCCAGACCAGCAGGTAATTGCCGCCCTCGGCGTGGTGGCGCACGCCGCTGTCGCGCAGCTGCGTCACCAGCCAATCGCGGGCGCGCCGCACCTCGGCCACGTAGGCGTCGACGTAGTCCTGGTCCTGCAGGGCGGCGAAGGCGGCGGTGACGGCGAAGCTGTTGATGTCGTAAGGGCCGGTGACGCGGCTGATGCGATCGACCACGGCGGCGTGGCC
>CAYNGR010000366.1:0-1224 GCA_964396755.1 uncultured Cyanobium sp. | reverse complement strand
AGCTAGATGTTGCATCTTGCCGCGTGGGTCAGCAGATCAGCGCAAAGGCCGCAGCAGAGGTGCGCCAGCCCGAGGCTGAATGCTCCCTAATGGGGTTGCTGATCGCCATGTAGCGATGAAGCCATTGGTTGCGTTTCTCCCAGTTCGGAGAGGCCAGGTGTTGGCCCATTTCTTGCCGAGTGTCTGAATGAAACGCTCGGGATTGCCCCTGATTCTGGGTGCGCGGGATCTGGTGCGGATGTGCCTCAACCCGAGGATTCGGCAAGCCTTGGTGAACGCTTTGGAGGTGTACGCAGGCGCGCTGTTGCTCATCACCCTATGGCACTCGATCCCCCTGGCCGTTGAAGCAAGCGACGGTATGGGTGAGGAAGTCGCTGACCGGTGGCTTCTGCTCGTCAGTCAGCACTCGGACTTAGGCCAGTCCTATGGCGTCTCGATGGCGACATGGACCCGGTCATCGCCGTCGCCGCGCTTGGGCCCTGTCGGCGGGTCCTTGACGCCTGGTCACGGCCACATATCAGCTCTTGGCCGTGCCTCCCACCCGCCGTGTCCGTTTGCGGCGGTCGCTTTCCATTGATCTGGATCCAGCTGCTGCGGTCCACCAGCCGGTCCACCGCCGCGACGGTCGTGGCGCTGGTGGAGAACACGTTCTCACACTCGCAGAATGCTTGATTCGAGGTGACCAGCAGGGACCGGTGACTGCCAGGACCGATGACGCCCCTGCCGCTGGTCAGGCGGCCATCAACAACGTGGCCGAATTGTCGCCGTTTTCTATTGGCGGCGGATTGAGCCGGGCCACCTCCGGTTGACGCCAACAGCGAGTGCTGCGGCTCCAGCGGCGCGGATGACGTTGACGGGCCGGCTCGTCGACGCGGGCACGGTGGTGGCTGATCGCCACGGCTTCTCCGCTATGGCGGTGCTGATGGTTGTACCCATCCACGCATGTCGCTACCCATGCGCAGGCCTCCTCGGTGCTCTGGAGAGGACGCCTCGGGTAGTCCGGCCGGTATTTCACCGTGCGGAACAGCGATTCCGAGTACGGGTTGTCGTTGCTCACCCTCGGTCTGGAGAAGGATCTGAGCACACCCAGCTCCTCCAGGCGGCTCTCCAGCGTCGCAGCCCGCATGGCGTTGCCGTTGTCGGCATGGAGGATCAGAGGCTGGGGACGTCCCTTGCTGATCCGCTCCCGCAGGCAGGCCCTGCTGACGAGGTCCGCGGCGATCT
>CAYNGR010000365.1:0-1236 GCA_964396755.1 uncultured Cyanobium sp. | reverse complement strand
ACGCCGTCACCGCCTACACGCGTGAACTGGCGGCCCTGCTCGATCAGCGCGGCTTCTGGCAGGACTGGCTGCTGAGCGAACCGCCCAGCGATGGCGAGGCGGTGCTGATCGTGCAGCTCTCCGATCTGCACTTCAACGAGCGGGTGGACCTTCCCTCCAACCGCTACGACTTCAGCGTCGCAGCTGCCCGCTTGGCCAAGCTGGCCGCCCGGGTCAAGCAGCTGGGCCGCAGCTACGGCGCCTCCAAGGTGGTGATCGCCTGCCTGGGCGATTTCCTCAACAGCGACCGGCGCCTCGATGAGCTGCTGAGCAACGCCACCAACCGCAGCAAGGCCACCCTGCTGGCGGTGGACATCCTCAAGGCCTTCCTGCTCGATCTGCGCAGCGAGTTCGCCCTGGAGGTCTACGGCATCACCGGCAACGAAAGCCGCGTGAACCGCGAACTGGGCTGGTGCGATGAGCTGGCCACCGACAGCTACGACCTGATGATCTACTCGATCCTCAAGCGTGGCTTCTCAGGCCCCGATGGCCAGGGCACCGAGGGCATCGCCTTCTGCGGCTTCCAGGCCAATGAGCTGCTCTTTGAAGTCATGGGCCGCACCTTCCTGTGCCTGCATGGCCATCAGGTGGGGGCGAACCTGCAGAAGAGCGTGCAGGAGATCACCGGCAAGTACGCCGCCCGCGGCATCACGGTGGACTACACGCTCTTTGGCCATCTGCATGCCACCGCGATCGGCGACTACCACGCCCGCAATGCCTCCCTGGTGGGCAGCAACGCCTACTCGGAATCGGGCCTGAACTTCTGCAGCAAGGCCGCCCAGAACGTCCATGTCGTCACCGCCGGCTCGATCGACGGCATCAAGGTCGATCTGCAGGACACCACTGGCATCGAGCCCTACCCGTTCGTGAGCGAATGGGAGGCCTACGCGCCCAAGAGCGAACGCAAGCTCCACCAGAACACCGTCGTTTACCAGGTTGTCGTCTGATGAACTCCACCACCTCCAACAACGCGGCTTTCACCTGCAGCCGCCGCCCCGGCCACGGCCATGGGCACACCCAGCGCCGGATCACCCGCCACACCCCGCGGCCCCTGCCGCTGCTGGAGGCGATCGAGGGACTCAGCCAGGCCCTGAACGCGCTCCAGGCCAGCCTCGGCTCGGCCGGAACCAGCCAGAGCGGCGGCCATGCCTGGCCCCAGCGGCAACCGCAGCAGGCCATCGCCATGCCCTGGCTGGA
>CAYNGR010000364.1:0-1252 GCA_964396755.1 uncultured Cyanobium sp. | reverse complement strand
ACATCAATCTGCTGACGTCGGCCACCAACTTCAAGAACTACTTCCCCGATCAGACCGCCGACGACATTCAGATGGGGGTGATCCAGCTGGAGCCCGGTGTCGATCCGCTGCGGGTGCAGGCGACGCTGAGGAGTTTCCTCGGTCCCACGGTGAAGGTGCTCACCATCCCTGAGCTGGAGGCGGCGGAGGTGAACTATTGGCGTCGCAACACCTCATTCGGCATTATCTTCGGGGTCGGCGTGCTGGTCGGGCTTGTGGTGGGCGGCATTATCGTCTACCAGATTCTCTATTCCGATGTCAGCGATCATCTGGCCGAATACGCCACGCTCAAGGCGATCGGCTACGACGATGGTTTCGTGGTGGCGATCATCCTGCAGGAATCGCTGATCCTGGCCCTGCTCGCCTTCGGCCCCAGCCTGCTGCTGTCGCTGGGCCTGTATGGCTTCCTGGCCCGCGCCACCTCGCTGATGGTGGTGATGACGGGGCAGCGGGCAGTGCTGGTGTTCGTGTTCACCCTGGGGATGTGCGTCATCTCCGGCTGGCTGGCCACCGCCAAGCTGCGCCGCCTCGATCCGGCAGAGATCTTCTGATGGGTTCAGGCCTCCCCGATCCGCTGCACGGCCCCGCGGCTGCGTCGCAGCCGTCGCCCGGGCTGCCTGGTGCTTCGCACGGGCAGGCCGAGGCTGGTGTCGGGGCTGCCGGTGGCGGTGATCCCGTAATGGCCGGCAGCGCTGCCGCGCCGCAGCTCCCGGTCGGCGACAGCTGGGGAGCAGCCGCCGAGCCGCTGGTCAGCGTGCGCGGCCTGGATCACTGGTTCTTCGAGGGCGGTGTGCCCAAGCAGGTGCTGCGCGAGGTCTCGCTGAACCTGCATGCCGGTGAGATCGTGATCCTCACCGGTCCCTCCGGCTCGGGCAAGACCACCCTTCTGACGATGCTGGGCGGGCTGCGGGCGGCCCAGAGCGGCAGCCTGCGCATCCTCGGCGCCGAGCTGCTGCACGCCGATCCGGCGACGCTGTCCAGGCTGCGCCGTCAGGTGGGATTCATCTTCCAGGCCCACAACCTGATGCCCTACCTCAACGCCCTGGAGAACGTGCGGGTTGGCCTGGAGGTGCGTGCTGACTGGCTGGGGCGCGGCCGGCCTGCGATGGATGCCTGTGCTGCCTCCATGCTGCAGCGGGTGGGCCTGGCTGATCGGATCAGTTATTACCCCGAGAAGCTCTCCGGTGGCCAGAAGCAACGGGTGGCGATCGCC
>CAYNGR010000363.1:0-1257 GCA_964396755.1 uncultured Cyanobium sp. | reverse complement strand
TACCTATACCTATTCTACCAGAACTATCAATAATTATTCTATCTTGTGTTGATGTAGTACCTCCTGTTCTAATTATTATATTATCGGTTCCAGACGTAGTTCCAATATTTTGAATAATTAATGACCCTGAATTTTTTTGAATATTACCAGTATATATAACATCACCAGTATTATTTATGGTCATTCTTGCTGTATTTTCAGTGCTAAGTATAATTGATTTAGATGACTGATAATTATTAATATAAGCATTATCTGATGAATCAATGCCAATTCCAAATCCTACAGTATCAGAACTACCTGTTGTACTTGTGTCAGTAAATTGAATTCCAACCTTTTGCCCTGATTGAGATCTATGTAAATGCAATAATGATTTAGGATCATTAGTTCCTATACCAATAAAGCCCGACGTTGCATTAAAAAATAAATTACTTGTACTTAAATTAATGTCAGTGCCACTTGAAAATGTGGTTCCACTTTTGTATAAATTACCAACAATATTCATATCACCATTAACAACTAATTTGTAATTTGTATTAGGAGGATTTACATTAATTCCTACATCTCCATTGGGTGTAATTATTATTCTATCTGATGGTGTTGAACCTGTTTTTATTGAAATTTTATCGTTTGTAGTACTACCTGAAGTTTGAATCACAATTTCACCAGATGATTTTAAAAGGCCTGTTGCATTACCTGAAAAACCAGAGGTTGCTTCAACAGTTCCATTTACTTTAAGAAGATTTGTAGTTGATGGAGTAGTACCTATACCTACATAACCGAGATTATTAACTGTGATTCTATCATTAGTAGAACTGTTTCCACCAGTTCTAATGATAACAGTATCTGTACCAGAATTACCTGAATTTGTAATGAGTGTGTCACCAGATGATTTTAAAAGGCCTGTCGCATTACCAGTTACAGTACCTGTTACATTACCTGAAAAACCCGAGGTTGCTTCCACAGTTCCATTTACTTTAAGTATGTTTGTGGAAGATGGAGTAGTACCTATACCTACATAACCAAGATTATTAACTGTGATTCTATCATTAGTAGAACTGTTTCCACCAGTTCTAATGATAACAGTATCTGTACCAGAATTACCTGAATTTGTAATGAGTGTGTCACCAGATGATTTTAAAAGGCCTGTCGCATTACCAGTTACAGTACCTGTTACATTACCTGAAAAACCCGAGGTTGCTTCCACAGTTCCATTTACTTTAAGTATGTTTGTGGAAGATGGAGTAGTACCTATACCTA
>CAYNGR010000362.1:0-1264 GCA_964396755.1 uncultured Cyanobium sp. | reverse complement strand
TGCTGATCGCCGATGCGGTGGGCCTGGGCAAGACGCTGGAGTGCGGCATCCTCTGCAGTGAGCTGATCCGGCGCGGGCGCGGGCGGCGTCTGCTGGTGGTGACCACCAAGAGCATGCTGGGGCAGTTTCAGAAGGAGTTCTGGACGCGCTTCTCGATCCCGCTGGTGCGGCTCGATTCACTGGGCATCCAGCGCATCCGCGAGCAGCTGCCCACCGGGCAGAACCCCTTTCATCACTTCGACAAGGCGATCGTCTCGGTCGACACGCTCAAGAACGACCGCGACTACAGGACATACCTGGAGCATGCCCACTGGGACATCATCGTGATCGATGAATGCCAGAACGTCGCCGAGCGCGGCGTGGGGGCGCAACGCAGCCAGCGCTCCAAGCTGGCTGAGCGGCTGGCGACCCGCTCCGACACCTTGATCCTGCTGTCGGCCACACCGCATGACGGCAAGCCGGAGAGCTTCGCGAGCCTGGTGAACATGCTCGATCCCACGGCGATCGCCAACCCGAAGGACTACACGAAGGAAGAAGCCGAGATTCGCGACCTGTATGTGAGGCGCTTCCGCAAGGACGTGATCGGCCAGATGCGTGCGGCCCAGGGCGTGCCGGAGCGGGATGCCGCCAACGTGGAAGCCAAGGCCAGCGCCAAGGAGGAGGCGGTGTTCACGGCCCTGGCGACGTTGCAGCTGCCCGACAGCGACCGGAACGCCAAGGCCGGCCAGCTGTTCCGCACCACGTTGCAGAAGGCGATGCTCTCCAGCCCGATGGCCTGCCTGGAGACCGTGCGCAACCGGCTCAGAACCCTGAGCCAGGCCAAAGAGCCCAGTTCCGCAGACCAGGCCGCCCTTGAGCCGCTGGTAGCGCTGCTGGAGCCGATCGGTGCGGAGGCCTTCTCGAAATACCAACGGCTACTCGCCTTGCTGCGCGCCGATTGGCAGTGGCAGGGGGCGGACCCGAAAGACCGGGTGGTGATCTTCACGGGTCGGCGGGAGACGCAGCGGTTCCTGATCGAGCATCTGGCCCGGGATCTGCAGCTGCCGGCGGAGGCGGTGCAACGCCTCGATGGCGGCATGGTCGACACCGAGCAGAGCGACATCGTGGAGCGCTTCGGCCAGGAGGCCGACCCCATCCGCTTGCTGGTGGCCACCGAGGTGGCCTCCGAAGGCCTCAACCTGCACTACCTCAGCCACCGGCTGGTGCACTTCGACATCCCCTGGTCGCTGATGACGCTGCAACAGCGCAATGGCCGCATCGACCG
>CAYNGR010000361.1:0-1267 GCA_964396755.1 uncultured Cyanobium sp. | reverse complement strand
TGAGGTGGGTGCCTTTTACTGGACAGTTCCAGCCCCTGACATCGTTAACCCCGGACGGGAGGAACAGGGTTCGGTCTCATTGTAGACCTCAATGGGAGTTCTGCCTCCCAGAGAGCTGTGGGGTCTTACATGGCAGTATCTCCACAGGAAGCGGGCCAGGCTGATCTCAGCCTCCCAGCCATCGCTGTAGGCACGCAAGTAGACCTCCTCGTACTTGACCGTTCGCCACAATCGTTCAACGAGGATGTTGTCGTAGCAACGCTTTCTCCCCGACCAGCTGATCTTGATCTCCTCAGCCTGCAGCCTAGACACGAAGACGGACGAGGTGAACTGACAGCCTTGATCGGAGTGGAAGACGTCTGGCTTACGACCACCTCCCAGCGCTGTCTCCAGGGCATCAAGACAGAACTCTGTGTCAAGGCTGTTTGAAAGCTTCCAGCTGAGCACGTGCCTGGAGAAGAGATCCACGATCGCCACCAGGTAGAGAAAGCCCTTCTGCAGTGGGATGTAGGTGATATCGGTGGCCCACACCTGATCCACAGCCGAGACCATGCTGACATCCACCAGGCATGGAAACCGCTCGGCAGGAGCACCTGGAATCGTGGTGCGTGGTTTCTGGTAGATCGCTCGTAACCCCATGTGGCGCATAAGGTTTCGCACCCGGTCACGGCTGATCGGGATCCCATCTCGGGCCAGATACCCCACCATCCGGCGGCTGCCGCTGCAGGGATCCTCCAGGTAGAAAGCATCGATCCTGGCCATGATCCGCAGGGTCGACTCCCGCACGGGTATGGGTCGGTAGTAGAGCGTGGACCTGGGCAGACCCAGTAGCGCACATTGGCGGCTGATGCTGAGCTCGGGATGGTCGTGATCGACCAACTTGCGCAGTTCACGGGCATCAGAGCAGCTGAGACTTTTTTTTGAGCCACTCCAGCTCCATCTGCAGCCGCCCGATCTGCTGGAACAGCTCCGCCTCCTTGGCCTGCCCGTCCTCCTTGTCCTTGGTCTTCTTGCCCCTGGTGAACAGCTCGCTGGCGCCATCGAGCAGCTGCCGCTTCCACTGGCTCACCTGGATCGGGTGGATGGAATGGTCGGCGGCGATCTCCTGGATCGTCTTGCGGCCACTGATCGCCTCCATGGCGACCCTGGCCTTGAACTCGGGACTGTGGGTGCGGCGCTTGCTCATCGGTGGGAGCCCCCTTGCAGGGGCGGTGCCCCGCCTCAGAGGTTAACGATGGGGGCTGTCCAGAAAAACCAGACCACCTCA
>CAYNGR010000360.1:0-1287 GCA_964396755.1 uncultured Cyanobium sp. | reverse complement strand
GCGGCGCCGCCCAGACCAAGGCCATCAAGAAGATTGCTGGCACCCTGAAGCTGGAGCTGGCTCAGTTCGACGCACTCGCCGCTTTCTCCCAGTTCGCCTCCGACCTCGACGCCGCCACCCAGCAGCAGCTGGCCCGCGGCAAGCGCCTGCGCGAGCTGCTCAAGCAGCCCCAGTTCAGCCCCCTGAACCTGGCCGAGCAGGTCGCCATCGTCTACGCCGGCGTCAAAGGTCTGATCGATGACGTGCCCGTCGAGAGCGTTGTGCAGTTCGCCCGCGAACTGCGCGAATACCTCAAGAGCAGCAAGCCTGAGTTCATCACCAAGGTGATGACTGAGAAGCAGCTGAGCGACGAATCCGAAGCCATCCTCAAGGAAGCCATCAAGGAGGTCACCTCCTCGATGCTCGCCGCAGCCTGAGGTTGAACTGAATGGCCAATCTCAAGGAAATCCGCGACCGGATCGGTTCGGTCAAGAACACCCGCAAGATCACCGAGGCCATGCGCCTGGTTGCCGCCGCCAAGGTGCGGCGGGCCCAGGAACAGGTTCTGCGCAGCCGCCCCTTCGCCGATCGGCTGGCGCGGGTGCTGCAAAACCTGCAGACCCGCATGCAGTTCGAGATCGCCGACGCACCGCTGCTCGATCAGCGCTCGGTTCAGACCATCACCCTGCTGGCCGTCACCGGCGACCGTGGTCTCTGCGGTGGCTACAACGCCAACATCATCAAGCGCACCGAACAGCGCTTCGCTGAACTCAAGCAGCAGGGCTACGACGTGGATCTGGTGCTGATGGGCCGCAAGGCCATCAGCTATTTCCAGAATCGCGCTTCGCAGTACAAAATCCGGGCCACCTTCACTGGCCTGGAGCAGGTGCCCACCGCCGAGGAGGCCAACCAGATCGCCAATGAGGTGCTGGCTGAATTCCTCTCCGGCAGCACCGACCGGGTGGAGATCATCTACACCAAGTTCATCAACCTAGTGAGCTCTCAGCCCGTGCTGCAGACTTTGCTGCCGCTCGATCCCCAGGGCATCGCCGTCGCTGACGACGAGATCTTCCGCCTGATCACCCGCGACGGCCGCCTCGGCGTCGAAGTGGGCAAGGTGGAAAGCAGCCAGCCGGCTCTGCAGAGCGACTTCGTGTTCGAACAGAACCCGGAGCAACTGCTCAATGCCCTGCTGCCTCTGTACCTGTCCAACCAGCTGCTGCGCTCCCTTCAGGAAGCCGCCGCCAGCGAATTGGCCAGCCGGATGACGGCCATGAACAACGCCAGCGACAACGCCAAGGCTCTCGC
>CAYNGR010000359.1:0-1324 GCA_964396755.1 uncultured Cyanobium sp. | reverse complement strand
TACTGACGATTGGCGTCGATCTTCTTCTGCTCAAGCTCAATCTGCTTCTCAATCAGGCCTGTACGCTTGGCTTCACGCTCACGCTCAAGGGCCTGAACGCCGCGGGCACCCAGCGCCCCAGCTTCCATAGACGACAGGCCACGCGGGGTGGCAGCGATCTGACCGAGAAACTCCATCAGGCCGGCAAAGCCACGCTCCGGGGCGGCAGTCCCAGCTTTTTGCCGCTCAAGCTCGGCTATCAATCGGTCGTACTGTGATGTGTCGGGTTTACCGATGCGCTCTTCATACGCCTTCTCGCGGCGCTCTGCGTCCGCCCTTGCCATTGCCACCGGGCTCATGGTCTGCTCAGGCAGGACCATCTCTTCGCTTACGCCGGGCGGCATGAGCTCTTGTACAAAGGCTGGAACAGCTGGAGCAGAAGCTGGGCGCGGGGGGCGGGCGGGCGAAGGTGGCGGCGCATCTTGAAGGACTCGCGGATTTACGATGCGCGGATCTGCAAAACGTGGTGCCGTCATCGGGCCAACACGCCGCATGGTCTCCCGGGTTACATTCGGCTCGCCAAGCATTGGAGGTTGTTGAGGGGCAACTCTTTGGCTTTCTTCAAGCATACGTTGACGCTCTCTGCTTGCGTATCCGGCCTGTTCGCCCTCCTGTTGAGACTGCAATTGACGCGCATATTCTTGAACATCAGGGCTAAAACGAAGGCGCTTACCTTCGCCCATTTCTTCGGACTCTTTGCGGAAGCGTTCTTCTACTGAGCCGCCATCCTGAAACGCAACGATGCCGCCACCCGCCATGCCAAACTCGACGGGTAGCTCGTCAATACCTTGAGGTTGCCGCTGGGGCTGCGGCACGCCGGGAGGAATAGAGGGGGCCGATCCGCCCATCATGCTTTGCATAGCCTGCTGCTTTTGCATCTCGGAAACCATGCGGGCCTGAATGGCTTGCTGCGCACGCTGACGCAGGGTGTCTGCAACAGTAGGCGGTTCAGATCCGGGCGGCGCCATGCTTTGCAACTGGTTCATTGCTTCCTGCCTTTTTGCAGCGTCATTTTCAGTCGTGACGATATTGAGGGCCATCAGCTGGCGCAGGTCATCGGGCAGTCCAGTCGGACTGGTTTCCCGATCTTTCTGGACACGCTGCGCCAAAGCGCCGGGGTTGCCCATGAACAGCGATGCAATGCCTTGTGCGCTGGGTTGCATGTTGGTTCCTTACTTGATAAGTCCAAGGGCTTTAAGAAGACTCTGAACTGTCGTTGCTCCAGAGGCAAACTGCTGCAGATTGCTCTGACCCGGCTGATACAGGGACTGGGACGCAAGCGGCA
>CAYNGR010000358.1:0-1340 GCA_964396755.1 uncultured Cyanobium sp. | reverse complement strand
CTGCATCTCCCTCGTACCACTGTAGAAGAAGTAGTTAGTGCCTTGGATGCACTAGATGTTTACGAGGAAACGGCTCTTGTTTCCTCAAAAACATACGAAGTGGCAGTGAGAGAAGAATCTGGCGCCCCGTTAAGGAGACTCCGCGAAGACAAGATCGAAGTATGTAATCAAGATGCTGGACTGAGTTATGAACTATCGGCAGCATCAGACGCTTATCTCGTCTGGATGCTTGGCCAAATGAAAGACCGTTTGGATCCTCGTGATTCCCGACCAGGCATGATTTATAGGTCTTCACTAGATCGACAGATCCAGGATGAAGGCGGAATGACCCCACTGGAATTTATTAAACAGACATCATTCCGGTGGCTTACCCTAAAGATCTCCAGCGAGAAGTCCACACCAGCAAATCTCTTCGCACGCTATACCCACGCCTTCTTGTTTCAGATTGCTTATAATCTCGATATTTCACTGGTTCCCCAGCGACTTATTGAGGAGATGGTGCGAAGTGGAAGAATAAATCGAATGCGCCGCTCGCGTACCGAGGATATCGACCCGCCGAGGCGTATATACAATGAGGATTTGGTGCAACATTATCTGCTGGCAGTATCGACTGAAAATCCAGTAATTGAATATCTATCCTACTACCATGTACTCGAATACTTCTTTGAAATAGTTTTCAACGATGACCTGATCAATACGGTGCGTGATTCCATTACCAGCCCTGGCTTCTCCTACAAGAGAAAAGCGGATATTGGCAAGCTCATCAACTCAATCAAACGTT
This sequence comes from uncultured Cyanobium sp., assembly GCA_964396755.1. Classification (GTDB taxonomy): domain Bacteria; phylum Cyanobacteriota; class Cyanobacteriia; order PCC-6307; family Cyanobiaceae; genus Cyanobium. Next base: position 559 of record CAYNGR010000358.1, on the reverse strand, counting down.
CTTTGCAGATCCGCAGCGAAACTATTACGTTTAGCGAGGTTGAAGCGTTGAGGCTGTGCATTGAGCGATTCGTTTCAATGCCTGATCTAGTTGAAAAGCTAAATGCTTATGACGAGGCTCTCATAGATTTTTACAAGAGTAATAAAGTTGAGTTTTCAAGCGGGCCCGAAGTTGACCTGCAGCTCTCCGACAGTTCTGCTGTTTCTAAAACGCTTGCAAAACGAATCTATCAAACGCGTAATTCTCTCGTGCACAGCAAGGAGGGAGAACGAAGCAAGTATACGCCATTCAAGGATGATCGTGCACTGGTAAAGGAAGTGCCTTTGCTTAGGTTTATATCTGAGATGGTCATTGTCAACGACTCAGCTGTCCAGTAACGGCTAACAAGCCCCTCGAGTGGACAGGCCACCAAAAGTTCTAAGCTACGCCACCATATACTCCCTGCCTGCCACTCAGGGGCAGCGTTAGATGCACTAGGAGCTAGGGTTCCAACGGCCCAAGCTCCTCTAGGTGTGTAGTCCCAGCAGGTTGTTCAGCTGACAAGGGGGTGTGAGGTCGC
>CAYNGR010000357.1:0-1352 GCA_964396755.1 uncultured Cyanobium sp. | reverse complement strand
CAAAGCTCAGGCCGATGTGTCTTGCGGCATAAACATCCGGGTTGAGCGGGCTTTGGGTGTTGTCGTCGCCGGGGTAGGCCTTGGCGTCTTTGGTGAACATGGCCCGAATCTGGGTGCGCATCATGGTAATGATGCTGTCACCGGCCAGTGCGCCGCCAAACTCCTCCACCTTACTGTCTTTGTCGGCAAGGACCTTGAGGCTTTCGTCGAACTGGTTGTAGGCCTCGACCGCTGCCTTGATGTTGTCCTTGATGGCGGTGGTTTGGCGGTTGAGGTCCAGCCGGGCAGGCGTGCCGCTGGTGGTGGGTGCGTAAAGATCGATGGTGATGCCTGCAATCGCATCGCTGACCTTGTTGCTGTCGCTGGTGATGGCCAGGCCATTGACACTGAACGACGCATCCTGCGCGGTGTCGAGCGCGCTTGCCCTGAGTGTGACATCTGCAGGCAAATTACCCAGGGTAAAAGCGTTGGCGGCCCCGGTTTGCCCTGTGAAGGTGACGGTGTAACCACTGCCGGTCTTAACCATCTGCGCACTCAAGCCAGTGCTGCTGGTTGAGGCATTGATCGCTCTAACCATGCCGGCGGGCGTGGTGGTCGCGACGTTGACTTTCTGGGTGCTGCCCAAGGTTGGCAGCGAGGGCGCTTGCACACTGCCGCCGTCTCCTGCGGTGCTGACAACCACAGACGTGGAGCTGACAGGGCTGCTGGTCAGGCTCAAATTGGAGCCGGAGACAGCATCTACGCTCCAAGTCGCAAAGCTGCCCGACAGGTTATATGAATTGCCGCTCATGGTCGACGGGGTACTAAAGGCGGCCGCCACCTCGGCCGCTGTCATGTTGGCCGATGCAGTCAAGACCAAGCCATCGACTGTTACCGATTGACCGGCGGTCAGATTGCCAAAAGTCACCGTCTGCTGGCCATTGACAGGCCCGCCCGACTTGTTGATCCACAGGTCGAAGGCATTTCCACTGTTCAAACTCACACCGCTGGCTGAGAAGTTGGTCGTTGCCAACCGCGTCGCCTTGGCGATCTGGCTCACCTCGATGCTGTAGCTGCCCGCGGCGGCCGTGGAGTCTGCCGTCACCCCAAAGGCCGAGGGCTGGGTGTTGTTGGCGGTGATCGAGGTGAATTCTTTGGCGTCGTTGATCTTGGCCAGAGATTTTTGAAGGTCGGCCAGTAAGGACTTGATGGCGCTGTGGCCGGTAATCTTGGCCTCTTCCTTCTTGACCCTGGCTTCAATAGCATCTTTGCGCGGCGCACGCTCGGCCTCGACCAAGTTTTGGGCAAGCGACTTGACGTCAATGCCCGACCCGGCGCCGAGGGCGTTGACGAAATTGACGCTGCTGGTGGCC
>CAYNGR010000356.1:0-1372 GCA_964396755.1 uncultured Cyanobium sp. | reverse complement strand
GGGAGGATGCGGCCAAGCGCATAGGCTGGCCGTATTGGATGCCGCCCGCGGTGGGCATGGACGCTAATGATCTACACAAGCAGGTCGGCATGTTCAAGTTCTCGCAGTCACTGAACAAGGCGATGTTTTAATCCCCGCAGAAACAAGCAATACCCTCTTCGGAGGGGTCAAACATGTCCTTTTGCTGGGCAGCAAACTCAGCCATCTGCGCGTATGAAGGCCTGTCGTCACGAAATCTAGCCGCGGCGACAGCAAATGCCTCGGCCCTTTTTTCTTGCATAGCCCACCATACTGCGCGTTCTGGTTTCTCCGTAATCAGAGACAGCACTTGGCTTGCTGGTTTTAGGTAACACAGATCGCAGTTGCCGTGCATCGTCTTCCCCTGAATGTTCGGAAGCCGAAGGTCAAAAGGTTGTTGTTGCCAAAAACTCCCAACATCTTTGGACGACACCCCGGATATTGCCAGCGGCATGTGGACCTCTTCACCTTTGTATTCTGGCCGCGGATTGGCGCGAAACTTTGCAACCCTGCGCGGCTCGTCGGCTCTAATTCCTATGAATGTGTCCCAGTCCTCCCAGCCCTGCGCCTTTAGGTATCTGTGCATGGTGCGAGTCTTTAATTCGCTTGAACAGAATCTGGCAACCCGATTTGGAAGGTACCCGCCTCGCTGCCTGATTACGGCTTCAAACGGCTCACCACTTCGGCTTGCTTTCTCAAAGTCAACAACAGACCATTGACTTCCATCCTTGTACTCAAGCCAAGTAATGTTGACTTGCCAATTGCTGGCGCAGTCTTGCACGAAGCGAAGCGTGGCCTCGTCTTCTTTTCCGGTGTTAGCGAAGCAAACAACTGTCTCGCTAGGTAGACCGTCGTTGCTCTGTAGTACGCGCCAAAGCATGTACGCGCTTGTTCTGCCGCCACTGAAACTGATGCAAGTGGGGCCTTTGATTTTGAATGGATCGTTCATTGCCAGCATTGTGAATAAGTTATTTGCTGGACTGCCACGCAGCCGGGGTTATCCTCGGCCACTTCGATCAGGTTAGCCATGACCTGACAGCCCAGATCCAGACTGTTCTCGCACCTTCCGGCTGTCTCGCAAACAACAGTCAGTCGGCCGTTTTCATCCTCATGGATGTGGATTGAGAATCGGGAGTGGGTCGGCGGCTTGTTCATGGACTGAAATAATTTTGGTTTCTTGATCTGGTCCATCGTACAGTATTGCTGTGCGCATTACCACGCCAATCGCCTCGGCCCGGCTTTCGGCGGGCAACAGCATCTCAAGTTCAAAGCCCGTGCGCTGCACGCGTATGCGGTACATCATGGCATCTTCCTCTCAATCAATACCTCGGCCGCAAGTTTGCACGCGGCGATG
>CAYNGR010000355.1:0-1387 GCA_964396755.1 uncultured Cyanobium sp. | reverse complement strand
CGGGCCTGCTCGTTGTAAATGATGCGCTTGGCCATGGGAAGCGTCGGGGGGTGGAAATGGTGTGTGGACGTGAGGCGAACCTGTTGATCTCTGCCGTTGCTGCCTGGATTCCAACCAGGCTGCGCGGCTGATGCCTCAGGTCAGGGGGGCTCGGAAACGGGCCCGTGCTCAGTTGACGACGGCGAGGATGTCCTTCTCGGACAGCAGCACGTACTCGTCGGTGCCGAGCTTGATGTCGGTGCCGGCGTACTTGCTGTAGAGCACCTTGTCGCCCACGCTGACTTCGGGGGCCTGGCGGGAGCCGTCGTCATTGCGCTTGCCGGGGCCGATCTGCACGACTTCACCGACCTGGGGCTTTTCCTTGGCGGTGTCGGGCAGAAGGATGCCGCCGGCGGTTTTTTCCTCGGACTCGGACACCTTGATGAAGATGCGATCTCCGAGCGGTTTGACCGTGGAGACGCTGAGGGAGACAGCAGCCATTGATGAGGAGAAGGGAGGGTCGCTTGAAGCGGGCGGGCTCAGGAAGAGCTCCCGGGCAGCCGGGCGGCACAGTGCCGGTCGTCGGCGTTGCGGGGCAATCTGGCACTCGCGCGCCTCGAGTGCCAATTTATGGTGGCGACTGTCGCCGCCGCCAGTTCGGGTGACCGAACCCGGCCCGCCCTCTGCGCTTGAACGGGGGGCGTTGGGGCCGTCCCACTGGCGGCCGACGCGGCCGCCACCGCGGAGGGGCGAGGCCGTGGGCGTCCTCCCCGGCGGTGCCGCGGCCATCCGCCCGCTGTCAGGATCCGGCCGTTCTGTAACGGAGGGGGTTGTCAGTCGCCCCCGGCCGGTGTAGTGCCGCGCCGAGGTCGCCGCTGGAGTGGTAAGGTTGCCCGGCTTCTGGCGGGACTTTCCTCCCGCTGGCTCCCCCCGCCACCTATTTCTCCTATGGCAGCTGCTGCTCCCGCCGCGACCGGCACACAAGGAATCGTCAAGCAGGTCATCGGCCCGGTGCTCGACGTGGAGTTCCCGGCCGGCAAGCTGCCCCGCATCTACAACGCCCTGCGCATCACCGGCAAGAACGCCGCTGGCCAGGACGTGGCCCTGACCGCCGAAGTCCAGCAGCTGCTGGGCGACCACCGGGTGCGCGCTGTCTCGATGAGCAGCACCGATGGTCTGGTTCGTGGCATGGCCGCCCTCGACACCGGCGCTCCGATCTCCGTGCCCGTGGGTGAAGCCACCCTGGGCCGCATCTTCAACGTGCTGGGTGAGCCCGTCGACGAGCAGGGTCCCGTCAACACCACCCTCACCGCCCCGATCCACCGCGAGGCTCCCAAGCTCACCGAGCTCGAGACCAAGCCCAAGGTGTTCGAGACCGGCATCAAGGTGATCGACCTGCTGGCTCCCT
>CAYNGR010000354.1:0-1404 GCA_964396755.1 uncultured Cyanobium sp. | reverse complement strand
TCAGATGCAGCGGATTGGTCCGCTCCGGTGGGTGCGGATGGTTTCAGGCTGCCTCGTTGGGCGTCAGCCGCAGCAGTGGGAATGACGCCGCGCCCGGATCGCTCCGAGTGAACTTGGCTGGGCAGTCCGCTGTCAGCCCAGCCGGCACACAGTGCTGCTCCAGCTTCAATGAGCCTGCCCGCAGGAGGCATGCTCCGTAGAGTCACGCCATCACATCTGGGCCCATGATCGTTGCTGCCACCAGGTCAGTCCGCGCAGCGTCAGGGATCGCTCAGCTCGGCCGACTGCCGCTCGCCGGTCTGCTCATCGGGGCGGCCATCCACTTCGCCCATCCCGCTGCGGCGCAGCAGGCGGCAGGTCATTACTACTCCGTGTTCGGCGCGGATGACGTGCTGGGCTGGAGTGCCTCGCAACAGTGCTTCGTTTCGTTGCGCGGAGCCTGTGTCGGCAACGTCAACCGCGTCAACGCCTTCGCGATCGAGTACGACGGCACGCTCTACTGCCACGAACGGCAGACGCCGTCGCTGAGCGGCCCCGTCGAGCCGATCGAGCTGGGGCCCAACCTTGTCGGCTTCCGCTGCACGCTGCGGGGCTGGCTCAAGGCTCGGATCAACTGAGTCGGGTTTTGTGTGCTCGCCGCGCTCTGCTGTCTGCCCAGGAACCTGACTCGCTGCGCCGCTCGGCATTGCAGCTGAGCCTGCAATGTGGCCCCAGGCTCTCGGCATCGGCTGGCCATGCGGCTTTTCTTGCCCGGACGGGTTGCACAGGCATGTCTCCCGCCTCTGTCTGCGTGGGTTGAAGGCCGTACCCCCAGCGATTCGGGCACGCTGCAAGCCCCATGCAGCCAGGGCCATGGACGGCTCTGTCGCTGTGTCCTCGACCTGCAATCCTCTGGACTCAGAGGTGGGCAGAGCGCGGTAGTCCTGGTGCTAAGTTCATACTTTGTTTGTGGCCGGCATGGGCGCCAGAGCATGTTTGTCCCGCCTCCTGCTCGGCTCGGTCTCCCCTGTGATGCTCGCCTTCCCGGCAGCTGCCGAGTACGTGCCGCTGCCGCAGAACCAGCGTGTCAGTGGTTACCAGCAGCAACGCCAGATCACCTGTTATCAGAAAATCGGGGGCATCATCCGGGCCCAGGCACGCTTCACCCTTCAGCCGAGCGGTGATCTGGTCAGCCACAACGACATCACCCTGTCGCGCTTCGAGCGCTATCGCTATCCCGCCGACAGCTCCGGTGACACCTGGATGCACAAGTGGATTCGCCCCGATGTGCTGCGGCGCTACAAATTTGTTGGATCCACCAACAAGGTGATCTGGAGTGAAGACTATGACTTCTCCAGGCAGGAGGTGCGTGATCCCGGTCGCGGGACAGTGACCTGCTTCACCCGGCCGAAGCCCATGGGCATG
>CAYNGR010000353.1:0-1421 GCA_964396755.1 uncultured Cyanobium sp. | reverse complement strand
GGTGAGCAGCTGCTGCTGCATGCGCTCCTTCTGCAGGCGCAGGGTCATCACCGCATCGGCCCCGGGCAGGGCCTCCTCCAGGCTGTGGCAGAGGCTGAGGCGGCCGCGGCCGGGCACCGGATCGTGCTCCTGGCCGGGCGGCGGGGCGTCGAGGAAGTGGGCGAACTCCTCGGGCAGCAGCGTGGTGGGTCCGCACAGCACCACATCCGCACCACAGGCGCTGAGCGCCCAGATGTTGGAGCGGGCCACGCGCGAGTGCAGGATGTCGCCGACGATGGCGATGCGGCGACCTCGAAGGGCCTCCGGGCTGGGATGGTCGGGTTGGAAATGGCGGGCCAGGGTGAACAGATCCAGCAGGCCCTGGCTGGGGTGGCTGTGCAGGCCATCACCGGCGTTGAGCACGGACACCGAGGCGCCACCGGCCTCCAGTGCCTGGGCCAGGCCGCGCGGCACTCCGGCGCAGCGGTGCCGCACCACGAGGATGTCGGCCCCCATCGCCACGTAGGTGAGGGCGGTGTCGAGCAGGCTCTCGCCCTTGCTCAGGGCGCTGGAGGCCGGCGAGAAGGTCTGCACGTCGGCCGACAGGCGGCGGGCCGCCAGCTCGAAGCTGCTGCGGGTGCGGGTGCTCGGCTCGAAGAAGAGCGTGGTCATCAGGCGGCCCTGCAGGGCCGGCAGCTTGCGGGCCCCGGAGACGGGCAGGGAGCGGAAGCGCTGGGCCAGCTCCAGCACCGTGGCGAAGTCCTCGAGGCTGAAGGCCGCCAGATCGATCACATGGCGGTGACGCCAGCTGCTCAAGGGTCGCCAGGGATCTCCCGATCACGCTAGACGGCGCCCGCCCCGGGGGCAGCGGGGCTCCAGGCCGCCTCAGGCCTGGGTGTGCGATCGCCGCGGGCCCGGCGGCTGACGCTGCGACTGGCGCGCAAATACCAGCGCCAGGGGAGCTCCTGGCCCTGGCTGATGCCGATCCGGCCGGTCTGCTGCAGCGGCCCCGCCCCGACGGCCGGGTCCGGGGTCAGCAGCTGCTGCAGGTCGGCCGGCCGGGGTGCCAGCCACAGCCCGCTGGACCTGGCGATGGGAAGGCGATCGTGGCGGCGATCGATGCCGAACCGCCGGGCCAGCAGCGCCGGGCCGGCGGCGATCCGTTCCGGTTCCTGCGGCAGCGCGACGGCCCGCAGCAGCACGCCGTTGGCCCAGTCGGCACGGCCGGTGACCACGTTGACGCAGTGGTGAATGCCATGGCTGACATACACATAAAACCGCCCGGGTTCGCCGAACAGGGTGTCGTTGCTGGGGCTGCGGCGACGGTGGCCATGGCAGGCGGGCTCCTCCTGGGAATAGGCCTCGGTTTCCACGATCACGCCCCACAGCAGCGGAGCGGAGGCCTGGCGTTTCACCAGCAGGCAGCCGATCAGGTCGGGGGC
>CAYNGR010000352.1:0-1461 GCA_964396755.1 uncultured Cyanobium sp. | reverse complement strand
TGATACCGCGCGCGAGATTCAGAATGCCACCATTGCTGATGTTGATCGCCGAACCAGCGCGGCCATCGCCCCAGGGCCCAATCCAGAGCCAGTTGTAGTCGTAGTTGGTGCCAGAGCCGCCTGCGGGAGCCACATTGACCGTACCGCCGCTGATGTTGAGGACACCGCTACCAGGCGCATTCCAGTTGTTGATCTTGCCGCCGATGTAGGTGCCACTGCCGCCGTTGCCGATGTTGAGCACACCACCGGTGTACACGTTGGCTGTGCCCGTGTCGCCATAGCTGGAGCCAATGCCGATGTGATAGGCGTTGGAACCCATGGTGAGGGTGCCATAAATGTCCAGCACCCCACCTCCGTAGACACGCACATCGCGGTTATTGAGCACGCTCGCTCCAGCGGCGATCTCGAGCGTGCCTCCCCCCACATACGAATAACCCGTATGGATGGACTCACCAGTGAGCTGCAGAGTTCCTGCACCGGCCTTCACAAAGCCAGCACCAGCAGCAGACTCTGTGATCGCTGCGCTGATAATCAGGTCCTTAGCTGCCGCACCGTCAGCGACTGTGATGGTGGGCTGGGTGTTATCGACGCGCAGCCGGATACGGCCACTGATCAAGGCCGGGGCTGTGGCGTTCGTGACATTGACGTTGGTGCCGCCCCATTCCCACTGCGCACCTGTGGCACTACTGACACCGCCATTGCTGCGCAACTCACCGCCCCCTGAGAAATTGATCCCACCGGTCATGTTCCAGATGTGCTGCGAACCACCGACCGCCTCAACCAGCCCACCATTGATATTGAGGGTGGTGACGCGGTTGCTGTTCCAGCCCAAGGCCGCCGCGTTACCAGTCAGCTCGACCTTACCCGCCGCATTGACCGTGAGCGGTCCAGTGATCACGCCATGGCCATTGTTGACGACATCCTTGAGTTCGAGAACGCCGCCATCGACCGTGGTGCCGCCGCTGTAGGTGCTTTGAGCCGTGAGCTGCAGCCGGCTGGTGCTGTCTTTGCGAAGCGAACCGCTGCCTGTGATCGAACCGCTGAGGACCTGATGGGTCGTGGTGTTGAACACCAAAGCAGCGTTGTTGGTGATGCTGCCTGCGTAGGTGGCTGAGGTGGCACCACCAAGGCTGCCCGCCCCACCAATGGTCAACGTGCCGGCGCTAATCGTGGTGGTGCCGGTATAGCGGTTGTCGCCCGTCAGGGTGAGGGCACCGCTGCCGGCTTTGGTGAGTGCAGCGGTGTTGCTCAGCGCAGCACCAGCAATCGTGAGGTTGGTCGAAGAGGTCGAGACATCAAGAATGCCGGTACCGCCCGCCGGCAGGGTGAAATTGCGGTCGGTGCTGGCGGTACCGCCGGTGTAACGCAAGGTTGCCCCGTTGGCGATCACCAGGTTGGCCGCTGCGTTGCTGGAGGCGCCCAGGCCGCTGGCCAGCCCGCCATTGGCTACGGTGCTGACCG
>CAYNGR010000351.1:0-1463 GCA_964396755.1 uncultured Cyanobium sp. | reverse complement strand
ACCCCTGACCTCTGCGGTGCGATCGCAGCGCTCTACCAGCTGAGCTAATTCCCCTGGTGGCAGCATTATTGCTGCTTGCCCCTCCCGCCGGCGTCGCCGGTGGCAGTTCCATCATCCGACCCATGGTCTCCCCCAGCTCCGCCGGCAACGCCAAGCCCATCTCCGCGGAGCTGCTGGCGAGCTTCGATGACGAGGCGATCGCGGAGCTGGCCCGCCGCCTCGAAGAGGACGACTACCCCACTCCCTTCGCCGGTCTGGACGACTGGCACCTGCTGCGGGCCCTGGCCATCCATCGCCCGGATCTCGCCGCCCCCTACGTGCACCTGGTGGACCAGGAGCCATTCGACGAGGACTGAACGCTCCAGGGAGTGTTCAGTCGGCACGGCGATCGGTCCCGCCGGCGCTGCTGCAATGACCGCAGCCGGCGGCAGCGGCACTCAGGCTGCCGAGCGCAGGGCTCAGGCCGCCAGATGTGAGGCGGCGCCGATGTCCTGCTGCGGCTCAGGGCCCGTCTGGGGCAGCACATCACCGCCGGCACCCTGGCCGAGCAGATCGAGGAAGGTGCGCAGCTGCAGACGGGGGATGTACGGCCAACCGCCACTGCGCTCCATCTCCGACAGCAGCCGGAACAGAGCGTTGCGGTCAGCCGGCAGGCTGGCGCGGAAGGGTCCGTCCTGAATCGAGCGGTGCAACTGCTCGAGGCTGCGCAGCAACGCCAACAGCGCCTCGGGCTGGCCCTCCAGGTCGCGAGCCGCCGCCTCCAGCTGGCTGAGGGTGCCGGCAAGGGCAGGCGGCATCGCGCTCAACTGCTGGCTGATGCCGCTCTCGGGAGCTGCCGCCTGGGCGGTCTCGGCGCCGGCCTGACCGGGAGGCGTGCTGGTGGGGTAGCTCTGGCTCATCGCACTCTCATACAGGATGTTGAGAGGGGCCGCAAGCACTCAGGAGCGGCGGTTTGCCCCCGGTAGGATCGCCGCCAGCCCAGTTCCCGTTCCGTCCCTGCGGCTTCTCCCCATGCGTTTTCGTCCCCTGCTGGCCGTGGTGCTGGCGCTGTGTCTCACCCTGGTGACCGCATGCAGCGGCGATGCCAAGGCTGTCGATCGGAGCAACCTGACCTACGACGACATCCACAACACCGGCCTGGCGAACAACTGCCCCACCCTGCCGGACTCGGCCCGCGGCTCCATCGCTCTCGACTCCGGCTCCCGCTACCAGCTGCGGGAGATCTGCATGCACCCGACCGAGGTGTTCGTCAAGGGTGAGCCTGCCAACAAGCGTCAGGAAGCCCAGTTCGTGGCCGGCAAGATCCTGACCCGCTACACCTCCAGCCTCGATCAGGTGTACGGCGATCTGAAGGTGAACGGCGACAAGCTGACCTTCAGCGAGCAGGGCGGCATCGACTTCCAGCCGATCACCGTGCTGCTGCCCGGTGGTGAGGAGGTGCCCTTCACCTTCTCCAGCAAGGA
>CAYNGR010000350.1:0-1474 GCA_964396755.1 uncultured Cyanobium sp. | reverse complement strand
CAGCCAGCTGCGCGTCCAGCCAGCGCACCATCAGCTGAAACACCGCCTCACGCTCCGGGTCGCTGTGCAGCTCATGCCAGAAGCCCTGCCACAGCCTGAGCGTCACCCGCCCGGCTGGGGCATTGGCGGCGAAAGCCTCACTGCCGCTGGGATAGGCGATCGCATCCTGCGTGCCATGCAGCAGCAGCAACGGCACCGGAAAGCGGCTGGCCTGGCTGTTGGCCAGCTGAATCGCCTGCAGCATCGCCCGGCCCCAGCCAGTGGTGACCGTGCGATGGCAGAGCGGATCCGCCTCGACGCTGGCCTGAACCGAGGGGTCACGGCTGAGCTGGGAGCGATCCAGGCCGCTGTCCAGCGGCAAGGTCGGCAGCAGGCGGCCCAGCCCACGCACCAGCAGCAGCTTGAGCGGCTGCTCGGCCACCCGGCTGCGCAGCGCCGGGGAGGTGGCGATCACACCGGCCAGCGGCGGCCGGCGCGCGAGCGTGAACGCCAGCGCCAGCACCGCCCCCATGCTGTGGCCGTAGAGAAACAGCGGCAGACCTGGATCGCCGCGGCCCGGCTGCTCTCTCAGAAAGGCCTCGATGTCGTCAAACCAGGCCTGCAGCGAGGGAACATGGCCGCGCCGTCCCTGAGAGCGCCCGAAACCGCGCTGATCGAAGCCAGCCACGGCATAGCCCGCGGCGCACAGGGCCTCGGCGACAGGGGCCAGCCGCTCCACATGGGAGCCCAGACCATGCAGCAGAACGACCTGCGCCCGGGGCGAAGCCTGCGGCTGCCAGGAGGTCGCCTCCAGGTGCAGCCCAGCGGCCGTGATCAACGTCCAGGCCTCACGCGTCGTCATCCAGCGCCCGAACGGGACCTGGCTGCAAGCCTCTCAGCGGCGCGGTCCGGGATGGAAGCGGCGCTGCCGCACCACCGTTCAGCAGGGCCTCGTCTCGCCGCAGGGGAATGAGGAGGCGATGTCTGCGAATTCAGGCCGCCAGCGCCAGCTGGAAGGCGCTGCGGTCGGAGGGTTCGCCGCGCTCGAACACCTTGCAGAACACCTTGACCACCCGGTCGCCCGAATCGATCGTCTCGAGCGGATCCTTGCGCAGGCGGTGACGCAGGCAGCAGGCCACCACACGCGCCACATCGTCCTCTGTGACCTCGGTGCGCCCCTCGAAGGCGGCCAGAGCCCGGGCGGCGCGGTTGGTGACGATGTCGCCACGCAGGCCGTCCACATCGAGCTCACCGCACACGGCTGAGATGCGCACGCGCAGGTCGTCGTCGATCTCCACCTGGGGCAGGCGCTGCTGGGCGTCCACCACGCGGGCCTGCAGACCGTCCTGGATCTCCTGCACCTGGGTGCTGAAGCCATCGGGATCGTCATCGAAGGCGGTGCGCTGATCCACCACCTGCACGCGCAGCTGCGGATCGCGCACGGTGCGCACCTCGACGCTCATGCCGAAGCGATCGAGCAGCTGAGGCCGCAGCT
>CAYNGR010000349.1:0-1481 GCA_964396755.1 uncultured Cyanobium sp. | reverse complement strand
TGTGTTAGAGGCGTGTGGTGCTCATGTGGAGACCATCAATGACGCTGGCCGGTTTGATTTGCTTGTGTGGTATCGGGGCCACACGTTGCTGCTGGAGGTCAAGGACGGGCGCAAGCCGCCCTCGGCGAGGCAGTTATCGCCCGCGGAGCAGAAGTTCCATGACCGCTGGCCCGGCGATAACCTGCACATTGTGACGGGCGTAGAGGAGGCCCTTGCGCTACTCAAACAATGCGGCTAAAGTGAAATCGCGGTAGACAGTTGCCGCTTCATGGTTCTCCTTTGAAAAGGTTGTTTCCCCTCTCACCTCAGACGTGAGGGGGGTTTCTTTTTGAGGCGGTTCAAAAGCGACATCGTGTCGTTTTTGCACAAACCCTATAGGGTCTTGCAACGGCATGGGACTTCTTGGTATACTGGGGGCGTTGCTGTGATGGGCGACGAAAATTAAGGCCGTTTGCACATGCGTTCTGCCTTTTCCCATAGGACGTTGAAACACTATGTGAAAAGGCCATCACCGGAGCGCAGTTGCAAGCGGCTTTTTTATTGGCGTTCTGCCAAAACTTTCCCTCTCATCACGTCGGCCGATGCAAGAGTCTATCGGGAAAGATTTCATACCGAGGGTAAAGGAAGTGAGTAGCTGTGGCCGTCATGGAGCGCAGGGAAAGCGTAGTTCCCAAGGAGCAGAGTCACTACAGTTCTGGCTTGCGTTGTACCCCGGACAGAAGAATCCCCAGCCGGGCGCATAGGGATAGAGTGATCGTAGAGTAGCTGCCTTGAATGGCAACACCAATCCGCTCCTTCACTGAGACGGTACACGGTGGCGAGGGTAGGGTCGCCTCCCGACGGTGTGGTTAGGGAATGCCGCATGTTGAGCGGATAACGTTGGGAGATAGGGTGTGGCGAACAACTTTACACACCCCCTGATGCGGCGAACGACGACCGACGAGTCAGGTAATGCTATGTGGTGGAGGGCTTGCTCTCCCCTAGGCATAGCCTTTCCCGAAGAAGCTCACTTCCTCACTCGGAGTCAGAATGAAGATCAACGGCAAGACCATCAGGACATCGTACTTCACGCGGTACTGCAATAGCAGGCTTGGATACGCATCAAAGCTAGACACCAGCTTGTACGATCTTGTGTGTATGGCTCTAGAGATAGATGGGATGCCTCAGCCAATGAACATTAGCTCAAGGCGCTGGGCTTTTGAGAATGCCGATCACATCATGGGTCGCAACAAGTTTGAGAAACTTAAAAGCTGTAGCCAGCAAGATCAAAAGAAAACAAAGTCGCATCGCTCAACTAAAAAACAAACGTCTAAAGAGGATTCTTTTATCTCATCTGATGCGTTTCTTTCCTCATACGAGTGGCGCAAGCTCCGAATGGAGGCACTCAAAAAGTACGGGCCGAAGTGCATGTGCTGCGGGGCTACGCCCCAGACGGGCGCTGTGATGAACGTAGATCACATCAAGCCGCGAAAGCTCTGGCC
>CAYNGR010000348.1:0-1482 GCA_964396755.1 uncultured Cyanobium sp. | reverse complement strand
GACGCCGACCCGAAACTGACCCTGGCAATTACCCCGTCGCTGGCAATGCACTGCCCGGAGAAGTACCAGCGGCGCAAAGTCGAATGGGGCTACGGCGAACTGCTCAAGTGGACACAGATCGTGCGCAGCCTGATAGCCGAAAACAAAATCAAGCACGACGGCGGTGAGCTGCTCGCCGAACACGTCGGCAGAGCTGTGCTTGTCCGGGCGCAGAACTCGGTCGTGCTGTCGAGCCAGCGGTCACCCGGCCCTATCGAGGCGGCGCGCTGTCTCATTGCCGGGGCGGCACTTGTGTCGCGGCCCCCGTCGACCGGGCGGGTCGCGTTCGGAATCTCAGCGTAATACTTGCATTTGCAACAAACCCGTGCGAGACTCGCACCAATGGGTTTGTTTACTCGGAAGGTTGAGACCGCGCACTTCGCGTCGGCCCCGGTGAAGGCTGCCGCCGGTGCAGCCAACGTCGGCAACTTCCTGTACTACACCACAGGCTCAGATGAGATTCGCGCCCTGTCGGTCCCGACGGTGTCAAGATCGCGCGACTTAATCGCCGGCCTTATCGGCTCGCTTGAGCTGAAGCACTACCAGAAAGTGTGGAACTCGGTCGAGGAGGAATACACCGAGGTGTACCTGCCGCTCGAGCCGTGGATGGAACGCCCCGACCCCAAGGTCTCTCGATCGTTCTTTTTTGTAAACATCTTTTCGGATCTGTTCTTTTACGGTGTCGCCTACGCCTACGTCACACGGCGTTACGCACCGACCGGCGGAGGGGCGCAAGGTTTCCCGGCCTCTATGACCTGGCTGCCCGCCGCCAACATGTCATCTACCAAGCAGTCTGGCTACCCGCAGTTCTACGGCCCGTCAGACGAACTGGAGTTCAACGGGCAACCGCTCGACGTCAACAACGTCATTCAGTTCATCAGCCCGATCGAGGGCATTCTGAAAATCGGCGCGCGAGCCATCAACACCAGCATCTACCTTGACCAGGCAGCCGACCGCTACGCCCAGCTTGAAACCACACCCGGTTATTTGCAGCAGGTTGACGGCGAAGACCTCAGCGGTGAGGATCTCGGCTCTCTCGCATCCGCATGGGCAAACGCCCGTAAACAAAACGCCATCGGTGCGCTGTCACGCCAGGTGGAGTTCCGCGAGTTCAAGAGTCCGCCGCAGGAAATCATCGGCGACCAGCGCAAGTACCAGGCTCTCGAGATGGCGCGCCTCTGCAACATCCCGGCATACCTGGTGTCGGCCCCGACCGAGGGCGCGTCAATGACGTACCAGAACGCCCAGCAGGCCCGGCAGGATCTGTACCTGTTCGGTGCCCGCATCTACCTTGACGTGATCGAGCAGACGCTCAGCGCGGATAACGTGCTGCCGCGGGGCCGATACGTCGAGTTCAACATGGAAGACTACGCCGGGGAAATCGCCGAGGATGACGCCCGTTCACGCGACATGGAGACCGCTAATGATTGAGTTCGTATCCGT
>CAYNGR010000347.1:0-1490 GCA_964396755.1 uncultured Cyanobium sp. | reverse complement strand
AGCGCTCAAGCGCTCAAGCGCTCAAGCGTGAGCGGAAAAGAGCGAGTGCGGCCCGTAGAGTGCCGCGACTGTGGGTTCGCCATGGCCGACGGGGATCTGGCCCTCGTGCTCCACGCCCACCTGCCCTACGTCCGGTCGGGCGAGGCGGGATCCCTCGAGGAGGACTGGTATTTCCAGGCGTTGCAGGAGTGTTACCTGCCGCTGCTGGAGATGCTCGAAACGGCCGCGGCCGATCCCCAGCAGGATCCGCGTCTGACGATGGGGGTCTCTCCCACCCTGCTGTCGCTGCTCAGCGATGCCGAGCTCAACAGCAGGTTCGTGCCCTGGCTGGAGCTGCGGTTGCAGCTTCTTGGCGGAGCCCCCACCGAGCAGGCGGCCGCAGCCAGCGACCTGGCCGGCCGCCTCGAGGCGGTGCGCGATCAGTTCCTGGCCTGCGGCGGCGACCTGCTGCCTCGGCTGCGGGCGCTGCAGGGCCGCGGCGTGCTCGATCTGATCACCTGCGGCGCCACCCATGGCTACCTGCCGCTGCTGCGCGATTCACCCGAATCGGTGCGGGCCCAGCTGCTGACGGCCGTTCGCGAGCACCAGCGGCTGCTGGGCGAGCGGCCGCTGGGCATCTGGCTGCCCGAATGCGCCTACTACGAGGGCCTCGACCGGCATCTGGCCGCCTGCGGCCTGCGCTACACCCTGCTGGACGGCCACGGGCTGCTGCACGCGCTGCCCCGCCCCCGCTATGGCGTCTACGCCCCGGTCTGCTCTCCAGCTGGGGTGGCCTTCTTCGCCCGCGACAGCGAATCGACCCTGCCGGTGTGGAGCGCCAGTCAGGGCTATCCCGGTGATGGTGCCTACCGCGAGTTCCACCGGGATCTCGGCTGGGATCTCAGCGACGATCAGCTGGCGGCCCTCGGCATCGGCAGCCGCCGCCCCCTGGGCCTGAAGCTGCATCGGGTCACCTCCCAGGGCTGTCCCCTCGACGCCAAGCTGGCCTACGACCCGGCTGCGGCGGCCCAGCGCCTCGAGGAGCACGCCGCCGACTATCTCCGCGGCCGCTCCCATCAGCTCGCCGCCCTGGCCCGCAGCATCGACCGGCCGCCGCTGCTGGTGGCCCCCTTCGATGCCGAGCTGTTCGGCCACTGGTGGTTCGAGGGACCGCGCTTCCTGGGGGCGCTGTTCCGTCAGGCCGCCGGCGCAGGCGTGCGCTTCACCCACCTGCGCCAGCAGCTCAGCAGCGGCCAGGCGCTGCAGGTGTGCCAGCCCTCCCCCTCCAGCTGGGGTCAGGGTGGCTACCACAACTACTGGCTCAACGAGACCAACTCCTGGGTGGTGGCTGAATGGCAGCGGGCCTCGCGGGCGATGGTGCGCCGTGTCAACCGCGGAGTCGCCAGCGCCGCTCAGCGGGAGCTGCTCACCCAGGCGGGCCGCGAGCTGCTGCTGGCCCAGAGCTCCGACTGGAGCTTCATCCTGCGGGCCGGCACCACCACCGAACTGGC
>CAYNGR010000346.1:0-1495 GCA_964396755.1 uncultured Cyanobium sp. | reverse complement strand
GGCAGCCAGGTGATCCTGGGCAACACCTGCCTCTACGGCGCCACCGGTGGTGAGCTGTTCGCCCTGGGCCGTGCCGGCGAGCGTTTCGCTGTGCGCAACAGCGGCTGCCGCACGGTGGTCGAGGGTGCCGGCGACCACTGCTGTGAGTACATGACCGGCGGCGTGGTGGTGGTGCTGGGCAGCACCGGCCGCAACGTGGCCGCGGGCATGACCGGCGGCGTCACCTTCCTGCTCGATGAGAGCGGCGGCGTCAGCGAGCGGGTCAACCCCGAGATCGTGGCGATCCATGCGCTGGAGACGCCCGAGCAGGAAGCCCTGCTCAAGCCGCTGCTGCAGGCCCATCTGGACAGCACCGGCAGCGCCAGGGCAGCGGCCATCCTGTCCGACTGGACCAGCTGGAAGGGCCGCTTCAAGGTGCTCGTCCCCCCCAGCGAGAAGGCCACTGTCGGCCTGGCGGAGCGGCAGGCGGTCACCGCCTGAGTCACGGATCAGCTGGGGTGAGCAGGTCGCTCGCCCCCGGCAGGCTGCCGTTCTCGTCCGGGGCCAGCGGGCTGGTCCCTCGGCGCCTGGTGTAGCTCCGGCCTGTTCCGCTGGGTTCAGCGCTCAGGGATCGGTTTTCTGACTCCACCGCTGCAGTCCTCGAGTGAGGCGTCCGCCCGTCGGGTCCCTGGCGATTTCCCGGCAAGGCTGATCGGGAGATCGCCAGGGCAGATCCTTGGCCGGTGTGTTGGCTCGCTCGTTAGAGCGGCCGTCCCTGGCCTGGAAACGGGCCATCTGCGCGAGCTGCCCCGGTGGTAGGACGAGCTGGTGCGCGTGATGCACAGGCGACGGCTGCAGCCATGCCTGTGCAAGCGGCATCAGCGGTTTGCTTGAGGGCGCCGTTGCCCGTCCTGGCGTGCTGCGGCAGAGGACACGAATGCCGTGCCCCTCAGCCTCAGAAGTCGTCGTAGACGCGCTCGAACAGCGCGTAGGTGTCGTCGTTGTTCATGCCGGTGACGGCGACCGAGGCTCCACCGAGTTTGGTGCTGCAGCTCACGGCCATCGCCAGCGGTTTGTCGCGATGGTCGGCGTAGAAGGACTGGCTTCCTTTCTCTCCCACGACCTCATGGTTTTCGGTGAAGCCGTTCTTGTTGGCCACCCGCTTGGAGTTCTGGATGCAGGCTTCCGAGCTGGAGATGCCGAGCACCAGATTCGTGTAGACGTGCGGAACGGCGTGGGCGGATTCAGGCAGTGAAAGGGTGCCCAGCGCGGCCAGCAGCAGACCTGTCTTGAGCATGGAAAACCGGGGCCTCAGTTGGGCGGCAGCCAGCTTACCGTCGCTGGCGCTGGCGAACTGGCCGCTCGTGCCCGCAGCTGCAACGAGGCATGCGGCAGTCAGCGGTGACAGCTGCTGACCGGTTGGTGTCTCAGCGCGGAAACTGGCGCATCAACCGCTGCACCTCACCGGCGTGATAGCTGCTGCGGGTGAGCGGGCTGCTCACCACCTGCAGGAAGC
>CAYNGR010000345.1:0-1519 GCA_964396755.1 uncultured Cyanobium sp. | reverse complement strand
ATCACCGGCACCGCGTCAGCCCAAGCAACCGCCGTCAACACCGCTGCAGAGTGTGTTGATGCAACGCTGGCGGCAGGAATCTTCAATGCCGGTTCACTGACCACCGGCGGCAGGGATGACGTGATCACAGGCCAAGGTACGACAGCGATCCAATGGACGGAAACATCATTTGACCTGGCCGCGGGAATCCTGAACGTTGGATTGATTTCCACCGGAAACGGCCGGGACACCCTCGACGCCATGATCGGCGGATTCAAGGGCAACGGCACCGCAAACCTTGGCAACGGCCATGACACGGTCATAGGCTTTGGAGGCGGCTATTTCAACGGAGGAACCGGCACTGATCTTCTGACACTTAATAGTGGTGACTATCAAGTGGGCGCCACGGCAGACGAGATCAACCCATATAATGGAATATCCTACTTTACGATCACAAACGCCTGTGACAACACTGAAATGTATGTCATTGGTTTTGAGAGTGTATCAACCAACTTAGGCGTCGTCAACTTTGCTGCCGGCCTCAGCTTTACTGTCTGACAAAAGCAGTCTTTCGCTCGCACATTTGCAGTCTCTCAAGATGTACAGCGAAACCCAGCTGCACGTCTTGAGAGCTTGTTTTCTTCAGACATGGATTGCCACCGAAACAACTTTATCGGGATTGAGAGGAGCACCAATCCACTTCGGTTTTTGTTACAATTGCTAAACAGGGCACCGTTATGACATGGCCTAGTCTGCCTAGACAAGACACACTAAAGCCATGCATTTATTCTTGCCTGAGATTGGCTGATTATGGCGCAAGAAATTGAGCGCGACACGTAACAGTATCGAATAGAGATTGGTCATTGCAACATATTGTTGCTCTGATGACAGTAACCATCGCCAACGGATCAATCGGGTATTTCAGCACCTATGTTGCGACATGTGCCCTAGGATGTTCAGGGATTGCTAGTTGAGGCGGTGTCAGGACTCAATCAGGCCAGCAATGGTGCGGGGGAGCAACTCTCCGCTCGGATGCCTTGCGCCTCAATCTCGCTGTTCGGCCGACCACTCAGATTGATGTCACGTCGAAGGGTTGCAGCCAATGTCTGGAGCGCGGGCTCTCATAACCTTCCTGACCAGGTCTTCGAGAACAGGCGAGTCGAATGGCAAACTCCGTCTTGCTAGGGCCGCCCAAGCCTGCGCTTGCCAGAGGGAACCGATGAAGGGAGACCGGCCGGGAAGAGTGGCACGACAATCCCATGGACAAACATCACAGCCATGAACCATGGGTAGGCCTCTTGCCCAAGAGCTGCCTACAGAATCACGAAGTTATCCATGCGTCATGGAGAAAGCATAATCCGGCAAAAAATCGCAAGCGGAGTCGGCAAGATTGCCAGGAAGTACCAATATGGAGCACTTCCAATCATCTCGATTGCAGCAAGCCTTAGCCCACCAACAACACATTCCCAGCGATCATGACCTGCACGCAGGGAGATACCCTCCCATCCCGGCAGAGGGCATGACAGCGCACTCGGCAAAC
>CAYNGR010000344.1:0-1519 GCA_964396755.1 uncultured Cyanobium sp. | reverse complement strand
CCAAGGTGCACCTGTGCGTGCTGACGCTGGGCTACTCGCGCCGCCAGGTGGTGCGGGTGTTTCGCCAGCAGCGGCAGCGCCACTGGTTGCAGGCACTGGAGGAGGCGTTCCGCGTCTGGGGCGGGATCCCCGAGCAGGTGCTGGTCGACAACGCCAAGGCGCTGGTCACGCACCACAACCCCAGAACGGGTGAGCTGGTGATCAACCCGGTGTTCGCCGCCTTTGCCCGGCACTGGGGGTTCACGGTCAAGGCCTGTTGGCCGCACCGGCCGCAGACCAAGGGGAAGGATGAACGCGGCGTCGGGTACGTGAAACGCAGCGGCATCGCGGGGCACTGCTTTGACACCTGGGGCCAGATGGAGAGCCATCTGGACTGGTGGAACCGCGAGATCGCTGATCTGCGCGTCCATGGCACCACCGGTGAGCGGCCGCTGGAGCGGTTCGAGCGTGCGGAGGCGACGGCGCTGATGGCGCTGAACGGCAAGCCGTCGTATCTGGCGGAGCAGGAGTTCAGCCGCCGTGTCGCCAGGGACTGCTGCGTGCAGGTGGAGGGCAACTGGTACAGCGTGCCGGCAGCGCTGGTGCGCCAGAGCGTGACGGTGCAGATCCGCGACCAGCAGGTGCTGATCCGCCAGGGCGGCCGGATCGTGGCGCGCCATACCCGCCAGGCCGCCAACCAGCGCAGCCGGCAGGTGATCGCTGGCCACTGGGCGGGTCTGGTGCCGCAGCGTGCGATCGAGGCCGCACAGAGCGAAAACGCGGGCATCGCTGAGGTGGTGGCGCTGGATTCCGTGCGGCGCTCGTCCCTGGCGCGGCCCCTGAGCGACTACGCGGCCGTGGTGGCGGAGGTGGGCTGATGCCACGCGGCAAACAAGGCGCACCCACCGAGGGTTCTACCGGCCTCCCCGCAGCGGAGACTGCCGACATCGCCAGGCTGGTGGAGGATCTCGACGCGATGCTCAGCCGCCTGCGGCTGGGCGCGATCCGCGAGCAGCTCGATGGTCTGCTGGACGAGGCGGCCAGAAGACAGCTGAACCTGCGCGAGGCCCTCGCCTGGCTCTGCGCCGCCGAGGTGGCGAGCAAGGAGCAGCGGCGGCTGTCGATGGCGATGACGATCGCCCGCTTTCCGTTCGTGCGGACGCTGGAGGGTTTTGAGTTCGAGGCGCAGCCCTCGATTGATCCGGCCAGGATCCGCGATCTGGCCACCTGCCGCTGGGTCGCCAACGGCGACAACGTCGTGCTGCAGGGCCCACCGGGCGTGGGCAAGACGCACCTGGAGGTGGCGCTGGGCCGTGAGGCGGTGGCCCGGGGCTACACGGTGCAGTTCACCACCGCGATGGAACTGCTGGGGTCGCTGGTGAAAGGTCAGCAGCAGGGGACGCTGGAGGTGCGGCTGGCGCAGTACAGCAAGCCGAAACTGCTGATCGTCGATGAACTGGGCTACCTACCGCTCGAACCCCAGGCGGGGCACCTGTTCTTCCAGCTGATCTCCCGCCGCTACGAGCAGGGCAGCGTGCTG
>CAYNGR010000343.1:0-1546 GCA_964396755.1 uncultured Cyanobium sp. | reverse complement strand
TAATATATAATCTGTTAACAACTCCATTTGGTTCGTCTGAACGTGCCATTTTAAATCTTCAAAGGTGTAAGCCCTTTAGGAATATATATTATGAGGCATGTCGCATTGTTTTTCTTCTTTTAGGTTGTCTCTTTTTATTTGATTTTCTTCTTATCTTTTTCGTTGTTTTTCTATTTTTTCTTCTTCTTCTTCTTCTTGTGCTTCTTCTTCTGCCTCCGTATAAAAAATCATCTTCTTCATAGCCTATATTATCCGCAATTTCTACTATTTTTGCATCTATTAATTCTCTTGAACCTGGTAATCTTTCTAATAAATAATTTCTTAAATTTTCTTTTTTTTCCGCTGCGGTTGTTTCAGGCGGAAATGCGTATTCACTTCCTTTTTTATGTAATTTATACCAATCTTGGATATATTCAGGTATTAAGACATTTGGGTTTTGTCTAATGATACTATTTATCATATCATACTCGGCGTTTTCACCTGACGATAATGAAAATATACATGCATTTGATAAAGCAAAAATAAATCTTTCTATAACACCTACTACACAAGAAATTTCTCCTCCTGCATAGGCATCTGTAATACATGATTCAAGCCAATTATCTATATATATTTTTTGAAAATCAGTTGGTTGCCGTTTTACATATTCCAAAACATAATAAATAGAATTCAGAACATCATGTGAGACCTCACCATAGTTAAACCCATTTAATCTATCATTCATAAGTCTTTCTAATCCTTCTTGTTGCTCTCTTTTTTTCTCTGGCGTTTCATTGCTGTTATTAATCAGATTTGAAATAGTTGCATTGATGTAAGAAGCATAATTGATATTTACAGGAATATTTATATCCAATTTTTCTTTCAAAAATGCTATTAGTTTTGGATAATTAATATTGGCGGATGCTCTATGAACCTGATTCGGGTCTATTCTTGGTGGAGTTTGTCGTGGAGTTTCTGGTGGAGTGTATGTTGGAGTTTCTGGTGGAGTTCGTGGACGGAAACCTAATACATGCATTAAATCGTCTACTGCTAAAATGACATCTGTTAAATTGACATTAGTCAAATTGGCATCTCTTATATTGGCTCCTGTTAAATTGGCCTCTGTTAAATTAGCTCCTGTTAAATCGGCACCAGTCAAATTGACATCAGTCAAATTGGCACCAGTCAAATTGGCACCGCTTAAACTGGCATCAGTCAAATTGGCTCCTCTTAAATTGGCTCTTCTTAAATCTGCATCCCATAACGAAGCGCTTGTTAAATTGGCTTCAGACAAATCGACATCAGTCAAATTGGATCTTCTTAAATTGGCTCCTCTTAAATTGGCACCTGATAACCTGGCATCTCTTAAATTGACTCTGCTTAATACAGCAGCAGTTAAATTGGCACCTGATAACCTGGCACCTCTTAAATTGACTCTGTTTAATATAGCACCAGTTAAATCACGATTTTCTAAATCAATTCGTCCATTGTTACGACGTTGATTGTTAATGTCTTGAATTAACCTATCATTATCATCCATATTTTAATATATATGCATATAATAAAA
>CAYNGR010000342.1:0-1552 GCA_964396755.1 uncultured Cyanobium sp. | reverse complement strand
CACGTTGGTCAACCACAAGACCTACTACTTCATGGCGCTGGCGTACGGCTACAACAACTACGAGCCGTACAACCCGGTGCTGGGCACGGGCCAAGACGTGCAGTTCAAGGCCTCCCGCAAGGGCGCCGTGGGCTCGATCCGCGTCTACAGCGGCGTGCCCCACTCGCCGTCTCCGGAGGCGGGCGGCACGGTCCAACTCGCTGCATACGGCTCGGGCATCCCGCTGACCCGCCTCGAGGGCAAGGGCAACGGCCTGCTGGGCTTGGACCTCTCGCCGGAGAGTGAACTGGCGGTACTCGCCGCGAACAGCGCGGCCGAGCTCACCTACGCCGCCGGACGCGGCCCGGTCGCCGTGCGCGTCGTGGACCCGCTGCGGGTGCCGGCGGCCGACTTCGACCTGCGCATCGCCCCGGACGACGCCGACCTGGAGGATGCGGTGGATGCGTTTTGGACGCTGACGAACCTCACCATGCTCGAGGACGACGACCCGACGAACGACCTGCAGGCGGTGCACACCTCCTCGCGGTCGATTGCCGTCCAAAACGAAGAGCTCCTCCTCGACTGGGGCATCTCCGTCACGGTGGCCCAGCACGCCTACACGGCAAACGGCGCTTACACCACGCCGGTGGAGGCCTCCATCACCTTCGAAGACCCCACCCGGCCGTGGCTGCAGGGCATCCCGGACGAGGAGGGCTTCAGCGAGCTCAACTGGATCCGCGCCGGCAACCAGGAGGGCGACGGAGAAATCGCCGAAGAGGTGGTCTACAACGACTTCGACCCGGGCAACCCGGTGGACGAAGACGAGGTGTACGAGGGGCTGCTCGGCGGCACGTGGGCGCCGTACCGCCTCGTCTCCTACACGGCCGACGTGACGCTGCAGACGGGCGAGGATGTGCGCATCCCCGCCATCGCCCCGACGCTGGACGGGCTGGAGGGTTACCTCTCGCCGTTCAACCAGCTCAGCGGCTTGAACAACGTGGACATCGTGCTCACCAGCGACAAGTCGAAGTGGACGCGGTGCCCGGTCATTGAGATGCAGGCCGTACCGGAACTCGCCCGCAAGCAGACGGGCAGCGACGACGGCGAAGACCCGGGCAAGATGAAGCTGCGCCGCCACTACTCGGTGGACAAGAACGGCCGCATCCCCGGCGAGCCCGGCTACAACGCCTCGGAGGCGAACCCCACCGGCACCCAACCCGTGGGCATGGGCTGGTTCCCGGGCTACGCCATCGACGTGGGCACCGGTGAGCGCCTGAATTTGGCCTTCGGCGAAGACAGCTGGCTCGGGGCCGACAACGGCAACGACATGCTCTTCAACCCCTCGTCCCGCATCTACGGCGGTGTGGGCTTCGGAGGCGGCTTCGGCTCGGCGGTCTATGCCGGCGGCCAGCACTGGATCTACGTGTTCAAGAACTCCCGCTCCGAGGAGGCCACGGACAACCGGATGCCGGTGTACGACGGCGGCAACTACCTCTGGGAGGCGCTCGAGGCAGACCCCTCCACGACGAACCTGCGCCGCGTCTTCCGCTCCTGCACCTGGGTGGGCTCGTCG
>CAYNGR010000341.1:0-1559 GCA_964396755.1 uncultured Cyanobium sp. | reverse complement strand
TGTTCCTGGGGGTTTATGACGCGGCGGACGAAGAAGAGGAGTTCAGCAAGGCCTTTGAGAGCGGCACGGTGGAGGCGCTGGAGGCCCGCATGGAGGCCAACGCCCAGCCCTATCTGACCCAGAGCAGCGGCGACAGCCTGTTTGAGGAACTGTTCGGCAGCGCCCCAGCTGACGCGGTCCCGAGCGACACTCCCACCACCTCTCCGGCAGCCGCCGCAACCGGGTCGCAGCCGGGCACTGCAAGGACTGCGGTCCTGGAGGGTGTCGCGGGCGCAGGCGGCTCCACAACGACGGGACAGGCCAGCACGGGCCAGGTCACGCCGGCGATCACCCGCCAGCCCTTCAGCCTCTTCCCGGACCTGTGGAGCTACGTCGACACCGCGCTGGAGGCCGTGGCGGAGGCGATGGAGCGACGCGGCGAGAGACTCGATCTGCGCGCCTTCCCTGAGCAGCAGCGGCTGGAGATCACCCCACCCAGCGATCTGCAACGCCGCTACGACCGCTATCCCAGAGAACTGCAGCCGCCCCGCGGCGAGCGCCTGGCGCTCTCCACCGAGGTGGCGGCGCTGCAGCGGGCCCTGGAGCAGAGCCGCCGGCAGGACAACAGCCGCCCTGAGCTGGAATACCTCTGGGACCTGCACCCCCTGGTGGACTGGCTGGCGGATCGTGGTCAGATCGCCTTCCCGCGCCACTGCGCACCGGTGCTGCAGCTCAATGACGGGCTCGATCCGAGTGAGGTGGTGATGGTGTTTCAGGGCACGATCCCCAACCAGAAGGGAGTCCCGGTGGTGCAGGAGTGGGTGGCGGTGCGCTTCGCCGGAACGGGCCTGAGCGTGCTGGCGATCGAGCCCTTCGAAACGGTGGCCCGACGGCTGCAGCTTGGCCACAAGACCTATGCCAACCCCGCTGCCCCCATCCCTGCCCACCTCAGCCAGCAGTTGCCCTTTGCCGTGAGGAGGGCCACCGACTATCTGCGCGCCTGCGGTGAGCAGTGGACCGCTCGGATGCAGCCGGAGCTGGAAGCCCAGCGCGAACGGCTCAAACGCCTACGCGGCCGCCAGGTGGAGCAGCTGCAGCTGAGCTACGAAGCCGATCAGCGACCGCTGCAGATCAAGGAGAAGCAGCGCCTGGCCCAGCAGAAGGCGATCGAGGTGCGCTTCGACGACCACGAGCGCTTCGTGGCCGAGGTGATGACCATCGAACCGGCCCCCTACCTGAAGCTGGTGGCGGTGCTGCACCGGGAGGCCTGAGATGGAGCGCCGCTCAGCCAGGGCCGCGTTCACGGCTCCGAAAACAGGATCTGCTCAGGACACAGCGCGGAACACGTCCTCATCGCTGAGCCAGCCGGCCGCCTCGCCAAAAGGCAGGGCCTCGCGCCGCAGGTGCTCGAAGCGCATCAACGACAGTTGGCGCCGCAGGGCGTCACGCACGATCTCGCTGCGGGAGCGGCCGGTGGCGGCGCAGACGGCTTCCAGCTGCTGCGCCAGGGCCTCATCGAGGCGGATAGTTGTGCTTTCTCACCAGGTCATTCAGCGACCAGCAGCCGATTGAGGCACTGC
>CAYNGR010000340.1:0-1578 GCA_964396755.1 uncultured Cyanobium sp. | reverse complement strand
CATCGCCTCGGGAGTCGCTGTCCATGGCATTGCGTGGCCGCAGGCTCCGGCGATGGATCGCCCTGCTGGTCGGGCTGCTGGGCGTGTTGCTGCTGCTCCAGCTGCTGATCCGTCCGGCTGCCCCGCCGTGGCGTCCGTCAGCCCATGCCAACGCGCCGCTGCGCCGCGAGCTGCCCGTCAGCAAGCCCACGCCGATCGGCAGCCCGCAAGAGACGCGGCCCTTCCCGGCCGATGCACCGGAGATTCGGGTCGGCCTGCTGCTCAAGAACATCTACAACCTGCGGCTGGACAGTCAGACCTTCTCGGCCGATGGCTGGTACTGGCTGGAGTGGGGTGAAGACGTCAACCAAATCCTGCGCAGCCAGAACCTGGCCGCTGACAAGATGGTGGAATTCGCCAATCAGGTGGAGACGTGGGACTCTCAGATTGAAGCGGAGACCGCCGATCCGCAGCGTGCCGACAATGGCAATTTCCATCAGCTGTTCCGTTTCTCGGCGCGCTTCTACATCGACACCATCGATGAACGCCACTCTCCGTTTGAGACCGTGGTGCTGCCCGTCGTGATCGAGACACGGCCGCAGCAGTTCGCCCTGTCCAGCTCCGCCGTGCAGCTCAGAGCAGACAGCAAGCTCGGCAGCCTGACGGGGGACTACAGCGATCTGGCGGGCTATTCGCTGCGGCGCAACTGGGTGTTCGAAGGCGAGAACCTCTACGGTCTGATCGGTCCCGACGGCGATGAAGTCTACAGCCAGATCAGCTTCCGGGTCGCCTACGGCAGCGAGCCCTGGGCGGCATTCATGAAGTGGATTCTGCCGCTGCTCATCGTGATGAGCATCGTGCTGCTGGCCCCCAGCCTGGAGAGTTCGCTCGGTGAAATCCGCCTGGCAATTCCTTCCACGGCCCTGCTCACCCTGGTGTTTCTGCAGCAGACCTACAAGGCTGAGCTGCCCTCCACGCCCTATCTCACCTTCCTCGATGAGCTGTATGCCTACAGCTATCTGGTGGCGGTGGGCCTGTTCGTGCTGTTCCTGTGGGGCTCCAACCGCTTTGAGGCCGCCTCGGAGGATCAGCGCGAGGCGGTGCGGCAGGGCATCAACCACATCGACACCCTCTGCCAGTGGGGAGCTCTGCTGGGCTTCGCCATCGTGGCGCTGCTGGCCTGGTTCGTCTGAGCTCTGTGGTGGCCGGCGGTCCGTAGGATCCCGCCAGAACGATCCCCCCCATGGAGCTCACCTACCGTCCGCGGCGGCTGCGGCGCACCCCTGCCCTGCGGGCCCTGGTGCGCGAGCACCATCTCGCTCCCACCGACTTCATCTATCCCCTGTTCGTGCATGAGGGGGCGACGAACGAGCCGATCGGGGCGATGCCGGGCGCCAGCCGTTGGAGCCTGGAGGGCCTGGTGGAAGAGGTGGGCCGGGCCTGGGATTTGGGCATCCGCTGTGTGGTGCTGTTCCCGAAGGTGGCCGACGGTCTCAAGACCGAGGACGGTGCCGAGTGCTTCAACGAGCACGGCCTGATCCCGCGGGCGATCCGCCGCCTCAAGGAGGTGCATCCGGGCATGGCGATCATGACCGACGT
>CAYNGR010000339.1:0-1584 GCA_964396755.1 uncultured Cyanobium sp. | reverse complement strand
AGAAGGCGATGGCGCTGCTGATGGCCAAGCTGCTGGTGATCGCCCAGGAGCAGCGCGCCGCTGAGATCGCCGACATCCGCGGTGACATCGTCGAGGCGGCCTGGGGCAACCAGATCCGCAACTATGTGTTCCATCCGTACCAGATGGTCAAGGATCTGCGCACCCAGCACGAGACCACCGACGTGCAGGGCGTGATGGATGGTGATCTCGACCCGTTCATCCAGTCGCTGCTGCATCAGGGCGTGGAAGTGGGTGCCGCCGCGGAGGACTGACTGCTCGCGGCAGCGGCTGGCCGTGCCCGCGCCGACTGTGCCCCGGCCCACGGCGAAGACCTCCCTCAGGTGCTGATGACCATGGTCACGCACATGGTCATCAGCACCTAGCCTGGGCTCAGGCTTCGTTGCTCGCCCCATGCGCCGCACGATCAGCGCCAGCCAGTTCAAGGCCCGTTGCCTCGGCTTGATGGATCAGGTGGCACGGGATGGCGACGTGTTGGTGATCACCAAGAACGGCCGCCCGGTTGCGGAGCTGCATCCCTGTTCCAGCTCGGCTCGGGTGTCGCCCTTCGGGCTCCATCCCGACGTCAAGCTGCTGGGCGATGTCGTGGCCCCTCTGGATGAACCCTGGGACGCGCTGCGGTGATCCTGCTCGACACCCACGTGCTGCTCTGGCTCGATCGCGATGACACCAGCCTCGGTGCTCAGGCCAGGGCCACCATTGCCGAGGCCTGGCAGGCCGGCCGCGTGGCCGTCAGTGCCATCAGCTTCTGGGAGGCGGCCCTGCTGGATCAGCGGGGACGCATCGCCCTGGGCCGCTCGGCCTCACAGTGGCGGAGCGACTGGCTGGAGGCGGGGCTGCAGGAGCTGTCGCTCGATGGCGCCACGGCGCTGCTGGGTGCCAGCCTGAACGACTTCCACGCCGATCCGGCGGATCGCTTCATCACGGCCACGGCGTTGCGCCATCGGGCCTGCCTGATCACCGCCGATCGCCTGATCCTCGCCTGGTCAGGCCCCCTGCAATGCACACCTGCCGACACCTGAGCCCCCCATGCCCGAGACTCCCGTCGCAGAGTCCAGCCCGACCGGCCAGCCGGAGCGCCAGAGCTTCGTCAAGCTGGCCATGCGCAACATGGTGCGCAAGGGCCGCCAGAGCCTGTTTCACTTCGGGCTCACGGCCCTCGGCCTCACCGGTTTCCTGGTGCTGATCGCCTGGCTGGGCCGCCCCCAGCTGCCGGGAGGCTGATGCGGTGAACGCGCTACAGGATGCGGACGGTGCCCGCCAGCCTTCCATCGCCGCTGCCGCCCCGGTGGACCTTGACCTGGCCTTCTCAGCCGCCGAGGATGTCGCGCCGGAGCTGCTGCAGGCCGGTGGCGTCTGGTGCGACCCCCTGCAGGCTGCCGAAGCCTGGCAGGCGCTGCTGGCCCTCTGGTTGGCTCAGCTGCTGCCGGAGCTGCCGCCGGAGCTTCGATCCGAGGCCTACAGCCTCGGTCTCAGCCTGGTGGATGACGCGGAGATCGCCGCGCTCAATGCCGACTGGCGCGGCAAGGCCGGCCCGACCGATGTGCTCGCCTTCGCCGCCCAGGA
>CAYNGR010000338.1:0-1597 GCA_964396755.1 uncultured Cyanobium sp. | reverse complement strand
TATCATTTGAGCTTTGTACGAAAGGGTAACACTATATCGGAAGAGTTTGAATGACCGGGGATATGTAGAATCTTCGGTTGAGTTCGGAAGAACAATAAGAATAACCCATAGAATATCAGTAAGAAGTATGTGGCTAATCACTATGTACCATTGCGGTATTCAATTTAAGAGTAAACTTAAAACCAAGCTATCCGAAAGGACGTAAGGTATGTTAGTGTACAGGTGGTGCTGTTATTAACCTTTAATGTGGGACACCAATCCCTATTAATGAAGATGACTTGAAAAATGGTAATCCGATATTACATCGGGTAGTTTAGTATTCTCTCGCTCAAAAGGTGGGGGAGCTGGTTGATAGGCCGCTACCTGAACACATCTACAAACTTAATTTCAATTGCGGTATTGAAAACCATAATTTTAAATCAAGCATAAGTGCCTATCAGTTGTGAACGAAAGGTGTTTACATAGTATTGGGTCGTCCAATGCCACGATACCGCCGCAAGCGGTCTGTGATTCTTTCGAAAAACTTCTAAACCCGCAAGGTTTAATCAGGTCGGCAGATTTGAAGAAGCGGAGTAAAAAGAGAGTAGTTTACAACTCAAAGATTGATAATCTATAATCATCAACACTGCACTGATACTACTCAAAAGGTAGTGGATAGGTTGGGAAACAAATAATCCAACTAAAGATGGTGCACCAGATGAGGTAATCTCACTCATTACAAGCGGAGTTAGTGTAACGATAGCACACCCCTCTTCCAGGGGGGAAGATGTGGTTTAATTCCATGGCCCCGCTCATAGTATTCGTTTTTCCAAAAGTGTTCAAACACATGAGTAAGACAAGTTGTTTACGAATTAAAATAAAAAACAAAATGGAGTAAGTGTGTTAGGTTTTTCGGGAGGGTTTTACACCAATAAAAAACTCAGTCTATACTAGTAGACAGACGGGTTAGTAACAGCGCATTACATAGAGTTACCGCCTCCCATTTTAACTCTTTAATAATGCAAAATGAGTAATTTGATGAGGCTAGTAACAACCGGAGCATGACTCGACGTGGTGTATTTTGAAATCGAATTACTTTTTACTTTAAAAAACTATATTTATATAAAAATGAAAACTTTGACATTACATACGAATTGTTATCAACCGACACTTAAAGTGTGGGCAAGCATTGGTATGTTTAATTCAGAAATTAGAATTAAAAAGTCAGAGGACACAGATGTAGGATAAATATAGTAGATTATATAACTTATTACATAAAAACCCTGACTTACAAATTAAGTTGGGGTTTTTTGTTTATATGCTTCCTTAGCTCAGCAGGTTAGAGCGATTGACTGTTAATCAATAGGTCCTTGGTTCGAGCCCAAGAGGAAGCGCATTGGGAAATTAGCTCAGTTGGTTTAGAGCACTTCGTTTACACCGAAGGGGTCATAGGTTCGAATCCTGTATTTCCCACAAATTGGGGTGTAGTCTAGTGGCAATGACGTTTGACTGTAAATCAAATCTCTTTTGAGTTCGGCGGTTCGAGTCCGTCCACCCCAACATTTGGAAATATAGCTCAGTTGGTAGAGCACTGCACTGAAGATGCAGGTGTCAGTAG
>CAYNGR010000337.1:0-1619 GCA_964396755.1 uncultured Cyanobium sp. | reverse complement strand
TTTGTATCTGCATCGGAATTTATAGGTAATGGTAGTAAGATTACAGGTATAACTGCATCAATTGCATTACCAATATTAGATGAAGGTATTCCACAAGGTAATGCATTCTCTATGAACTTTACAGGTAGTGGTATCAGTGCAATAGTTGTAGGTGGAACTGCAGTAGTATCTGTTAATACTCCAGATAGTGGAACGATTAACAATTTAACTGCATCGTTCAATGCATATACTGCATCAACTAATTTAGATTTAGCTGCAATACACCAAGCAACTGCATCTTTACAATTATTCACTTCATCGTTTAGCACATCTTCTTTAGTATCTACTTCATCATTTAATGCTTATACTGCATCTAATGACCAAAGAGTTACTTCATTAGAAAACGCTACATCATCTTTATTTACTTCTGCAAGTTTAGCATTAGTAACTGCATCTGTAACAAATGATGATATAACATTCACAAAAGGTGATGGAACACAATTTACAATACAAGTTGCGACTGGCTCATTTGCATTAAGTGCATCATACGCAGAAACTTCATCTATAACTAGAAATGTAGTAATTACTGCAAGAAATGGTAATGCATCTACATTAGGAGCAGGAACAGTAGTTCATATTACCGGTGCAAGTGGTGATAATCCAATATTCACAACTGCATCTTATGATAATGAAGCACTTTCATCAAATACATTTGGATTATTAAGATATTCTTCACCTTCAGGTGCAGATGTTGAAGTAGTTGTTAATGGTGTTGTAACAGGAGTAAATACTGACCCTGCATTAGGATATGCAGCAGGTGATGTTTTATACTTATCTTCTTCAGGTCAATTTACTAAAGTTCAACCACAAGCACCTAATCAAATTGTAACAATTGGACAAGTGTTAAGAGCACAACAAAATAATGGTTCAATCTATGTTGATATTAATAATGGTTGGGAATTAAATGAATTACATAATGTTCAAATCAACAATGCACAAACAGGTGATTTATTACAATACGAAAGTTCTTCTTATGGATTATGGAAAAATAAATCTATTGAAGGTGCAGGTATTACAACAACATCTTCATTCAACTCTTATACATCTTCTAATGATGCAAAAGTAAATAGTTTAATTTCTGCAACTGGCTCATACGCAACAACAGGCTCTAATAACTTTAATGGTAATCAGGTAATTACAGGAAGTGTAATAATTAGTGGAAGTGCTACAACTGATTTGACAGTTATAGGACAAATATATGTAAGTTCATCAGCAACAGGAGCAACAACTGCACCGAGAATAATAGTTTCAGGTTCGCAAGGACAATCTACAATACAAAGAAATCAAATCACAACTAGAAACTTAACATATCAAAATACATTCTCTCCACTTTTAGTTGATAATAGTAATTTAACTACTGCAGATGCAATTGGTATGACAATAGATGCAACTGCTGGTGGTGTTGCAGGATGGGGATTAGGTGGAGCAATCTATGTGAACAATGTTGTAGGAGATACTTATCCTGCTGTATTCGGTTTCCAAAACAAAGCAAACTATACAGATGGTAGAGTAGCGGTATTAACTCCATTAAGTGCAAGTGCAGGATTTACTGCATCACTTCAAAATGGATATGCATGGGT
>CAYNGR010000336.1:0-1630 GCA_964396755.1 uncultured Cyanobium sp. | reverse complement strand
TTCGTCTGGACTTGAGCAGCGACGGTATTCGCGTCAAAATTCGCACGGATGCTCGCCGACGTCTTCCGCACTCCCTCAAACAGGGCCGTCGTCTCATCCAGCTGCAGCGTCGGCAGCGCCGTCGTCCCCGTCGGGACCGCCACAGCCGTCGGGCCATCGTCCTTGATCGAGAAGATGGAGGCCCCACCCGATCCAACAATCAAGTCAAGACTGGCACTGTCGCTATCACCATCCGCATCGGTCACGGTCTGCGTCAGGCGCAGGTACTCACCAGCTCCGTCCAGCCTCAGCGTCTCGACATCATCGTGATTGCCGCTTGACGCATTGCCAGCACTCGCATGCCAGATCTCCTTCTCCTGGCTGAAGACGACCTTGCCGAAGTCCTCGGAGCCGCTGTCAGTGTTGACGCTGATCGTGAAGTAACGCGTACCGCCAGATGACGCCGTGCGACCCTCAATGACACCGTCAATGTTGAACAGCAGGATCTCCTCTCCCTGGCCGTAGCCATCGCCATCGACCTGCGTGTCGGTGCTGTCCAACGCATAAACGCCAGAGCCCAGGCCCTCATCGCTCAGCGACAGCGCAAAGGCAACCGATCCCGCACCATCGTTGCCGTAATTCGTCTGGACTTGAGCAGCGACGGTATTCGCGTCAAAATTCGCACGGATGCTCGTCGAGGTCTTCCGCACTCCCTCAGACAGGGCCGTCGTCTCGTCCAGCTGCAGCGTCGGCAGCGCCGTCGTCCCCGTCGGGACCGCCACGGCCGTCGGGCCATCGTCCTTGATTGAGAAAATCGACGTGCCCGCCGTCCCGTTGGCAAGATCGAGATACGCGCTGGCGCTATCCCCATCCGCGTCAGTCACGGTCTGAGTCAGCCGGATGTATGCATCAGCCGACAACGTCAGCGTTTCCGTGTCATCAGCCAAGCCGCGATTGGCGTGCCAGATTTCCTTCTCCTGGCTGAAGATGACCTTGCCGAAGTCCTCGGAGCTGCTGTCAGTGTTGACGCTGATCGTGAAATAACGCGTTCCGCTAGATGACGTCGTGCGACCTTCAATCACCCCATTGTTGTTGAACAGCAGGATCTCAGCTCCCTTGCCATAGCCATCGCCATCGCCACCGTCCTGCGTGTCGGTGCTGTCCAACGCATAAAGGCCCGAGCCCAGATCCACACCGCTCAGCGACAGCGCAAAGGCAACCGATCCCGCACCATCGTTGCCGTAATTCGTCTGGACTTGAGCAGCGACGGTATTCGCGTCAAAATTCGCACGGATGCTCGTCGAGGTCTTCCGCACTCCCTCAGACAGGGCCGTCGTCTCGTCCAGCTGCAGCGTCGGCAGCGGTGTCGTCCCCGTCGGGACCGCGACGGCCGTCGGGGCATCGTCCTTGATCGAGAACAGGGTGAAGATCGAAGTGCCTAACGTCCCGTTGGCAAGATCGTGATAAGCGCTGTCGCTATCCCCATCCGCGTCAGTCACGGTCTGGGTCAGCCGGATGTATGCACCAGCCGACAACGACAGCGTTTCCGTGTCATCACCCGAGCCTAGATTGGCATGCCAGATCTCCTTCTCCTGACTGAAGACGACCTTGCCGAAGTCCTCGGAGCCGCTGTCAGTGTTGACGCTGATCG
>CAYNGR010000335.1:0-1633 GCA_964396755.1 uncultured Cyanobium sp. | reverse complement strand
TGGGGCATCGACGTGATCGGCAGCGGTTCCCAGAAGGGCTACATGATGCCGCCCGGTCTGAGTTTCGTGGCGATGAGCGAGCGGGCCTGGGCGGCCTACGAGCGCTCTGATCTGCCCAAGTTCTATCTGGATCTCGGCAAGTACCGCAAATCGGCCAAGGCCGACAGCAATCCGTTCACCCCGGCGATCAATCTCTACTTCGCCCTCGAGGCGGCCCTGGAGATCATGCAGGCCGAGGGGCTCGAGGCGATCTTCGCCCGCCACGCCCGCCATCAGCGGGCCACCAGCGCCGCCATGAAGGCCATCGGCATGCCGCTGTACGCGGCCGAAGGCCATGGCAGCCCGGCGATCACCGCGGTGGCGCCCGAGGGCATCGACGCCGAGAGCCTGCGCAAGGAGGTGCGCAAGCGCTTCGACATCCTGCTGGCCGGCGGCCAGGACCACCTCAAGGGCAAGGTGTTCCGCATCGGCCACCTCGGCTTCGTCTGCGACCGCGATGTGCTCACCGCCGTGGCCGCCATCGAGGCGACCCTGCAGGACCTGGGTCTGGCTAAGGCCACCGTCGGTGCCGGTGTGTCCGCCGCTGCAGCGGAACTGAGCCGCTGACAGGGGGTGGCAGAACGGCGCAGGGTCCTTACTGTTCACCACGAACACAATTCCGACCCATGCGCCGTTCCCTGATTGCCCTCAGCTGTCTGGTGGCCCTCGCCGCTGCCGGCTGCCAGAAGCAGGATCTTGCCAAGAAGGAACTGAAGACCGAAGCCAAGATCTGCACGCAGCTGGCCTCGGTCGGCCAGGCGCTCGACCAGGTGGCGGCCCTCAAGCCCAGCTCCACCGTCGGCGAGGCGGCCGCTGCCGACAAGGCTCTGGCCAGCTCACTGGCGGCGCTTGAGGCGTCGGAGCAGAAGCTGGAGCAGCTGCGTCTGCAGAACTTCCAGACGCAGCTGAAGGCCTTCAAGACGGATGTGGCCAAGGTGGCCAGCAACAAGGACCAGACCCTTGCCCAGGCGGCTGAGACGCTCAAGGCGAAGGCGGTCCCGGTGATCGCCGCCCGTCGCGCCCTGTCCGCTGCGGTGAAGTGCGAGGAGCCCGCCGCCGCTGCCCCGGCCAAGCCCTGAGGCTGAGCGCCGAACTCGCGTCGAGGCGGCATGGCCCGGGTCTCTTCCGATCCCGGGCGCGCCGCCCCAGGGCAGGCCGTCCTGACCGCCTCCGGCTCCGGCTGGACGACCAGGTTGTTCTGCAGCCCATTCCTGCCGCCTCTGCTCTCCTGGGACCCGATGCAGCCCGGGGCGTTCTGCATCCAGGTCTGCTGCCGCGAGGCCCGTGGGAACAGCTGCCAGGGCCCGTCACTGCAGCGGCAGGAACGCCCTCTGTCGGGACTCCTCGAGCCTGCGCCTGATCGGCTGCCTGCGCGGAGACGGTGCTAACTTGCCCCTCGATTGGACGAGCCGCGAATTCTCTCTCGGCTCCATTCCGGTCGATTGGATGTCCTTGATTCGATCAGGGAATGGCCAACTCTCAATCAAGAGAGTTGATTCTCTTCCATCCGACATCTGCGGGTGTAATTCAGTGGTAGAATGTCAGCTTCCCAAGCTGAACGTCGCCGGTTCGAATCCGGTCACCCGCTTTCAGT
>CAYNGR010000334.1:0-1633 GCA_964396755.1 uncultured Cyanobium sp. | reverse complement strand
GGTGTAATGCAAAACCATAAGATATTCATTCATAAGAAATCACAGAACTTAATTAATGAGATGTATGCATACCAATACGCTACTGATAAATACGGATACACAACAGATAACCCTGAAGGAGGTTTAGACCACCTTATTGATGCAGCAAGATATTGTTGTATGATGAAGTTATCTCAAAAGGCAGTTAACAAAGGTAAGTATGCAATAACGATTGGAAATATAAAATACTAATATGCAAACTTGGACAGAAGAAGAAATAAAAGATTTAATACTATATGCTAAATCATTACAACAGGAAGTAGAAACAAAATCTGCTCAATTAATAATGATGAATGCAAAATTGGAAAACGAAGAAGCAAAGAATAGAAAATTAAGTAACATAATAAAATTAATGTATGGTCAAGGAAATCACACTAACTATCCCAACTGATTGGAGTGGTGTAAGTTTAAAGAAGTATTTAACACTGCAAAAAGACATGAAGAACTATGGTGATGATGAAGAGGCACAAACTGCTTTGATGTTATCTCATTTGTGTGGATTGGATGCAGAATATATAAAAGGATTATCAATTGAAGATTACAATACAATCAGAACTGCATTGGAAGGATTTATCAATGATACGGAATATCCTTTGCAAAAGATTATAAAGATAGATGGTAAGGAATATGGATTTGAACCTAACCTATCACAGATTGCATATGGTGCATATGTGGATATCAGTAAGTTTGGACAATTAACTATTGATGATAACTGGCCAAAGATAATGTCAATCCTTTACAGACCTATTACAGATAAGAAAGGTGATATGTATTCTATTGAAACTTATAAAGGCAACATTGATGATAAGTTATTTTTAGAAGTTCCAATGAATGTGCAATTCGGTGCATTGTTTTTTTTTGTAAATTTGTTAACGGACTTGTTGAGCGCTACCCTGAACTCTTTGAAGGTGGAGGGTCTGCCACCCAACATCAAATCAATTTTGGAAAAAAGTGGGGAAATTACCAAACGCTTATTGAACTTGCAGACGGACAATATGGTAGTATAGATTGGGTTACTGAACAACCTTTAGAGAAATGCCTGTTATATCTTGCATTTAAATCAGATGAAACTACCCTAAAGAACTTATTACATAGAGAAGCCTTAAAGAAACAGCAAGGGTCATAACGATATATTCGGATTTCGTTGTTATTATATTAAACGATACCGATGTCTCAAAAATGGAGTAATAGTAGGAATGGAAATTTAAGATATTCTGTCAATAGAGAGAATAACTCTGGTATTTACATTGGGCCAACTAAAGGATTATCATCACCTAAAAATAGCAGACAAGGATGTCTTTGTTTGGAAAGTAATACTTATGATGTAAAATGTTGTAAGGGTTTTCTTATGAACCAAGGTATAGGGCAAATCCAATCTCCTAATAGAACTAAAGGTGGTGGATTTAGTGATGGATATAGTGATGGTTTTGACATAATATTAGACTAATAAAACAAAAAATAACATGGCTGAAATTTCAAAACAGGCATTGAAGGTAGATAATAATCAATCCTTCCCAAATAATAATAACGGAGCAATTACTCCATCTATATTAAGAGCATTCAATGTTAATATGATTGACTCTTTGGTTGATGA
>CAYNGR010000333.1:0-1645 GCA_964396755.1 uncultured Cyanobium sp. | reverse complement strand
GCGGTTGTTCTCCATCACCTGCAGCAGGATCTCGATCGCTTCGGCGCCGTAGTCGCGCTCGTTTTCGGGGCGATAGAGGTAATAGGCCTCGTCGATGAACAGCACACCGCCCATCGCCTTCTTGAGCATCTCGCGCGTCTTGGGCGCGGTGTGGCCGATGTATTGGCCGACCAGGTCGTCGCGGGTGGCGGTCACCACATGACCCTTGCGCACATATCCGAGGCCGTGCAGGATCTTCGACATCCGCTCGGCCACCGTGGTCTTGCCGGTGCCCGGCCGACCCGTGAAGGACATGTGCAGGCTGGGGGCGGTGGTGTCGAGGCCAACCTGCTGACGGGCGCGGTTGACCACCAGCAGCGCCGCGATCTCACGGATGCGCGCCTTCACCGGCCGCAGCCCGATCAGCTCCTGATCGAGTTGCTGCAGCACGGCTTCGATGCCGGCGTCCTCATAGGCGCTGCGCAGGTCGACGCGATCAATCTCGCCGCCGGCTTCAGAGGAGCTCATCGATCGCCGCTGCGAAAGCGTGGTCAGCCTCGCTGATGGCGGACCCCTCGATCTCGGCTCTGAGGGTGATGTTCACGTATGTACGCCCGAAGCTGATGTCGGGGTAGCGGCCCCTGGCTTCACAGAAGTCGTTGAGGCGATCGAGAAAGGCGCGGTTGCCGGCGTAGTCGTCGAACTCGATGCGACGCTCCAGCCACTCGACCCGGTCGGGCTTGGGCCTGGGGTTCCACTGGTGATCCATGCGGCAACCTTAGAGCGGCATCCCGCGGCGGCCCTGCCGCTGTTCCGTGGTGGCGCGGCGGCTGGGCTTGTCGTTCGATCCAGTCGCTGCCGAGGCTGTGCGCAGTCAGGTGCCTGTTGGACGGCCAGGCGCGGTGCCTGTCTCACCTGGCGCTGGGCTCCACCAGGGCAGCCGCATGCCACCGGCCGGGGGCCGCTCAGGCCGCCAGGCAATCGGTGCGGGCGATGCCGAGGCGGGTCGCCCAGGCCCTGGCGTAGGCCTCGTTGGCGCTGCGCTGGACAGGGTCGCTGCTGTCGAGGGGGTGGGGCATGGTGCCGTTGATGGCGGCGTTGGTGACGCAGAACATCGACTTCTGGAAGCTCATGCAGATCTTCACGCGCACATCGCCCTCGCCCCGGGTGCGCTCGAGATACCACTGGTGCAGCTTCTCCGGCAGATGGCGGTACATGT
Organism: uncultured Cyanobium sp.; assembly: GCA_964396755.1. GTDB lineage: Bacteria > Cyanobacteriota > Cyanobacteriia > PCC-6307 > Cyanobiaceae > Cyanobium. Next base: position 447 of record CAYNGR010000333.1, on the reverse strand, counting down.
CCTGCATCAGCAGGCTGGGGGGGATGCCGGCACCCATGCTCGGCAGCGGATCGGCGTAGAGCGCGCCGTAGGTGAACTGGGCCTGATCGGGGGAGATCTGCTGGGCCTGGGCATTGAAGCTGACGGTGCCCAGGAACGGGGTGCCGCGCAGGAACACCGCCTCCACGTAGGGCACCGCCACATCCACTAGGAAGGTCAGGCCGGCATCGGGCGGCAGCACCCAGTGGCTCTCGCCGTCGATGTCGACGCTGTAGCGGATCGGGTCGGCGGCAGCCGCCACCAGCCCGTCTCGGATGAAGTCGACCACGGCGGGGATGCTGCGCACGCGTCCGTCCCGTTCAGCGGCGGCCAGATCGAGGAACAGATCGCTCATCACGCGCCAGAACTGGCCCAGGGCGTGGGTGGTGGCGGCCGATCGAATCAGTTCCGGCAGGAAGCCGGGAGCCA
>CAYNGR010000332.1:0-1654 GCA_964396755.1 uncultured Cyanobium sp. | reverse complement strand
GGCAGCGGCGAGCGCGACTTCATCCATGTGATGGACCTGGCCGAGGGACACCTGGCGGCGCTGAGTCACCTGCAGGCGTCAGCGCCGGGGCTGCTGACGCTCAACCTGGGCAGCGGCACCGGGCACACGGTGAAACAGGTGGTGCGGGCCTACGGCCAGGCCTGCGGCCGCGAGCTGCCGGTCCAGGTGGTGGGCCGCCGCGACGGCGATGCGGCCCGCAGCGTCGCCGATCCGCACCTGGCGCAGCAGCTGCTGGGCTGGCGCTGCACCCGCACGCTGCAGCAGATGTGCGCCGACAGCTGGCGCTGGCAGAGCGACGGGGCCCTGGCGGGGCGGGGCTGAGGCGGTTCAAGGCACAGGCTGTCTGAGCGGTCTCGTCTGAGCGGTGTGCCCATCGGCCACGGTGAGCTGCCGTTCCACCTCCTGCTGCAGCGTCAAGGGCAGCGCCAGCGCTTCCGGGATGCACCCCATCAAGGCGGCGCTGTCTGGCAGGGATGGGGTCGCCAGGGCCCTGGGTGGTACGTGGCGGCAGAGCGGGTTCTCTGGTCCCTTTCACGAGTGAGAGGCCTAGGATGATGTCATTGACATCTCCGCGACTTCGCGGTGGTCCCATGGTTCAGGTCACGGCCAGGCTGCCCGATGCTCTTGGGGCTGAGCTTGATGCAGCGGCGCAGCAGCTCAACCGCTGCCGAGCCGACATCATTCGCCAAGCGATTGAGTACTACCTCGACGACATCGAGGACCTTCGCTGCGGTGTGGCAGCTCTGAAGGATCCTGCCGACCCAGTTCTCGACTGGGCCGAGGTGCGAGATGCGCTGCTCGCTTCGGATTAAGCGATCTGCGCAAAAGGCACTGGCCGCTCTCCCCAAACAGGATCGCGTACGGCTGGTTGAAGCGATCGACCTGCTCTGCGACACCCCAGCCGCCGGCTCAGCCCTGAAAGGCGAATTCGAGGGATTGCGGCGATTGCGTGTGGGCCACTACCGCGTGGTTTATGAGTGGCAGCGCAGCGAGCTGGTGATCCTCGTGGTGCGCATCGGGCATCGCCGTGACGTCTATCGCTGAAACCCCACAGATCAGAACTGGTGCCGTCAGTGGACGCTGATGTCCGTGTCCTCGATCGGCACGGCTCCCAGCAAGACGTGATTGCCCAGAACAGCCTCGCCTGGCATCAGGGTCCCCAGGAAGCAGAGAAGGTCCTGAAAGGTCACCTTCACTGGCCCCACATCGGCACCCGCATCGTGTGCCCATCGGCCACGGTGAGCTGCCGTTCCACCTCCGGCTGCAGCGTCAAGGGCAGCGCCAGCGTTTCCGGGAGGCACCCCATCAAGGCGGCGCTGTCTGGCAGGGATGGGGTCGCCAGGGCCCTGGGTGGTGAGTGGCGGCAGAGCGGGTTCCCGCGGATGGCTCCGCCTGCGACGTGCTCAGCCTGATGCCGGCGTGGCCGTCTCCTAAGGCGTCGCGGCTGACAGGGCAAGGCCTCAACCCTGTTGGACGTGGCCGGCGTGGACTGCGTGAACCCACGCAGCCCCGGCCGTCGGTGCCTGATCTGCCACCGGCCCTGTGGTCCCCAATGGTGTCCTGCCGCTTCGAGCTTCCCTCCGAGAGTTCCTCCGACATGCCCTCCTCCGTGCCTGACCAACTGCTGTCGGAG
>CAYNGR010000331.1:0-1702 GCA_964396755.1 uncultured Cyanobium sp. | reverse complement strand
CTTTCACGTTTTTACCTCCCAGAAGAGAGGCACCAGCAAAGCCGAAGATTTCCAGCAAGGACGGCGATGGTCGTCTTTCTTTCTAAGAGCGCACCGACTGCGCGCCCGAGTCATGATGTGTGGCCGCATCCGTCGGCCTGCAACCTGACTGATAGCTACGCGCAGGCTGGCAGCTGTCCAGGCGAGCCACCTCCGAACTCATGGACTCGGCCTCTGGGCGATCCCTCCAACCTCACCGATCCCGCCCCGCAGGCCCCCAGGCCTGTGGATCACCAGCCCAGCGGGATTGAGCAGAAGGACACTCCTACAGCCTGCTCGCTGCCCTACGAGCCTGCAGGAGCAACTGTTCTCCGCAGGGCGTCACCGCCACGCCAAAGCTCCAGATGGCATCCACCCGAAGCAAGGCAGGCGCAGGGGCGACATCCAGGACAAAGGCACAGCGGAAACAGCGCTCGCCTGCGACGCCTGCCCCTTGACCATCGAAGCAGCGGGCATCCCCTCCTGGTCCGCCTGGAGAACCTGACCCTCCCTGCCCATGCTGGGCCGGACAGACCCGCCAAGGGCCGGGAAAGGCTGCGCGGGCACTCGTGTCAAATCACAACAGAGCTGACAATCCCGGAGAATGAAACAAGATCTTGCGTTCCAGCAGCCCATCGTCGTGAGCAGCGACACATCCTCTGCGAAGGCAACGAGGGCCTCGTCGCGGGGACGTACACGGCGATCTGGCCTGGCAACACGTCTTGGGTGCAAAGCCGTTCGATCGATGTGCTTGGCAGTGCTGCTGAGGAGGATGCCGCATCGACCGAACGCTTCCCACTCTTCGATCAGCCAAACTGGCCAACGCCTGCCCCTGATTCAAACAGCTCAAGGGAGACTAAAGACTCGTGGATACAGCGCAAGTCACCTCTCGGCACCGAAACATGGTTGCCATATCCGAGCCGTCTATATCGCTGCGACCGATCAGCAAGCAATCCATCACTCGAGCGGCTCCTGAGAGAATCCCCGCAGTGGCGACTTCGACAGAGCCACGGCAAGACTGCGATCGAGGCCACTGTGGCAGTGATTACGTCACGTGCATCAACGCAGGGAAACCGCCGGGTCTATCTGACCAGATCAAACGCCTTGCCGGCTGTGGCCGAAGCCCATCAAGGAAGAGATTCCAGCCCTGATAATGGGACAGATAGTTTTCTTTGGCCTCCGGAGTCGCAGCATAGATCCTTGAAAAGACATGCCTCCTACGCTGTGCTTTTTTCGTGTCAGACCGGAACTTGTCATTATCACGCAAGAGCTTTCTTTCGGCGGCAACGCCGCGCCTACACCAAATCGTACTAACCAAAACCCGCGAAAAAGACGAGAGAGCGACGGGCGTATCCGTGCAATATGAAAAATGTTCTTTCCAGTAATCCAGCACCGGTACAGGGCCAGTAACGAGATCAGAAATGTACTGGCGCTTCATTCGATTTCGCCAGAAGCTCAGCTCACCCTGCCGAAATTCACTCTTAAAAAAATTGGAAAGATCAACATGCAACACAAGATTATTTGGCGGCGTTTCCCTCGACTTGGCAAGACGAATAAACTGAGCAACGAAGAGAATAGGAACATCGGCCCGTCCAGCGACTGGAAGCAACTCATCGGAGGCTGCTTCGTCGCCAAAAAGATCGAACTCACCACATTGCCAGGCCCGCAAGAGGGTGGATTTTCC
>CAYNGR010000330.1:0-1704 GCA_964396755.1 uncultured Cyanobium sp. | reverse complement strand
CCCATCGCCACGGTTCAGCAGCCGCCGCGCCGACGCCCTCCTCGCCCGGCTGACTCGCTCAGGCCCGCGTCCGATCCGGCACGCCCGGCGACGATTCGGCCGAATGTGACCGAGACGGCACCAACAGCGGCCAGGAGCGGGTATCTTTCGCGAAGAATCAGCGGGCATTCATCCTGCTCCCTTGCGCCTGCAAGGACGTCTTCATCCTTGCTGCCTGCATGCCCGTCTCCGCGAGTCTCACCCATCAGGCGTTCCACCGCGGCTACTTCAGCGGTGATGGGTACACCTACAAGGCCTATCCGGAGTTCTTCCCGCTGCGCCTGTCGCTGATCTCCCTGCTCGCCAGCCAGCGTCCTCCCCGCCTGGATCAGCCGTTCCGGCTGGTGGATTTCGGCTGCGGCCAGGGCGTCGGGCTCTGCCTGCAGGCTGCCCTCCACCCTCACGCCAGCTTCAGCGGCATCGATCTGCTGGCCACCCACATCAGCCATGGCCGCCAGCTCGCCGCCGCCGCGGGTCTGTCCAATGTCTCCTTTCAGGATGCCGATCTGGTGGCCCTCGCCAGACAGGACCCCACGCCCCAGGGCCCCGTCGCTCCGGCCCCCGGCAGCGTCGATCTGGCCATCTGCCATGGCCTGCTCAGCTGGGTCAGCCGCGAAGTGCAGCAATCGATCTGGACGCTGGCCTCCTCCTGTCTGCGCCCCGGCGGCCTGCTGGCGATCTCCTACAACGCCTTTCCCGGCAACCTCAGTACCGTTCCCTTCCAGCACCTGGTCCGCTCCCTGCAGGACTCCCATGAGGCTGGATCCGCCAGTCTCGAGTCGGCCCTGCAGCTCAGCCAGCGCCTGCAGCAATGCGGCGCCGGCGTGTTCACCGCCCAGCCCAATCTCAGCTCGCTGCTGGAGGAACTGCCCAGCCGCGATCCCGACTACCTGCCGCACGAATACAACCAGCAGCTCTGGCAGCCGCGCTTCAGTGATGCGGTGATCCGTCAGGCGGGCAGCCACGGATTCTCCTTCCTGGCCACCACCTCGCTGGCGGAATCCTTCGAGGGACTGCTGCCACCGGCGTTCCGCGATCTGCTGGCGGAGCAGAGCGATCCGGCCCGGCGACAGCTGTTGCGCGATCTGCTGCTCAACACCTCCTTCCGCCGCGACGTCTATGCCCGCGGCCTCGACCGCCTCTGGCCCCTCGACGCTCAGCAGGCCATCGGCGAGATCCGCCTGCTCAGGCTGATCAGCGACGAGCAGCTCGAGCGCAGCAATCCGCAGGAGCTGTTCCGCTTCCGCCTCAGCTTCGGCAGCCTGCAGGGCAATCCGGACTGGTTCCTCTCCCTGCTGCGCGCCCTCGGCCACGAACCGCGCTGCATCTCCGAGCTCAGCCGCATGGAGGGCCTCTCCTCACGCCCCCTGCCGGAACTGCTGCAGAACCTGGCGATGCTGATCGAGCAGGGGCTGATCAGCGAGCTGCCGCCGCCGGTGGATCACGGCCCCTCCCAGCGACTCAACCGGGTGCTGGCCGCCCGGATCCGCGCCGGGGCTCCTTATCACCGCCTCGCCGCTCCCCTGATCGGCAGCTGCATCAGCATCAGCGACCTCGATGGCATCGCCCTGGCCTCCCATCTCGATGGCCACCGCAGCGAGGAGCTGGTGTCCGCGATCGAGACGAATCTGCGTGAGCTCAACCGGGAGGTGATCCACAACGGCC
>CAYNGR010000329.1:0-1721 GCA_964396755.1 uncultured Cyanobium sp. | reverse complement strand
ACTTGATGCCGAGTTCGTGCTGGGCGGTGGCCACCTCGTGGTGCTGCTTCTCGATCGGCACCCCCAGGGCCCCCATGGTCAGCAGCATCTCGCTGCGGATGTCCTGGAGAGTGTCGTTGGGGGCGACGGGGAAGTAGCCCTCCTTGAGCTGGATCTTGTAGGCGAGGTTGCCGCCCTCCTCAATCCGGTCGTTGTTCCAGGGGGCCTCGATCGAATCGACGCTGTAGAAGCTGCTGCCGTTGCTGCTCTTGTAACGGACGTCGTCGAAGATGAAGAACTCGGGCTCGGGGCCGAAGTAAGCCGTGTCGGCAAGGCCGGTGGATCCCAGGTAGTTGAGCGCCTTCTGAGCCAGGGAGCGGGGGCAGCGGCCGTAGGGCTGGCCGCTGCGGGGCTCCTGGATCGAGCAGATCAGACTGAGAGTCTTGTGGCTGTAGAAGGGGTCGATCCAGGCGGTGTTCGGATCCGGCACCATCGCCATGTCCGACTCGTTGATCGCCTTCCAGCCGCGGATGGAAGAACCATCGAACGCGACGCCCTCCGTGAACGCGGCCTCGTCGATGAGGTCCTGGCAGACGGTCAGGTGCTGCCACTTGCCATGCAGATCGACGAATTTGAGATCGATCAGTTCGATGCCCTCGTCCTTGATGCGACGAAGCACGTCCTGGGCGGTACTGGCCATGGCACGGAATGCGGCAGTGGAGACGTCGGCCCGCGGCGCGACAGGCGGGAACGTACGGAGCGCTCCCGACCCCGTTTTGTATCAGAGATAACCGTTTCCAGCCTCCAGGTCCCTGGACATGCCGTCAAGCCCTCGCAGCATCCCCTGCAGACGCGACCCAGGCCCGTGCCGGAGCGGCCGCCGCACCGGCGCGGCGACGCTGCGTAACCGTTTCTGTCAATAAGCCCAGATCCAGCCCCAGCACAAGGATCCCAGCGATTCACAAGTGCTAGCTTCCGGCCCAGGTGCATCGAGTTTCCAGTCACCATGCGGGACGCCATCAGCGGTCTGATCGGCCGTTACGACCAGCTGGGTCGTTACTTCGACCGCGCCGCGATCGATCGCATCGATGCCTATTACGGCCAGGCCAGCATCAGGTTGCAGGCCGTCGAGCTGATCAACCGCGAGGCTGCCGGCATCGTCCGCGAAGCTTCGCAGCGGCTCTGGCTGGAGAACCCGGAGCTGCTGCTTCCCGGCGGCAACGCCTACACCACCCGTCGCCTGGCCGCCTGCCTGCGCGACATGGACTACTTCCTGCGCTACGCCAGCTACGCCCTGATCGCCGACGATCTGACCATTCTCGATGAGCGGGTGCTCAACGGGCTGGACGACACCTACAAGAGCCTGGGCGTACCTACCGGCCCCACCGTCCGTTCGATCGCCCTGCTCGCCGACGTGATCGGCGACATGCTTTCGGAAGCTGGCGTCGTCGGGGCCAGCGACGTGATCCGCGCCCCGTTCGAGCACCTCTGCCGGGGCCTGGCCGCCTGCAACGTGCGGGCCCGTTGACGCTGCGGGGCCAGTCGCCTGGGGCGGCTGGTCGCATCGCTGTCGAGTCCGTCTGCGCCCCGGCCCAGCCTCTGTGGCGCTCTTTGCCAATGCAGGCGGGCCTGTGGCCCGGGAATCGTCTTGCTTGACGCATCCGCCGCGGCAGCCATGTCGCCGGGCCGGGCTTGCTCCGTTGCCTAACCTCTGAGTTCTCCTTCCGTCGCCGCCCAGGTTC
>CAYNGR010000328.1:0-1723 GCA_964396755.1 uncultured Cyanobium sp. | reverse complement strand
CGATCCTCTGGCAGGGGGAGCTGCGGCGGCTGATGGAGCTGCTGGGCACCGGCCGCGTCGGCAACCTGTTCGCCGACCGACGCCGCGATTCGCTCGCCTCGGGCTCGGTGAGCATGCTCACCGAAGCCGCCGGGCGCCTGTCGCAGGCCCGCTGCGGCGGCCTGATCGTGCTCGACCTCGACGACGATCTGCGACCCGAAGACTTCCTCAACCCCGGCATCCGCCTGGACGCCCGCCTGTCGGTGGATCTGCTGCTCAACCTGTTCGCCAGCGACACACCGCTGCATGACGGTGCGGTGGTGGTGCAGGACAACCGCATCGCCGCCGCCGGTGTGATCCTGCCCCTGTCCCGTCAGGGCCTCAACCGCTACGGCACCCGCCATCTGGCCGCCCTGGGCCTGACCGAGCGGCACGCCGGCTGCCTCTGCATCGTCGTCTCCGAGGAGACCGGCACGATCTCGCTGGCCCGGCAGGGGCGGCTGGAGCGGCCGATCACCAGCAGTCGGCTGCACGATCTGCTCACCGCCAGCCTGGCGCCGGGACCGACTGGTCGTAGCCTGGGCCTGGATTCGCCGGATTCCCGCGGATGAGTCGCGCCCTGGCGACCACACCCCTCCCCGATCGGCCGCCGCTGCCGGCGCAGCTGGATCCGCAGCGCCTTCCCGGCCATGTGGCGCTGATCATGGACGGCAACGGCCGCTGGGCGCGTCAGCGCGGCCTGCCGCGGGTGATGGGCCACCGGGCCGGGGTGGAGACGCTCAAGCGCACGCTGCGGCTGTGCAGCGACTGGGGCATCCGGGCCCTCACCTGCTATGCCTTCTCCACCGAGAACTGGTCGCGCCCCGGCGAGGAGGTGGCCTTCCTGATGACGCTGTTCGAGCGGGTGCTGGCCCGCGAGCTCGAAGGGCTGATGCAGGAGCAGGTGCGCATCCGCTTCCTGGGCGACCTCGAGCAGCTGCCCGAGGGCCTGCAGAACCTGATCGCCGACGCCACGGCCCGCACGGCCGACAACGCCGGCATCCATTTCAACGTCTGCACCAACTACGGCGGTCGGCGTGAACTGGTGCAGGCCGCCCGCCGCCTGGCCGAGCAGGCGGCCAGTGGCCAGCTGGATCCCGCCGCGATCGACGAGCAGCTGTTCGCCGCCGAACTGCAGACGGCCGGCGAGGGCGACCCCGACCTGCTGATCCGCACCAGCGGCGAACGGCGGCTCAGCAACTTCCTGCTGTGGCAGCTGGCCTACGCCGAGCTGCACATCACCGAAGTGCTCTGGCCCGACTTCGATGAGGCCGCCCTGCTCGCGGCGCTGCTCGACTACCAAGGGCGCCAGCGCCGCTTCGGTGGTGTCGAGGCCACCGCCTGAGTCGCCGCAACAGCAGCCCTGCGCCGCGGCCCTCGCAGCTCCCCCAACGTTCTCCCTCTCGACCGCCTTGACCCTGACGCCCGCCAGGCCCGACACCAGCACCCCCGAGCCCAGCGCCGCCGGCCCGCGTCCGGCAGGCCCGTCACAGCCGCTGCAGCTCCGCCACGACTGGAGCAGCGAGGAGATCGAGGCCCTGCTGCAGCTGCCCCTGGTCGATCTGCTCTGGCAGGCCCAGGCGGTGCATCGCCAGGCCAACCCCGGCTACCGCGTGCAGCTGGCCTCGCTGCTCAGCGTCAAGACCGGCGGCTGCGAGGAGGACTGCGCCTACTGCCCGCAGTCGATGCATCACAGCAGCGATGT
>CAYNGR010000327.1:0-1735 GCA_964396755.1 uncultured Cyanobium sp. | reverse complement strand
CTTAACGGCGGCGCGGCTTGATTCTCCCAGATGTGACACACAAGCCAGGCAGCAACTCAGGCAAGAACCGGCAGGCGCCAACCTCTGGAGCTTCACGTCCTGCCACACCCTTGCCGCACGCAACGTCAGCTGGACAGCAGCACCGCTGCGACACTACCCACAGCCGCCCTCGCGGGCCATGCCTGACTCGCCTGCCTCCCCCGCGCCCGGCTCCAGCACGCCGGACAACCTGACGCAGGTGCCGCTGCCCCTGGCGCAGCTGCCACCGTTGCCGCCCCTGCGGCTGGCGGTGCTGGGCCATGTGGAGGTGGTGCGCTTCGTGGAGGTGACGGAGCTGCCCAGGCCCGGCCAGATCGTGCGGGCCCTGCATGCCCATCAGGTGCCCGCCGGCGGGGGGGCGGTGGTGGCCGTGCAACTGGCGCGGCTGCTTGGCCAACCGGTGCCGTTCTTCACCTCCCTGGGCCGCGATGCCGCAGGCGAGCGGGCCTTCCAGGAGCTCACGGATCTGGGCCTGGAGCTGCACGTGGCCTGGCGTGATGCCGCGCCCACCCGCGAGGCGATCACCTACATCGATGCCGCCGGCGAGCGCACGATCACGGTGGTCGGCGAACGGCTCACCCCCACCGCCGTCGATCCTCTGCCCTGGGAGCTGCTGGCTGGTTGCGACGGCGCCTTCCTCACCGCCGCCGATGCCGCCGCCATCCGCCTGGCCCGCGCCGCCGGCGTGCTCACCGCCACGCCGCGCACAGGGCTGGAGATCCTGCGGGAAGCGGCCGTGCCGCTTGAGGCTCTGATCGGCAGCGCCCTCGATCCGGCCGAGCGCTACAGCCCCGGCGATCTTGATCCGGCGCCGGCGCTGGTGATCGCCACCGAGGGCGCCCGAGGGGGACAGGTGACGCCAGGCGGTCGCTTCCATGCCCCAACGCGTCAGCGTCCGGTGCGCGACACCTACGGCGCCGGCGACTCGTTCGCGGCCGGCGTCACCGCAGCCCTGGCCGCCGGCTGGACGCTGAGCCAGGCGCTGAGCCTCGGCTGCCACTGCGGCAGCGCCTGCCTGGATGGTCGCGGACCCTACCCGGGACAGCTGCGGCGCAGGCCCGGCGATGGCAGGCTGAGCGCACCGGACCCCGACGGGGCCACCGCCAGCGAGCCATGAGCCTTCCGCCCACCGACAACGCCGCTGCAGCCGGCGCCGCCAACGATCCGGACCGCGTGCTGCTGCGGCTGCTGTGCTGCATCGCCTGGAGCGACGGCGAGGTGTCGACCAAGGAGCGCGAGCTGCTCGAATCGCTGGCCACCCAGGTGCTGCTCACCGAACAGGAGAAGGCCGATGCGGCCGCGGAGGTGAACTCCCTGGTGGCGGAGACCCTGGGCCCGCAGGCGCTCGACGCCCTGATCCCCCGGATCGAGGGGCACGACCAGAAGCAGCTGGCGTTGAAGCTGGCGTTCATGGTGATCCGGATCAGCCAGGAGCCCGGCGAGAGCAGCCCGATCAATGCCCAGGAGAAGGCGGCCTACCGGCGGCTGGTGGAGGGGCTGGGCCTGCCGGAGGGGGAGGTGCAGGAGGCCGAATGGGCCGCCGAGCAGGAGCTCAGACAGCACAACAACCTGTGGAGCCTGCTGGCGGCGCGCTTCAGCGGTCTGGGTGCCTGGCCCGATGACGCGCTGCTCGCCTCACCGGACCTGCCGAGGCTGTGAGCTGGGCCGGGAGCGCAGGCGTGCGCTTTAGCGTCGA
>CAYNGR010000326.1:0-1736 GCA_964396755.1 uncultured Cyanobium sp. | reverse complement strand
GATCGAGCGTCCACCGCTGGATGCGGCGAACACTCCGTCGATCCGCCAGAGAGGTTTGACCGCCTGAGCGGTAACGAGCAAGCCACTTGACGGCAGTGTCCAGGCTGATCCCCGCCTGAGCAGCAAGAGACTTGAGCGGCTCACCACCATCAATGTGTCGGCGCCAGCAGTCGTTCCTGGCTTAAGGGTGTCAGCCGGGCGTTCGGGTGGCACTGCATGGGGGGTGAGTTCAGGGGGGCGACGGTGACACCCGGACCATGCCGACCTCACACCCCCTCATCAGCTGAACAACCTGCTGGGACTAAACAGCCAGCTCAAGGGGCCGGAAAGATCCACCGGTTCCGGCTGCGAGAACTGGAGAAGATGAATGGAGAGTGGTCGCTGGGTGCGTCTCCCACCACATGCTCAGGTCGTTCACGGCATCGCTGGCGACAGGTGAAGGTGGGAACTGAGGCGAGGGTGTGCGCTCCGGAAGAAGCATCAACGATTCCATGCCAACCTGGCATTGGCATGAGCCGCCAATACGGGACGATCGGCTGGCTCCGGCAGTGTGATCAGCCCGCGATCCAGCCACGCCTGCGGGCACCGTTAGGAGCCATCGGGATCATGACCTGCAACCAGCGTCGCCCCTGGGGCGAGAGCCACTGACGCAGCACTTTGACCGGGACTCCCGAATCCACCCTGGTCAGGACGGGCGCGTGCCGCTCGGGAGCGCAGAGCAAGCTCTGGCTGGTGGCCGTGAGCAGCGGTTCAAGCCCGCTCTGACGACGCCGGACTTCCGGAACGCGCCTCTCTCCTCCTCCGGCCGGCAGTGCAGCTGGAGCCAGAAGGGCAAAGCTGAGTACCGCGACCCAACGCAGGGCTGGCAGGCCTTTGACGGTTGGGAGGCGGGAGAGCTTGACCGACATCGCGTCAGATGTCGAGCTGGGTGAGGTCCAGCTCGGCACTGTGGGTTTCGATGAACTCGCGACGTGGAGCCACCTTGTCGCCCATCAGGATCGTGAAGATGCGGTCGGCCTCAGCAGCATCCTCGATCTCCACCCGCTTCATCATGCGCGTGGCGGGATCCATGGTGGTTTCCCAGAGCTGCTTGGGCATCATTTCACCAAGGCCCTTGAAGCGCTGAATCGTGTAGTTGGCCTTCTCACCGAAGCCATCGATCACCCTCTTCAGCTCCGCCTCGTTATAGCAGTAGCTGTGATTCTTGCCGCGCTCCACTTTGTAGAGCGGCGGGCAGGCGATGTAGATGTATCCGCCGTCCACCAACGCCTTCTGATAGCGGTAGAAGAAGGTGAGCAGCAGGGTACGGATATGGGCGCCGTCCACGTCCGCGTCGGTCATGATCACGATCCGGTGATAACGGAGATTCTTTTCATCGAAGTCCTCCCCCTTGATGCCCAGTCCCAGGGCCGTGATCAGCGCCTGAATCTCCGTGTTCTTGTAAATCTTGGCGTCGTCGGTCTTCTCAATGTTGAGGATCTTGCCGCGCAGCGGCAGGATCGCCTGGAAGCGGCGATCGCGGCCCTGCTTGGCGGAGCCGCCTGCCGAGTCGCCCTCCACGATGTAGATCTCGGACTCGGACGGATCGCGGGAACTGCAGTCGGCCAGCTTGCCCGGCAGGGTGGAGCTCTCCAGCACGCTCTTGCGGCGCACCAGCTCGCGAGCGCGGCGGGCGGCCTCAGCGGCATTGAAGGCCTGGATCGCCTTCTCGAGGATCAGATCGATCACCGAGGGGT
>CAYNGR010000325.1:0-1767 GCA_964396755.1 uncultured Cyanobium sp. | reverse complement strand
GTCTAGGCCCGTGAATCGCTCTATCGACTGCTTAAGTCGAAGCCTTTTGTCGCGCCCGGTCAGTCGGTACGCCGGATCGACTTGAAAGTCGTGTTCAGCCTCTGAATCTAGCCAAGGCTGCATCAGCGCAGGGTGGGTCCCCGTGAATGGGCTGAGCATACGTGAATCGATTTGGCTGTAGCGAATTTTTGGCGGCTCGTGCGACCAGTACTTGCTGACCTGATCCATTTTTTTTTGCATCTTTTCGCCCTGTCTGATCCAGCCGTAGTGATAGATGTGCGCGTTGGCCAGTGCAGCCCGGGGATTGCGACCTCTTTTATGGTTTTCCGTCACTAGCCAGTACTGACCGTCAGGCGCGTAAGTTCTGATGGTGTTTCGGATCAGTCGGCATTCGCGCCGGTACCACGAAGGTCCGGTTGCGATGGTGCTGGGAGATCCAAAGAAATGAAAGTAATCAAACACCAGAGCTTCGACGTCGGGGTTCGCGTGGTGACGCTCCAGTGCCCGTCGAATGTTGCCAAGTTCAGCTTCGTGCAGAACTTCATCTCCTTCAAGGTAGAACGCCCAGTCACCCGTGCAGGCGTACTGAGCGATCATCTTTTGTTGGGCGTAAACGAAGCCGCGGTGTGTCATGCGTTCGTTCCATCGGGTTTCAATGATGCGAATCTTGGGCTCTTTCAAGGCACGAAGGCGGTCAAGGGTGTCATCAGTGCCTTGGCCAACAGCGATCACGAATTCATCGACCAGCGGAAGCAATGATCGAATCGATTCCTCGAAGGGGAACCCCAATTCGACGCCGTTTCTCAAAAAAGTAAATCCGCTGATGCTGATGGTCATGGCTTTAGGCCAGCCAAGCTTTAATTCGAGCCAGGCGCAATGCACGACCAAAGCCAGGGTCTTTATCAGGTTCAGAAAGAATCAGGCTATCAGCGGGCTGTCCGCGACGCAAATAATAGCGATCGAAAAGAGACGGGGTCACACCCCACTTGCGCATGAATTGCTTACGACCATTGTTCTTTTCAATGCGTCCGGTACTCTTGCACATAAAGTGGTATATCAAACTATCCCCCACCCCAAGAAAAATACGACACCCAGCCTGCCACATCTTCATGGCGAAGTCATTGTCGCTAGCCATTCCCGGACTGAATTCACTACTGTACCCACCAACGGCATGCCACCATCGGCGAGCAACTAACGTCGGTGGCCAGGTTGATCCGAACCAATCTGCACGGACCAAATCCGAACAGCGATCGAGTAAGTCCTGTTCCCGGAAATCAGATGGATCGGAACCAAAGTCGGCCACCTGCACGCAACTGTTGCCTGACTCACGTGGCTCGATCATGCTGCCCGAGATCATGAAAGCATCATGACCGATCTGACGGGCTCGGTTAATTAGCGCCAAATCCCAACCAGGACAACAGTACATGTCGTCGTTCATGTATACCACCCATGGATGTTGGCAATGCGCACCAGACAAGTTGACAGCCAGACAAATTCCCAGGTTATCCGACGAGCGGGTGTGATCAAGTCCTTGTGCTTTCACCCAATCGAGCGTCCCGTCGCTACCATCATTGACGTGAATGATGATCTGGTGTCTGAAATTGCTGTTGCGTCGAATACTCTCAACGCAAAGCTGCAAGTGAGGCAAATTATTCCATGTTGGAATCACGACGGAAAAATGCGGATCCTCATCAATCGATTCGGGATTAAGATACATCGCTACAGTGCCTCACAACAAAACCACATCGTACTGCTCCTGCGGCAGCG
>CAYNGR010000324.1:0-1777 GCA_964396755.1 uncultured Cyanobium sp. | reverse complement strand
CTAGGAGCCTGTCGCGCATAGCCCCTGCCCCGCCCCTCTACAGACGCCCCTGAATCCGCCCAGAACGCTGTTGCTGCAATAGATCTGGGCGAGAGAATGGGCTCATGCCCAAGACCTTCCGCCCCTGGAACCCGGAGCAGACGACTCTGCTGCCGCCATCTCCGAGTGAATGGCTCTCGGATGACCACCAGGTGTACTTCCTGCTCGATCTGGTCAATGAGCTGGATCTCTCTCAGATCCTGGGTCCCGCTGAGGCCAAGGATCCGCGTGGGGAGAAAGGGTTTGATCCCCGGATGATGACGATGCTGTTGCTCTACGCCTACTGCGTCGGCATCGTCTCCTCCCGCAAGATTGAGCGGGCCTGCTACGAGGATCTGGCCTTCCGAGTACTCACCGCCAACCAGCAGCCTGACCACAGCCGCATCAGTGAGTTTCGGCGTCGCAACCTCGATGCACTCAAGGGCCTGTTTGTTCAGATCCTGCGCCTCTGCCAGAAGGCCGGGATGGTGAGCCTGGGCCATGTGGCCTTGGATGGCACGAAGGTGCAGGCCAATGCCTCCAAGCACAAGGCTATGAGCCACGAGCGGATGCTCAGGGCCGAGAAGGAGCTCGAGAAGGAGATCAACGCCCTGATGCGCCGAGCCGAGATCCTCGATGCCCAGGAAGACCAGCGCTACGGCAAGGGGAAGCTGGGCAGCGATCTGCCGGATGAACTGAGGCGGCGCCAGGACCGTCTGGCGCGCATCCGTCAGGCTCGCAAGGAGATGGAGACGGAGACCGCTGCAGCGACGGCGCGGCAGCGACAACTGGAAGCCGAGGAGGCCAGGGCCAAAGCGGCAGCTGCCCGCGCATCCGATGCACCAGCAGCTGAGCAGGCCGAGCTCAACAAGAAGGCCGAGACAGCAGCAGCCAGGGCCAAAGCCGCGAGAGACAAGGCGATCGAAATGGCCAAGGAGGCCGGCCTGGAACCGCCGGATCTGGAGCCGCTGGCCTGTGACGCGATGCCCAGACGGGGCCTGGCCAGGAAAGCGGATGGCACCCCGATCAAGAAAACCCAGCGCAACTTCACTGATCCCGACAGCCATCTCATGCAGTCCGGGGGGTCGTATCTCCAGGGGTACAACTGCCAGGTTGCCGTCGACAGCGACCACCAGGTGATCGTCGCGGTGGGGGTGAGCAACCAGCCACCGGATGTCGAACACCTGGAGCCGATGCTGGAACGCATCGCTGCCACGGCCGGTTCACTGCCGGATGTGATGACAATGGATGCGGGCTACTGGAGCGAGGAGAACGTCAAGGTCTGCGCCGATCAGGGAATCGACGCCTTCATCGCCACCGGCCGGCTGCCGCATGGTCAACCTCTACCGCCGAAACGAGGTCCGTTGCCCAGATATGCCGATACCAAGAGCCGAATGGCCCGCAAGCTGAGAAGCAAGAAGGGATCAGCGATCTACGCCCAGCGCAAGGCGATCGTGGAGCCGGTGAACGGACAGATCAAGGAGGTCAGGGGCTTACGCCGCTTCCTGTTGCGGGGTCTGGAGAAGGTCGACGGTGAATGGCACCTGATCGCGGCCACGCACAACCTCCTCAAGTTGTGGCGCCAGTGGAAATCAAAGCAGCAGATGCTGGCAGCAACCAGCGGATGAGCCCCGAGGGCCCGACCTGGCCAGCCGATGGGCAGCTCAGACCAACATCGTCAGCCGCATCAGAACGGCGAAGTCTGCGGTGGCTCAGTGGTCTGCCGTTTTAGGCCCCTCTACGGGCAACAAACTCCTAG
>CAYNGR010000323.1:0-1793 GCA_964396755.1 uncultured Cyanobium sp. | reverse complement strand
CCCCTCGCCACAGCTCCACTCGCGCTTCCAGAAGGGGGCTTCATGTTTGAGCAGCTCCAGCAGCTCCTGGCCGCAGCGCTGGGCCGGGCCGCGGCGATCGGCCGCCACCGCCACCAGCACGATCGCCTCACCCGGCAGGATGCGGCCCACCCGGTGCACCACCAGCACGGCCGCGGCGCCATGGCGCTGGGCGCAACCGCGGGCCAGCTGCTCGAGCTGGGCTTCGGTCATGCCGGGGTAGTGCTCCAGTTCAAGGGCCTCGAGCGGCTCGCCGGCCGCTGTCGCGGCGCGCACCCGGCCGATGAAGTGGGCTTCGGCGGCGCAGGGGCCGTCCGGCTCACCGGCCAGGCGCGAGTGCCACTCCGCCAGGACCTGCAGCGGCTCGAACGGCGCCTGCCGCAGCGCCAGCTGCAGGGCGGGGCCGTCCATGGCCGGCGACGGCTCAGCCACCGCTGATCGGCGGCAGGAAGGCCAGTTCGTCGCCGTCGGCCAGTGGGGTGTCGGGCGCGGCGAAGGCCTGGTTGATCGCCACCCGGATCCCCTCGGGCAGAGCCTGAGCGGCGCCGGACTGGCTGGCCGGGCCCATGGACTGGGTCGCAGCGCTGGTCGCCGGGCCGCCTGCGCCGCTCGCTCCGCCAGCCGGCAGCTGCAACTGCCGCCAGAGCGCCAGAGGCGTTGCCGTGTCCGCCTTTAGCGGGACCTGTCGCTCACTCCAGCCGGCCTGCTCGCGCAGCGAGGCGAACAGCCGCACCTGCACGGTCATGGCAGTAGCGCCCGGGGGCACAGCGGAGCTCACTGGGGCGCCCGCACGTTGGGGCAGGGATTGCTGCCGAACATCCCGGTGAGTTTCTGCAGACCCATGGCATAGGTCTGCTGGGCCGCCGCCGCGCCGCCGCTGGCGGCCGCCGCCTGCAGCTTGCCGGCGAACTGCTGGCAGGCCTGCTGCTGCTGGGCGCTCGCCGCAGGGCTGGCGCCGGCGCTGCTGGCCGCTCCAGCCGCCGTGCCGCTGGCGGCAGTTGGAGCGGCCGGGGGTGTGGCTGCCCCCGTCGGTGCGGCTGTGGTGCTGGCCGGGGTGGACGTGGGGGCCGTGCCGCTGGCGGTCGGTGTGCCTGCGGGCGCAGCGCTGCTAGCGCTGGGCGCCGGGATGTCGCCGCAGGGGTTCTCGCCGAAGCGCTGCACCAGCTGCAGCACCCCCTGCTGATACACCTGCTGGGCCATGGCGGGGTTGCCGCTGGCCTGCTGCAGCCTGCCGGCGAACTCCTGGCAGGCCCGTCGTTCCTGGGCGCGGCGCACCAGCGGTCCGGCAGCGGCCGGAGCGGGCAGGGCCGCGCTCAGAGCCGCGGCGAGCAGCAGCAGGGGCAGGGGGCGCAGCAGCGGGAACCGGGGAGTCGCCATCAGCCAGCAGACCTCATGGGCGCCCAACGCTAGGCCGGTCTGCGGCCTCAGCCCTGGCGAGCCAGGGGGCCTGCATGCCGCCGCCGCTTGCCCCCTGGCTGAACGCCCAGGCCTGGTCCGCCCGGTTCGCCCACAATGCCCCGAGTCCGTCCCATCCGTGCCGTGCGCCTTGCCATCGCCCTGCTCACGGTCTCGGACACGCGCACGCTGGCGGAGGACCGCAGTGGCGATGCCCTGCAGCAGCGGCTTGAGGGCGCCGGCCACCGCCTGCTGGAGCGCACTCTTGTGCCCGACAACCGCTACGCCATCCGCGCTGTGCTCAGCCGCTGGATCGCTGATCCGGCCGTGCAGGTGGTGATCAGCAGCGGCGGCACCGGCCTCACCGGCCGCGATGGCAC
>CAYNGR010000322.1:0-1795 GCA_964396755.1 uncultured Cyanobium sp. | reverse complement strand
AGACTTCCTTAGGGGTAGCCTTTGACCTAGCCTTAGGCTTTGGCTCAGGCTCTGGCTCAACGATGACCACTGGTCTACCCTTGCCCCCTGCCTTGCCACCGCTCCTGCCGTGTTCGGCTTGCTTGGTGACGTACTCAACGGACTTCTGCCGTTCGACCGCCAGTTTGGGGTTGGCTCCATCGGGGAAGCACGATGACAGGTAGGGTTCAAACTCTGCCTGTTCATGCTCGTTCAACCTGAGTATCTGAGCCACCTCAGGCATAGATGTTGGTACGCTACCGTCCTCCCATTGGAGGTCAAGCAAGGCACGGTAGATGCCTTGGGCGAGGTAAGACATACGCCTTACGGTTGACGACATGGCGAAGTCTCGTGGATACCACTTGTACCAGCCAATCGGTGTGATGTTTTGTTCTTTCATTTGTCTAAGTCCTTCTGTCTAATCATCTCCTGCTTGATGAGGTTGAGGATGACCTGCCGTGCAGGTATCGGTTGCGTCTTGAGCCAGAGCCAATACCTCACGGGGAGGTTGACTCCCCGTGTTGACCGTGGCTCACCCTTGGGTCTACCCTTCTTCGGTCTCATCCTCAGCCTCTTTGAGTTCGTCAATGTTATCCTCAATGAACTCAATGATGAGTTGCTCAATCGCCTCCATGACCCTGTCATTAAGCTCACCGTCATTGAGTTTCTGCACGAGGAGTTCAACGCCCGCCTCCCTGACGTCAATGAGTTCGTTGGCATAGACCTGCCGTAGGAACCCTGCATCGTATCCGTACTCAAGTCGGTTATACACTTGCCACCTCCTCCAATGGAAGGGAGTCGGCGAGTTGCTTATTGACCGCCTTCATAAAGAGGTCACTAAACACTACTGCTGTTGTGGTCTCACGGTGTGTGAGCGAGTCAACGCTACCGCCTACAACGGTGATGTTGTCCATGAACTGAATCATGGAGAGCTTGGCGAACAGGTCTTGCTTGAGACCCGATGCGATGAGAGTGACGAGTATGTTCTCGCAGGTTGCGAGATGGTGTTGTGGTGTGGTTGTGTGTTCCATCTGTTATATGTTACCTCTATTTGTTACATGGTTGTCAGGCATTTTGCCCTACGTTTGCTGGAAATGTTTGGAAACTACACGCTCCCCCTAGACCCAAGCAGTGCATCTTCATGTACCGCTTGATGGGTCGTTGCTCCTTGACCTCCTCAATGCCTAGCTCCTTGAGGATGCGAGACCGTTGCTTGAAGGCGGGTAGATACTTGCGTCCGATACGTTCCTGCACCTCTTCGGACGTGACGTACCACGAGTACGATGACCTGCCGTAGAACTCTGACCGACAGAGCCTAACGTCAATCTCCTCGCCCGTGTCAATGAACCTGACGATGTCGCACCAATCGTGTGGCTCATCGGAGCCTAGCTCCCTGCCCATCTCAAGGCATCTGATTGCCTTGCGGTCGAAGTCGGAGGCTACGTTCTCTGCATGAACGGAGAGGAAGCAGTCCTCTGCATCCACCTGCCGTCTGATTCTGTCTAGGGCTTGTTCGCCTCTCCTTGCAATTTCTTTCTGATGATATTCGATTGTCTCTATTGTGTATCCCATTGCTGTCTCCTGCTGGTTGTCACCGTAGAATGTAAGTTGCTACGGCTACTAAGATGGCGATGACGGTGAATGCGATTGCACTCAACCAGTCCATGTCGTGGGTCTCAACCTTAGCTGTTGAAAGCTGACCCGATAGGATGAGTAGCTGTACCTCATCGGGGGTGAGGTGCGGGTTGTCCCGCTCCACCTCCTGCTGTAGTCTGAC
>CAYNGR010000321.1:0-1805 GCA_964396755.1 uncultured Cyanobium sp. | reverse complement strand
AGGGCTGCCGCCTCAGGCTCCCTGCGGCGGCATGCCTGAACCGACAGGCCTCGGACCCGGCGCCGTTTCCCCCGCCTGGTCGTGCTCCAGGGGCGTGACGGCCACTGCGGCGCGGCTGTCGGGCTGCTGCCGTTGCCCCTTGATCAGCGGGACAGGCTTCAGGGCCACGCGGATGCCTGGCATCCGATCGGCGCCGTGGCGGCAGGGCGTCTCTCCCGGCAGCTGGTCTGCAGTGACGCGAAGCTGGGACCGGCCGCCGCAACGCTTTGCTCACGCCGGAATCCAGTCCGGAGCCGCTCGCCGAGAGGCTTGCCGAGCGACCTGTGGGGGGCGGCGCGGCGCGATCGGGACGAACGGTCACCTGGAGCCCGAGCCTCACCCTGGTGCCCAGCCGCGCCTGTTTCAACGCCTGTGGCTACTGCTCCTTTCGCACCCCACCCGATCCCGGCGCTCCCCTCGCCGATGCCCTCAGCGATGCCCAGGCCCGCGCCCAGCTGGCGGCTAGACCCGAGGCCCGCGAGGTGCTGCTGCTCAGCGGCGAGGTGGCGCCTGCCTCCGCCCAGCGCCGCGCCTGGTTCGACCGTCTGCTGGCGCTCTCGCGGCTGGCCCTGGCCGATGGGCGTCTGCCCCACACCAATGCCGGCCCCCTCTCGGCAGCGGAGATGGCGAGCCTCGGTCGGCTCAATCCCTCCATGGGCCTGATGTTCGAGGGCCTCGGTCCCGCCTACGACGCCCTGCATCGCCATGCCCCCAGCAAACGGCTGGAGCTGCGTCTTGGCCAGCTGGTGCAGGCAGGTCGCCTGGGCATCCCCTTCACCACCGGCCTGCTGCTGGGGCTGGGGGAGAGCCGGCGTGATCGTCAGCGCGCCCTGGAGCTGCTGGCCGATCTGCAGCGCCGCTGGGGGCACATTCAGGAGGTGATCCTGCAGCCGTGGCGGCCCGATGGCGCCGGCGCCGGGCCGCTTACAGACGCCGCTTGTGCAGACCTGCTGGAGACGATCGCCATGGCCAGGCAGCTGCTGCCGCCGGAGGTGCATCTGCAGTTGCCGCCCAATCTCTGGCCGCTGCCGCGGCTGGTGGAGGCGCTGGAGGCCGGCATCGACGATCTGGGCGGCATCGACGTCCACGATGTGATCAACCCCGCCTATCCCCAGCCCGGCCCCGCACCGCTGCGTCAGTGGCTGCAGCGCAGCGGCTGGGAGCTGACGCCGCGCCTGTGTGTGCACCGCGACTGGCTGGGCTGGCTGCCGCTCTCGTTGCAGCGGCGCTGCCTGGTGGTGGCCCGGCGTCTGCAGCCTCCGGCCTCTGCTTCGTCAGCCTGACGCGCGGCTGCGGCAGCGCATCCGGCAGGCCAGGGTGCGCTCCGGCGGTGACGGGGCCCGCCCCGCGTTCGATCCGTGCGGGCTCTGGTCGTCGCTGCTGTCGCGGGCACACGCTTGTTAGCGTCCAGCCTCGATGCGCGCCGCCGGCGATGAGCGACCACCGGGTGCTGCTGGTGCGGCTGCCCTGCAATCCGATCTTCCCGATCGGCCCGATCTATCTGGCCGATCACCTGCACAAGCAGTTTCCCGCTCTGCCGCAGCGGATTCTCGATCTGGCGGCCGTGCCACTGCTGGATGTGCAGCGGGTGCTCAGGGCCGAGGTGGACAGCTTCCGCCCCACCCTGCTGGTGTTCTCCTGGCGCGACATTCAGATCTATGCCCCGGTGGATGGACGCGGCGGCAATCCGCTGCAGAACTCCTTTGAGGTGTTCTATGCCCGCAATCCGCTGCGGCGGCTGCGCGGAGCCCTGGGCGGCCTGCGCC
>CAYNGR010000320.1:0-1818 GCA_964396755.1 uncultured Cyanobium sp. | reverse complement strand
GGCTCAGCCAGCCAGGCCTGGGAACAGGATGCAGGGCTCATCTCCGCTGCGGTGCTGCCAGGCTGAGCTCAGCGCCCGCCGGCCATGGCAGAGCCTGAGCCTGAGCCTGGAGGCTGGGTTCAAGACAGACCAGCGGGTGCAGGAGCGCAGCCCTCCTGATCCGCGCGGCATCGGGGTTGGCCGATGGCGTCCGGCAGAGCCACCGGCAGACGAGCGGCTGGCGTGAAGGCCATGCAGAAGGCCCTGGGACAGATCTGTCCCAGGGCCGTGGTGGATGGGCGCATGAACGCCCAGGTTTGGCACCGGGCTCAGAGGGCGGCTTCGCCGTTCTCGCCGGTGCGGATGCGAATCACCTGTTCGACCGGGGTGACGAAGATCTTGCCGTCGCCGATCTCGCCGGTGCGTGCGGCATTGGCAATCACTTCAATGACCTGGCTCACCTTGGCGTCAGGCACCGTGACGAGGATCTTGCTCTTGGGCAGAAATTCAACGGTGAACTCGGTGCCGCGGTAGCGCTCCACCTGGCCCTTCTGACGGCCGAAGCCGCGGGAATCGGTCACGGTCATGCCGATGACGTCGATGCCCACCAGGGCGGTCTTGACGGCGTCCACCTTGGAGGGGCGCACCAGGGCTGTGATCATCTTCATGGATGTCTCCAGATCAGTTGGTCATCGGATCGTAGGCCTCTTCGCCATGAGCCACGTAATCGAGGCCCCGCTCCTCTTCCTCACCGCTGACCCGCAGCGGCATCACTGCACCGAGGGCATAGAGGATGATGGCCGTCGCCAGAGCGACAAAACCGTAGGTGACGAGCACCGCCTTGAACTGGGTGATGAACAGGCCGACATTGCCTCCCTGCTCAAGAATCTTGGCAGCCTGCGGGAAATAGTCGGCCGGGACCAGGTCCTTGGCAGCGAGAATCCCGGTGAGCAGCGCACCAATCGTACCGCCGACACCGTGCACCATGAAGGTGTCCAGCGAATCATCGAACTGAACGGCAGCCTTGATGCGCACTGCGATGAAGCAGGCGAGAGCCGCAAGGCCGCCGATGAGAATCGACTGGGGCATGTACACGAATCCGGCGGCAGGCGTGATGCCCACAAGGCCTGCGACCGCACCGGTGGCGGCACCCACGGCGGTGGGTTTGCCATCCTGGAACCACTCGATCATGCACCAGGTGAGCATTCCTGCCGACGCTGCCGTCGTGGTGGTCAGGAACGGGTAGCCGGCGGTCTTGGCGGCAAACATGCTGGCGCCGTTGAAGCCAAACCATCCAAACCAGAGCAATCCTGCACCCAGAAGGATGAACGGGACGTTGTGGGGTGGGCGCTTGTTGTTAGGCCAGGTGCTGCGGGGGCCGAGGATGGCAGCAGCCACAAGAGCAGCGACACCGGAGGCGATGTGCACCACGGTGCCGCCTGCGAAGTCGATGGCGCCCATCATGCCCTCGGCGGCGCCAAGGAAACCGCCACCCCAGACCATGTGAGCCATCGGCGAGTACACCAGCAGGCTCCAGATCAGGCAGAACCAGAACCAGGCCTTGAAGCTGATGCGCTCCACCAGCGCACCCGAGATGAGAGCGGGAGTGATGATCGCGAACATGCCCTGGAAGAGGGCGAAGGAGGAAGCGCTGAGGTTGAAGCCATCCGCCAGGGGGGCATCCCCATACTTACCGCCGACGCCGTTCAACCACATCGACCCCAGTCCACCGATGAACGGGCTCTTGAAGCCGGTGTCGAAGGCGAGGCTGTAGCCGATGACGACCCAGAGCACGCCGATGAGCCCCATCAGGAAGAAGCTCATCATCATCGTGTTGAG
>CAYNGR010000319.1:0-1824 GCA_964396755.1 uncultured Cyanobium sp. | reverse complement strand
TGTTTCCGCTGCTGGTGATCGTCCACGCCCTGGCCGCCACGGTGTGGACCGGGGGACATCTGGTGCTGGATCTGGGGGTGCTGCCCAGGGCGCTGCGGGCACAGAGCGCAGCCCAGATCCGGTCTTTTGAGGAGACCTTCGAGCCGCTGGGGCTCACGGCCCTGGCGATCCAGGTTCTCACCGGGCTATGGATGAGCTGGATCTATCTGCCTGGTTTCCAGGGGCTCTTTGACCAGTCCAACCCGATCGGGATGCTGGTGGGCGTGAAGCTCCTGCTGCTCGCCGGCACCGCCGCCCTGGCCGTTCATGCCCGGCTGCAGCTGATTCCCAACCTCACGGACGCGAACCTCAGCGGCCTGGCCTGGCACATCCGCGGCATCACCGCCCTGGCGATTGCCTTCGTGGTGGTGGGGGCGCTGATCCGGCTGTGGGGCCTGGGCTGAAATCTGCAGCCTGGCGGTGTTGCGATCAGCTCTCGCCGGGCCGCAGTGCCTGGCCAGATCTTGACGGGGCGGCTGCAGCAACGCCCGAGTGGATCTGATCCGAATCTCCCTGCGGCGCAGATCAAGTTCTTCACTCAGAGGAGCGACTCCTCGGCGTGGGTCTCGATGGTGCAGTCTGAGCTGGGAATGGCCACGCAGGTCAACACGAATCCGGCGGCGATCTGGTCCTCATGGAGGATGAACTGATTCTCCTGATCGATGCTGCCGCTCACCAGCTTGCCGGCGCAGGAAGCGCAGGACCCGGCGCGGCAGGAGAAGGGCAGCCTAAGGCCCTGATCACCTGCGGCATCCAGGATCGCCTGATCATCGGCGCAGTCGATCGTTCGGTGGAGCCCTTCTTTGGCATTGATGAGGGTGATTTTGTAGCTGGCCATAGAGGCAGAGCGGACAAAGGAGCGGCTGCAATGCCGATCCATTCAGCCTGGCTGGAGAGGGCGAATCTGGCCCAGTCCCCAAGTGGGGGTAATGACACCACATGGGGGGTGTATCTGCGTTCGTCAGCATCGGGAGAACCCGCTCTGCCCCTGAGCCAACCAGGAACGCCAGGGCGGCGGGCTTCTGCTGATGAGCTGCTGACCCTGGATGCATTGGCCTGCTCGAAGGCGGCTGGAACATCTCCGGGCTCCGGCTGGCCTTGTCTCGATCGGTGCGACTCTGCGTCGCCGGCTGACGCCGCTCTCACAGTGGAGTGAGAGAGACCTGGTCGCCACGGATCTCCCCCTATCCACGGCCGAGCTGAACGGCATTCCGGTTCCCTAATCGCCAACCGAAGACTGGATCGCCCTCCCCCATGTCGAGCTGGTTGATCACGCTGATGCCACCCATCACGGCTATCTCCGGCAGGAGCTGCCGCGTCTCAGCGAGCTGGCGGCCAAGGTGAACCGGGTGCATGCCGAGACCCATCCCGATCTGCTTCAGGCAGCTGAGCTGCTGGCAGAGCTCCGAGTGGATCTGGAGCCCCATCTGCAGAAGGAGGAGCAGGTGCTGTTCCCGATGACCCGCAGCCTGGCTACCGCCAGCCAGGCTTTGCGGTGGGGCGCGAGTCATGGCAGGACATGATTGTTGTCCTGGCCCAGATCAGTGTTGGACCTGGGCTCATCGTTGCCAGAGCTCTTCTTCTCCTCGGTGTTCTGAGGAATGCGCCAGCTGTCAATCCAAAGAAGGGTTGAGCTCCGCCAGCCTCACAACGGGTTTGGCTCTGTCCCACAGCACCGGCACAGCAGCCAGAGTGGACCCAGGTTCGCCATCTCATTGATCGGCAACCATCCCACAGCATCAGGAGAAGACAGCTGCAGCTGTGCAGCCCTATGCCGCTGTTGGA
>CAYNGR010000318.1:0-1851 GCA_964396755.1 uncultured Cyanobium sp. | reverse complement strand
GGCGAGGACCGCCAGGCGTATGTGCAGCGCTATGTGCGCCGCATCCGACAGCAGTGGACCTCACTGGAGCCGGCTCTGCAGGATCACGTGGTGGATCACCTGACGAGCAGCGACTTTCCGGCCGCGCGGGATGCCTTCACCGCCATGGCTGAGGCGGCCGGCTGGCGGACCCGCTGGATCTGGCGCGGATCCCATCAGGCTGAGGCGCTGCTGGCGTTGCAGCCCGCGGCCTGAGTCGCCGAGGCGTCCGCCTTCAGGGCCACCAGCGGCGCCGCATCCACAGCAGGCTCGACAAGCCGATCCAGCCCAGCAGGCCACCGATCGGGTTGGCGCTGGCTGCGGCGCCGCCGATCAGCCAGGTCGGCGCGTCCGGGGCGATCTGCAGCAGGCCGACCTGCAGGGCGAACCAGCCGCCCACCAGCCCTCCGTGCAGCGCCACGGCACCCCACAGCGCCCCACCATCAGCGCGGCGCTGCAGCGCCAGCACCAGACCCAGCAGCACCAGGCCGCCCAGCAGCGCGACGGCTGCCGGTCCGGGCAGTCGGTACCAGGGATGCAGCAGGGCGAAGATGGCGGCCTGGAGGCCGATGGCGCGCCGGGCGCCGGCCAGCCGCTCCAGCTCACCCCACAGCCAGCCGCGGAACAGCAGTTCCTCGGCGAAGCCCACGCCGAGCAGCAGAGCCAGGGCATTGAGCAGCTGGGCGCCACCGAGCTGCCCGAGCCAGCGGGCCTGGCCCGTCACGAGCAGCAGGACGCACACCCCGGCCAGCAGCCCCACCGCCTTCAGCAGGCCGCGCACGAACGCCCGGACAGCGACGGCCGAGGGCACCGCCACACCGAGGCTTCGCCAGGGGGCGGTGCTGCCCCAGGCCTGGCGCAGGCGCCAGGGCAGGCTCGCCAGCAGCAGCACCAGGGAGAGGGCCACGCCGGCCAGATCGACCTGGTCGGGCCGCCAGCCGGGGAACAGCAGCGCCAGGGGGCGTGAGGCGAGCCAGCCCAGCCCGTAGAGCACCGGCACGTAGAGCAGGGTGCCCCACCAGTGCAGACGCGGCCTGCCGGGAGAAGCGCCGGCGCCCTCCATCAGCTTTCCGGCTCGATGCTGCTGCTCAGCCCCTTCGCCTTGAGGGTCTCGCTGTAGAACTCGGCCGGCTCCAGATCGCAGACGATCACCAGGCCGACGCCGGTGTTGTGGGCCTCGAGCATCACGGCGATGGCGTCCTGCTCGCTCAGTGACGGCACCACCTGACGCAGGGTCATCACCACGTACTCCATGGTGTTGACCGGGTCGTTGTGCAGCAGCACCTTGTAGCGGGGCGAGGGCTTGCGCACTCGCTCCGGGGCCTTCTCCATCACCGCCGCGCCCCCGGGAGTGCCCCCGGGTTCCTGGCTGGCGCGGATGGCTGTCAGTCGCGTCATCTCAACCATGGCGGGGCGGCTGGCGCTGGGGGCGGAATCCTGACACTGCGTCGGTGGGATCGTAAGGAGGCGCAGCTCCGACAGGGAGAGGCTGCGCCGGCCCGACCCGGGCCGGCGACACTCTGGCGGGACCTCAGGCCAGAGCCGCCTGGATCCGCCGCATTGCCTCGAGCACGTTGTCGCGGCTGTTGAATGCCGACAGACGGAAATAGCCTTCACCCGCCGCGCCGAAGCCGCTGCCAGGGGTGCCCACGACGTTGGCCTTGCTCAGCAGCAGATCGAAGAATCCCCAGGAATCGACGCCGTCCGGTGTCTTGATCCAGACGTAGGGGGCCTGCTCACCGCCGTAGACCTGCAGACCGGCGGCGCTCAGTTCGCGGCGGATGATCGCGGCGTTCTCCATGTAGAAGGCGATCAGGGCCTTCACCTGGGCCT
>CAYNGR010000317.1:0-1862 GCA_964396755.1 uncultured Cyanobium sp. | reverse complement strand
GAAGCTGAAGGCGTAGAGGGTGGTGATGTTGGGGGTGAGCATCCCCGCCTTGTCCTTGAGCGTGCGGTAGAGCAGCACGTCGCCATTGCGCACCCCCATGGTTTGGGCCTGGGCGTCGTAGAGCGCCTTGAAGCCCACCGCCGGCAGGGCCCAGAGATAGGCCTGGGTGGCCCGCTGCAGATCGAGTTCGTCGTAGAGCTTCTGGGCGGTGGCCGCCGTGGGGTAACCGTTGACCAGCTGCAGCGATCCCAGTTGCCGGGTGGACACGGTGGTGCTGCTGACTGGCTGGGCCTGGACTGCAGGAGTCCAGAGCGCCAGCACCCCCAGGGCCAGCCAGACCTGGCTCGATCGAGGCAAGCTGCAGCGTCGTCTTGCAAGCTTGCTTCGGGCCATGTCCAGAGCTGACGCAGTCATGGCGGCACTCTGAGCGCCAGGATCTGGACTGTCAGGGTTTTGTCGGATGGCGACACGGTTGGCGCCTCAATCCGGCATGGGGTGGGTCTGTGCTCACCGGCCTGGCTGCCTGTGGGGCGGCTGATCAACGGGTGAGTGTCCCCACCACCGCCAGCAACGCACCGACCGCTGCCGCGGCTGCGATCACCTGCAGCACGCTCCAGCGCAGCCTCAGCTGGGCGAACAGCGCCGCCGCCACCACCAGCAGGGCCCAGGGGTTGAACGCTCCGCCGGGAAGCAGCACCGGTCCTGCGAAGAACAGCGCCAGACTGGCGATGACGCCCACCACCACCGCGGTGATCGCCGCCAGCGGCGCACCGAAGCGCAGATCGCCGCGGGAGGCCTCCACCAACGGCCCCCCCGCCAGGATGAAGCCGAAGGACGGCAGGAAGGTGAACCACACCGTCACCAGCACCGCCGCCAGGGCCAGCGGCCAGGGACTGTTGCCCGCGGCCAGCGACTGATTCCAGCCGCCCATGAAGCCGACGAAGGCCACCACCATGATCAACGGACCCGGGGTGGTCTCCCCGAGGGCCAGGCCATCGAGCATCTGCGTGGCCGACAACCAGCCGAACTGCTCCACCGCGCCCTGGGCCACATAGGGCAGCACCGCATAGGCACCGCCGAAGCTGAGCAGAGCCACACGCGTGAAGAAGCGGGCCATCAGCGCCAGCGTGCCGTTCCAGCCACCGGCGATCACCAGGGCCGCCAGGGGCAGCAGCAGCGCCACGGCCCACACCAGCAGGGTCACGGCCAGGCGCCGGCGCGAGACACGAGCGTGGGCGGGGCTCTCGCTGTGGTCGTCATGCAGGGCATCAGGCCGGTCCGCCCCGACCTCGGCGCTGGACGAACCATGGGCACCAGCGGTCAGCAACCATGCAGGCCGCCGCCGGGCAACCACCAACCCGATCAGGCCGGCAGCGATCACCACCAGGGGATAAGGCAGCCCGAACACCGCCAGGGCCAGAAAACCGGCGATGGCCAGAGACACCAGCAGCGGCGTGCGCAGGGTGCGGCGACCGATGCGCCAGGCGGCCATCAGCACGATCGCCAGGACCGCCGGCTTGAGCAGCGCGAACACCGATGCCAGCAGCGGCAGCTGCCCCCAGAGCGCATAGACGCTGGCCAGGGCCGTGAGCACAAACACCGAGGGGAGCACAAACAGGCCGCCGGCGATCAGGCCGCCGGGCACGCCGTGCATCAGCCAGCCCAGGTAGGTGGCCAGCTGCATCGCCTCCGGCCCGGGGAGCAGCATGCAGTAGTTGAGCGCGTGCAGATAGCGCCGCTCCGACAGCCAGCGGCGCCGGTCCACCAGCTCGCGATGCAGCAGGGAGATCTGCCCCGCTGGCCCGCCGAAGCTCACCCAGCCGAGCCGGAACCAGAAGTTCGAGGCTTCGGCAAGAGACACG
>CAYNGR010000316.1:0-1871 GCA_964396755.1 uncultured Cyanobium sp. | reverse complement strand
GCTCCTCAAGATCGGTGAGGGTCAGGTTGAGATGAGCATTCTGACGGATGTAGTCCACCAGATCATCCATTGGCTTGGCCCATTGACTTGTGACGCCCGCCCATCGCCTCTGGACTCGCTCAAGCTCCCCTGCCGCCTGGAACTGCGTCAACGCCAACAGGCGATACAGCTGGTCGTCCAATCCAAGCGCCGCGGCCAAGCCCTGGCTTTCAGCAAGCAGTTGATCGACGAAGGAGAAGAAGTGCCACAAGTTCGCCTGCACACCGCGAGCCTGATCAGAGCCACCTCCCTTGAGCAGGCATGGCATCTCAGGATTCCACGCATGGCTGCCACCGCTCATGGCGTGCATCGTTCGTGCCAGACGCCTGTGCTCGATGTCGCAGACAATGCCAGAGAAATAACCGGCTCTGACGATGCCACCGACACGTGGATTGAGATGGATATCACCAGACCCGATGACCTGGGCGAAACTCCCGTCCCTGTAACTGCAGGAATCTCCTGCGACCATCATGGCCAGTGTGCTGCTTTCTGTCGCCTCTTCCCTGATGGCGCAGGGGGTGACTCTGGTGACCAGCGTCTTGACGCCTCCGATGCTCAGCAGAGCGACATCCGCATTGGGATGCACAACACCGGGCTGGCGGACACAGTGCACGCCTGGATGCACATAGCTCTCCTCCATCTCCCCCTGATTCACCCACCGGATCTCTCCAGCATTCCTCAACGGGAACGCGAGGGTGTCCAGAACCTCGTCTCTACGGAATTGGCGCGAACCCAAAGCCACTCCTCCCAGCGGGAAAGTCCGGCGTAAACGTTGACTTTCTTCTTGATCTCTTGCTGCAAATTCCAACAGGCAAGCGACTCAGGCAGGCACGACACGCTCTCCCTGTCCACCCTGACCCATCAAGCACTCATAGGCACTGCATCCATCGTAATCGCGATTCGTCCTGGAACACGCAACGGCAAGGACTGCAGCGCCTGGGGCCTGGTTGCACAGGAGAGAGCGATCGAACCACGAGGACCAGGCATGCATCTCCGCAGCTATCGGAGCATCCACGACTGGCCCTTTTTGCCGAGGGTTTCAGAATGCAATCAAGTTGCGCGCCCTTGCGCAAAGACTTCGCATTTCACGAAGCAGCCTTAGCACTCCTTCATGAACCTGGGCGCCTGTTCGTCGCGAGGGTTCAGGGCCTGGAATGCAGGCCTGTCCTCTAGCCCCATGGCCTCAGCGTCGCCGCTCGAGCCTGCCGAACACGCAGGGCCGTGCTGGTCCTAAGTGGTGTAATCGGCGTTGATGCGCACGTATTGATCCGACAGGTCGCAGCCCCAGGCGGTGCCGACGCCGGGGCCATCGCCCAGCAGCAGCCGGATCATCACCGTGTCGCCCTCGGGGCCGGGGCCGCCCAGATAGGCGCCGGACGCGCAGGCCTTCAGATAGGCGCTGGCGGCGGGCCGATCAAAGGCCAGCGGCTGGCCCTTGTCCATCAGCTGGTGCTCGCCCAGCCACAGGGCCACCGCCTCCGGAGCAAAGGCCACCCCGGCCCGGCCGGCCGCCGCCACGATGCGGCCCCAGTTGGGATCGCGGCCATGCACGGCGCACTTGACCAGCGAGCTACCGCAGACGGTGCGCGCGATCTTCAGGGCGCCGGCCTCATCGGCGGCCCCCTCCACCCGCACCTCGACCAGGCAGGTGGCCCCCTCGCCATCGCGGGCGATCGCCCGGGCCAGGTGCTGCGACACCGCCGTCAGGCCGGACTCCAGCGCGTCGTAGTGCTCGGGCGGCAGGGCCTCGCCGGCTGCAAACGCCAGGTACGTGTCATTGGTGCTGGTGTCGCCGTCCACCGTGATCGCATTGAAGGAGCGATCCACCGCCC
>CAYNGR010000315.1:0-1890 GCA_964396755.1 uncultured Cyanobium sp. | reverse complement strand
CCGGGCAGCTGCGCACCACCTCCACCATGTGAATGGAGGGCCAGGCCGCCTCCGGCGTGATCACCGTGGAGTGGCTGAGGGTGTTGCCGCGCCAGGTCTGCTTGTCGATCATCACCGGGAGGTCCGCCTCGATCGGCTCCACCGCCAGCAACTGGCCTTCGGTGTCGTAGCGGGGGGCGTACAGGCTGGGCACATACACCCCGGGCACTCGCGCCAGATGACGCAGCCGCTCGGGCCGCGGCGCGCCGCGACACTCCTGCAGGGCGTCGATGAAAGCCGGCAGCAGCAGCTCGCCGTCCCCCAGCAGCACCGCATCGAAGAACGGTGCCAGCGGCTCGGGATTGGCGGTGAGCACGGGACCGCCGCCGAACACGATCGGGTCGGCATCACCGCGCTGGACGGACCACACCGGGATGCGCTGTTGCTCCAGCAGATCCAGCAACACCGGCCCATCGAGCTCCCAGCTCAGCGACAGGCCGAACAGATCGATGTGGCGATGCGGTGGGTCGCCCTGGTCGGTGAACAGGCGACGCACATCCACGTCGGGGCGCCGGGCCAGGGTGGCCCAGACCACTTGATAGCCGAGGCTGGTGATGCCGACGCTGTAGCTGCTCGGGAACGCCAGCACGGCGCGCAGGGCGCCGGGCTCTGGCACGGCGGGATCGAACAGCAGGGTTTCCTGATTCAGAGGAAGGGGCGGCTCGGGTGTTTCCCCTCATCCTGCACGCGGAAGGCCCGTGGCGTCGGCCGCCGCAGGCCTGGACGGCAGCCGACCTACTTGCCCACCAGGGCGCTGAGCGGGCCCATCAGACCGCTGATTGCCGAACCGGCAGCGGCGGCATCCGGCTGGGCTCCACCAGCGAAGGTGCTGATCACGGTCTTGGCGGCTGCATCGATGGAGGCCCACTTGTCACCGGACAGCGGTTGGATCACCGGGCCCGCCTTCTCCCAGAGAGCCTGGAAGCCACCCATGGCCGTGACGGCGGCGCCCAGATTGCCGGCCTTGAGATCCGCCTCACCCTGCTTGAGCAGATCGAGCACGGGCGTGACGGCGGGACCGAGAGCCTGCTGAGCGGCGCCGCTGGCAGCCTGCTTGGCGGCGTCGCCCATGCCGCCCGCGGCCTGCTTGGCAGCCTCCTGGGTCTGGGAACAGCCGCTCAGCAGCAGGCTGCCGGCAGCCACAACCGCAAGGCCGGAGCGCAGCACAGGAGTGATCCTGGCCACGAGAGAGGTCAGGGAAGCAGGCATCGCAACGACAGCGAGGACAACGGCCGCAAGCTAAGGAGGGCACCGGAGCACGCCAACCTGACGGATATTTCGTAACAACCGCTACACATCATTGTGACCGAGACAACGTCCCGACCATGGAGCAGCCCCAGAGAGCGTGCCCAGGCGCTGCCTCGCCAGGCAACCCCGGCGCGGCAGCGGCACCAGCCACCGCCGCTCGCCCTTGACCTGCCCCGCGCTGGTGCGGCGAGCGGGGCAGCGCTCAGCACACACCTGGAGGATTTTCGCCGGGCGCGCCGCGGCAGATCCGAGCCCCTCACTCGGGTCCTGCCGCCCGGCACTCAGACGCCCGCCAGCACCTTCGCCTCCTCCTCGGCGCTCACCACCCGCCCCTGCTCCTCGAAGCCGGCGATCTGATCGAAGTTCAGGTAGCGATAGAGCTCGTCGCCGTAGGGATCGATCTTCTCGGCGGCGATCGCCAGGTACTCCTGCTTGCTGGGAATGCGGCCCAGCTGGGCGCAGACCGCCGCCAGTTCGGCGCTGCCCAGATAGACCTGGGCACCGTTGCCGAGGCGGTTGTTGAAGTTGCGGGTGCTGGTGGAGAAGACGGTGGTGTTGTCCTCCACGCGGGCCTGGTTGCCCATGCAGAGGGAGCAGCCCGGC
>CAYNGR010000314.1:0-1891 GCA_964396755.1 uncultured Cyanobium sp. | reverse complement strand
GCGGACTCGCGCACAGGGGCGAGCCAGGGGAAGCGAGACGGAGGGAGCGGCGTGCTGAGCAGCGCCTGGTACTGAGCCAGGGTGCGCCGATTGACCAGGGCCACCTGGAATTCGGCCACCACCTTGCGGCGGGCCGCCTGCCCGAAGCGGCGGGCCAGCTCGGGATTGGCGAGCAGCAGCCGGATGGCGAGCTCCAGGGCGCGGCCATCGCGCAGGGGGATGAGCAGACCGGAGACGCCATGGTCGACGACGTCGCGGCAGCCGGGCACATCGGTGGTGATGATCGGCCGCTCCATGGCGGCGGCCTCGATCAGCGCACGCGATAGGCCTTCGCGCCAGGAGGGCAGCACCACCAGATCACTGGCGGCGTAGAGGGCGCGCATGTCGTCGACATGGCCGAGGCAGCGGATGCGCGGATCGGCGCGCAGCTGCGAGAGCTCCGAGACGGACAGCGAACTGCGGTTGCCGTCGTCGAGATTGCCGGCGATGAGCAGCTCCAGCGGCAGCCCGTCAGCCCAGAGAGAACGGCAGGCCTGCAGCACATCCTCGATGCCCTTCTCACGGATCAGGCGCGAGGGGAAGAGCAGCTGCAGCGGGCTGCGGAACACGCCGGCGGTGTCCGCCAGGGGCTGGAAGCGCTCGATGTCGACACCGGAGCCGCGGATCAGCCGGGCGTGGTCGCCGTCGGTGATGCCGAGCTGAATCAGGCGTTCCTGGTCGTCGGCGTTCTGAAACACCACGGTGGAGCGACGGGCGCTGAACACGGCGCGGTAGAGGGGCCGCAGGGCGCGGCGCAGCAGCCGGGTGCGCAGGCGCTGGCCGAGGAAGACATGGCCCAGGCCGGTGACGGCATTGATGACGCGGTAGACGCGGGCGCCCTTGGCGGCGAGGGTGCCGTAAAGGCAGGCCTTGATCGTGAAGTGATGGACCAGGGCCGGCTGCTGCCGCCGGTAGGTGCGCAGCAGATCGACGATGGCGCGCAGCTCCAGCAGCGGATTGATCGAGCGGCGAGCCACCAGCCAGGGATGCACGGTGATGCCCTCAGCCTCCAGCAGCGGCGTGTAGGCGTCGTGCGGAGCGACGGCCGCGACGGCATAGCCGGCATCGCACAGATCGCGCAGCAACGGCAGACGGAAGTTGTAGAGGTACCAGCTGGTGTTGGCCACCAGCAGCACCCGGGGAGAGGGCATGGGCTCAGGAGTGAAGCGTCAGCAAATGCGCGTCAGAAGGGAAGCAGCAGGTTGCGGTAGGGCAGCCAGGCGAAGGCGTGCTGGGCAAACAGCAGCCAGACCAGGAGCACCGCGAGGGAGAAGCCGATCAACAGTTGATTCCAGGAGGTTGGGGACAGGCCCCAGAGGCGGGTGTCCGGCAGACGAGAGCCGACAAAGATCTGGAGCGGGATGAGGTAGAGCGCCAGACGATCGATGGCGGTGGAGGAGGCCACGGTGACCAGGCCGACGGCGGCGGCGATGGCGAGAAGTGACAACAGCGACCAGATCCGCTGAGAAGTCGGCGGCAACTGAAAGCGGCGCCTGTTGGGCAGATAGAGCAGCGCAGGCAGCACACAGAGAACGACACGGATCAGCGCCCCCTGGGACTGATATTCCGCTTCGAGGTAGCCCTTGATGTAATAATCCAGATCAGGCGCCAGGATGGCCGAGTAGAGGCCATAACCGGCACCGACAAGCAGGACAAGACGGATCAGCTGGGAAAAGCGCAACGAGCCAGACAGGGTGGAGGCAGGCAGAACCAGCAGCACCAACACGGTGCGGTGGAAGGTGGCTGCCAGGGCAATCCAGCCCAGAAACTGCAGCAGGCGATCCCGCTGCAGGGCAATCAACGCCAACATCTCGAGGCCGATGGCGACACCCTGGCGGGAATAGCCCATCGC
>CAYNGR010000313.1:0-1903 GCA_964396755.1 uncultured Cyanobium sp. | reverse complement strand
CCGACTGGCGCGGCAAGGCCGGCCCGACCGATGTGCTCGCCTTCGCCGCCCAGGACGACGGGCTGGATGATGCCCCGCCGATGCCGATGCCCGCCTGGGCGGACGACGACGCGGAGGAGTGCTGCGGCGACGGCGGCGTTGAGCCGCTGGAACTGGGCGACATCGTGATCTCGCTGGAGACCGCCGCCCGGCAGGCGCCGGACCATGGTCACCCCCCGCAGCGCGAGCTGTTGTTTCTGGCCAGCCACGGCCTGCTGCACCTGCTGGGCTGGGACCATCCCGATGAGGCCAGCCTGGCGGCGATGCTGGCTCGCCAGGAGGCTCTGCTGGCAGCGCTGCCACCGCCGCCTGCGGCCTGAGTCCCCGCGGGGCTCGGCCGATGCCCCTGCCCTGCTGCAGCGCTGCGCGGCTCCTCCGCGCTGGCTGTGCAGCGGCGGCCTCCCGCCTGCCGTCAGGGGGGTTCCGCTGCCGAAAAGGGGCGGTAGGGTTCCGTTCAGACGGGAGTGCCGCCTCCGATGCCGATGCACCGTCCCGATGACAGCCCGACTCCCCTGCATGAGGTGAATCGCCGCGGTCGTCGTCTGCGGCTGGGGGCCTGGAAGGTGGCGGGAGATCTGCCGGCCAGCTTCCGCTATGCCGCCCAGGGGCTGGCCTACGGCTTCGTCAGCCAACGCAATTTCCGGATTCATGTCGGCACCGGTGGCCTGGTGTTTGGCCTGGGGCTGTGGCTGCAGCTCAGCCCCGACCGCCTGGCGGTGCTGGTGCTGACGGTGGCGGCGGTGCTGGTGCTGGAGCTGCTCAACACCGCCACCGAGGCGGTCGTCGACCTGGCGATCGGCCGCCAGTTCCACCCGCTGGCGCGCATCGCCAAGGACTGTGCCGCCGCAGCCGTCCTGGTGGCGGCGCTGTCGTCGATGATGATTGCCCTGCTGCTGCTGGTGCCGCCGCTGCTGCACCGCCTTGGCCTCTGAGCGCCGGCCTGACCCGGCGCCCTCCGCGATGCTTCTGGTTCTCGACAACTACGACAGCTTCACCTTCAACCTGGTGCAGTACCTCGGGGAGCTGGCGGCCGAGCACCCGCTGGCGGCGGCGGTGCGGGTGGAGCGCAACGACGCCCTGACGGTCGAGCAGATCCGTGACCTGGCGCCGGCGGCGATCCTGATCTCACCGGGTCCCGGTGATCCCGATCAGGCCGGTGTCTGCCTGGAGGTGCTGCGCCAGCTCGGCCCCAGCACGCCCACCCTGGGGGTGTGCCTGGGTCACCAGTGCCTGGCTCAGGTGTTTGGCGGCCGGGTGGTGCGGGCCAGAGAGCTGATGCACGGCAAGACCTCGCCGGTGCGTCACAGCGGCCAGGGCGTGTTCGAAGGTCTGCCCGATCCGCTCACCGCCACCCGCTACCACAGCCTGGTGGCGGAGCGCGACAGCCTGCCCGACTGCCTGGAGATCACCGCCTGGCTCGAGGACGGCACGATCATGGGGCTGCGCCATCGCGACTACCCGCATCTGCAGGGGGTGCAGTTCCATCCCGAGAGCGTGCTCACCGAAGCTGGCCATCAGCTGCTCGCCAATTTCCTCAGGCAGGCGGCGGCGGTGGCTGCCAAGGCCGGCGCCGCGGCAGTTCCGGCCTGAAGCCACTGCTAGTTTCTCGCCGACGCTGTTGCCCGCCTGCCGGTCATGACCTGTTTCGGATTGTCCGGCCTCGCCCAGCGGCGGCCCAGCCTGGCGGGGGCACTGGCGGCGACGGCCCTGACGCTCGTGCCCGCGGCGTCATCCCTGCCGGCTCCGGCGTTGGCCGCCGGCGGTGGGGTGACGATCAGCAGCTACGGGCACAGCGCCCTGCTGATCCGTGGCGGCGGGGCGACGGTGCTGCTCAATCCGTTCCAGGCGGTGGGCTGCGCCGCCG
>CAYNGR010000312.1:0-1910 GCA_964396755.1 uncultured Cyanobium sp. | reverse complement strand
TGCGGTGATGACCCTGCGCCTGCAGAAGGAGCGCATGCAGCAGCAGCTGCTCACCAGCCTCGACACCTACCACCGCCTCTACGGGCTCACCCACGAACGGCTGGCCCTGTGCGGCAGAACGGTGCCGGTGCTGCACCCGGGGCCGGTGAACCGTGGCGTGGAGCTGGCCGGCAGCCTGCTGGACGATCCGCAGCGCAGCCTGGTGGACGAACAGGTGCGCAACGGCGTGCCCGTGCGCATGGCCCTGCTCTATCTGCTGGCCACCGGCGACGGCGTCACGCTCGGCTGACGTCAGAACAGCTTGAAGGCATCGAGCATCAGCCCGTAGAGCAGGCCCATGCGGGTCATGTCGAGCAGCTGCAGGCCGAGCCGGTCGCCGGGGCGTCGGATCAGGGGACGGCGCAGCCGGACGGCCGTCTCCAGCAGCAGCACGCACACCAGAGCGGGAATCTGATCGATCTCGCTGAGGGCTCCGGTGACCGCGCCGAGGCCGCCGCCGATGGCGAAGCTGCCCAGCAGCACGATCAGCAGCAGCGACGCCCGGCGCCAGGGATTGCCCGCCCAGCGCTCCAGCCCCGCGACAGCGGCGGCGACACGGCGCTGAAAGCGGGTCTGCTGGTAGCGGGGGGAGAGCGTCACCGAAGCGGCCGGCAGAACACGCCCAGGCTGGCAGAACCGTGCCGCCTCAGCCTGCCTCGTCAGGGGCCTCAGGCCGCCTGGGCAGACCCGGCCACACGGGGACGACAACCCACCAGGCCCGCCCCGCCGGCAGCCTGCTCGCCGGACTCACCCCCTGGGTGCCTGACAGGCCCGTCTCACGGGGGAGCGGCCGCTCCCGCCGGCAGGCACAGACCGGCAGAGGTTGAGCCGCAACGCTACTGCGGCGGCGCTCGCCGCTCAGATGCACCGTCCACCCGGACCGAGCCGCTCGGGACTCCGGCAACAGGGGGCTGCAGCGATGTCCGAGGACGGTGCTGCCGAACGACCCACGCGGAGGAAAGGGGTGCAGGGCGGCCATCGTCCCGGAACCTGGCACAATCGGGAGGCGGAGCCCACCGATGGCCAGGACGCCCAGGCGGTGATCCCCATCACCCGGCCCGCGCCCTGCACCTCTTGTTTACACCATCTCTGGCGTCCTGGCAGTGATCGGACGCCACAGATAGGGGATGCCAATAAAAAAAGCCCTGACCAAAGGCCCGGGCCGAGTGATGGGGACCCCCTAAGGAACCAACGGCTGCGGGTCCCTGCAAGCGGGTCCGGCCGCCACCCCGATCGTCCTGGGAGCCCCTTGACGGGCGCGTCCTGAGACTCAGGAGAAGGGGTGGAGAGAAGGCGGGTTCAGATGTCGCCGTCCTTCTTGCGGCTGCCCTTGCCCTCCAGCAGCTCCAGCAGGGCCTCCATCTGCGCCATCACGCCGCGCACCTCACCGGCCTCGGGCAGCAGGCCATCCTCCATGACTCCCTGATGCATTTCGCGCAGCTCCTGACGGATGTAGCGCAGGTGACTCACCACCTGCTCACGTTTGGATTGCGACATCGATCAGGTACGGCTCTGACGGTTCAGATCACCCTTTTACATCATCGCCGGACCGCTTCCGGCCGAAACTGTCGCGGGCCTGGCGGTAAAAGTCGGCATCGACTGCCGTCAGACCGGCCTCGGCAGCCAGCGACTCAATGCGTCGCCGCACCGCTGGACGCACGAAGAAAGGCACCTCCCGCAGCAGCTGTTCTGCCTCATCGTTCCAGGAGATCGCCGGCTTCATTGCATCGCAGCTTGGGGTGCGGCCTTTCGCCAGCCTTGGCCCGCAGCCCCTGGCTGGGCGGGCGGCACAGACCGCGGCTAGGAAGAAAGGGCCATGGAGAATAGGGGACTCGAACCCCTGACCTCTGCGGTGCGATCGCAGCGCTCTA
>CAYNGR010000311.1:0-1936 GCA_964396755.1 uncultured Cyanobium sp. | reverse complement strand
CCGCTGGTAACAGCGGCGGTGCGGGCACAACCCCCAGCATCAGCATCGATACGCTGGCCCCCACCCTGGCGATCACGAGCAATGTGGCTGCCCTCAAGGTGGGCGAGACTGCGACGATCACCTTCACCTTCAGTGAAGCTCCGGTCGGATTTGTCGACGCAGACATCACCACCACGGGTGGCACGCTGAGCAGTTTGAGCGGTAGCGGCTTGACGCGTACGGCGACCTTCACTCCCACGGCGGGCCTAGCCTCTGGCAGTGCCAGTATCACGGTGGCCAGTGGTGCTTATGCCGATGCCGCTGGTAACAGCGGCGGTGCGGGCACAACCCCCAGCATCAGCATCGACACGCTGGCGCCGATCTACAGCAGTACAGCCACAGCGACTGCCATCAATGAGAACAGCGGCGCAAACCAGGTCATCTACACCGCAAGCGCCTCCGATGCCGGCGCGATCGTTTACAGCTTGAAGCCCGGCGCGGGTGATTTCTCAGCGTTCAGCATCAACAGCAGTACGGGCGCGGTGACGTTGACCGGCAACCCTAACTTTGAAGTTAAGTCCAGTTATAGCTTCACGGTGGTGGCCACCGACGCAGCGGGTAATACCAGCGAGAGAGCGGTGGCGCTTGCAATTAATAACTTGGATGAGGTGGCGCCCACGATCACCTCGGCGGCCACAGCCACAGCCATCAATGAGAATTCGGGTGCTGGGCAGCTTGTGTATACGGGCACAGCGACAGACGCCGCCGATATCAGTGCAGGCATCAGCTACAGCCTGAAGGCCTCTACGGGTGATGTTTCGGCGTTCAGCATCAACAGCAGCACCGGCGTGGTCACGCTGACGGACAACCCTAACTTTGAAGTTAAATCCAGTTATAGCTTCACGGTGGTGGCCTCGGATGCTGCCGGCAATGCCTCGGAGAGGGCCGTCACCCTTGGGGTGACTAACCTTAACGAAGCGCCGGCCACCACCGGCAGTATCGGCACACAAACGGCCGTGGCCAATCAGCCCTTCAGTCTGGGGCTGCAGAGTTATTTTTCTGATATCGATGCCACGAGTTCTTTTGGCACGCTCAGCTACGCTGTTACTGCAGGTAGCTTGCCTGCGGGACTCACCCTCAATAGCAGCACTGGGGTGTTGAGCGGGACTGCCTCTGGCGTCGCAAGCGCCAGCAATATTTCCGTGACTGCAACAGATGGAGGTGGGCTCAGCGCAATTCAGACTTTCAGTCTGGGTGTGGTCGCGGCCCCAGTGATCCAGAGCTTCGTGGTCACCGATGCCGTGGGTACGACTTCTGTTGGCAGACAGGGTGACGCGCTGACTTTCAGCGTTTTGCTTTCTGAAGCAGTCGACATCACGGGTGGCACTCCGACCATTGTCTTTAGTGCTGGGGGGCAAACCGTGGTCGCCACCTATCAAAGTGGCACAGGGACGAATGAGCTGGTTTTTACAGGCACTGCCGCGTCAGGTAACGGAACGTTCAGCGTGACGTCGATTGCCCTGAACAGTGCAACGGTTACTGGTCGGACAAGCTCCCAGCCGTGGGCCGTAGATTTGGTCGGCCAGAGTTATGCAGGATATCGCCTCGACAACACTACCCCCACCCTGGCGATCACGAGCAATGTGGGTGCGGTCAAGGTGGGCGAGACGGCGACGATCACCTTCACCTTCAGTGAAGCTCCGGTCGGATTTGTCGACGCAGACATCACCACCACGGGTGGCACGCTGAGCAGTTTGAGCGGTAGCGGCTTGACGCGTACGGCGACCTTCACTCCCACGGCGGGCCTAGCCTCTGGCAGTGCCAGTATCACGGTGGCCAGTGGTGCTTATGCCGATGCCGCTGGTAACAGCGGCGGTGCGGGCACAACCCCCAGCATCAGCATCGACACGCTAGCGCCGAGCGCGGCGGTGGTGAGTGTGGTGGCCAGTGATGATGT
>CAYNGR010000310.1:0-1946 GCA_964396755.1 uncultured Cyanobium sp. | reverse complement strand
GCGCTCAACTGGGTGTAGTTCATGTCTTACGCCATCGGCCCACGGGCCATCACGCCTTTGGTTGCTGCGCCAGTGCCGCGAATCTTGATGCCGCTGGTTTTCACGGTGTTGTTCACACGCTTGGTGTGATTGCCAACAGTCATGTTCACGGTATCGGTGCTGCTGTGATCGGGGCCGGAACCGGGGTTGGCTTCGGCTTTTACTTTTTTGCCTTGCATGGTGTGGGGCTCCGCATAAACAGAAGCAGGGCCGACTTCTTTGCCGCCCTTTTTCATACTGTACTTGGCCATGATCAGGCCCCTTTTTTGTAGGTAAAAGAGGACTTCTTCTGGTTTGCGACCTTGGCCAGA
Organism: uncultured Cyanobium sp.; assembly: GCA_964396755.1. Lineage (GTDB taxonomy): Bacteria > Cyanobacteriota > Cyanobacteriia > PCC-6307 > Cyanobiaceae > Cyanobium. The sequence goes on along the minus strand of CAYNGR010000310.1, from coordinate 1,596 downwards.
TTGCGGCCCATAGCCTTCATCTGAGCGTTGGTCTTGCCGCCCTTGGCCAGCTTGGTCATGGGCTTGCCGGGATGCATGTTTTTCTCATGCTTGTGAACTGCGGTTTTTGCGTCCATTTTTGGCTCCTTATGCCGATGTGGATATTGTCACAGTGCCGACGGAAACCGTCAACGCCAGAAAGTTTGGAGTCATGCCATTATCGTACTGGCTCGACCCCCCGACAGGGTTCCATCCCCACTGGATGTCACGAGAGCCGCCCGATGGAAAACCGTCCACGTTCGTGCCCGACGTTACATACGTTGTGTCTCTTCGTGGATTCCTGACCGCCTGCGGGTCGTACACCGGGTACATACCCAACTGGAGCTGCGGCTGATCCGGGTCCCAGCACTCAGGGCAAACCAAAAGGTTGTACCTCTTGGTCTTAATGATCTCTTCTTTCAGCTGCTTGAGTTTGAACTGCTGACCGCAGCGATCACACTCAGCAATGCTGTATTTGCCTGATGCAAACTGGTTAGGCATTACGGACCCCAGCCCATAAATGCACGCCGCGGCACAAACCGTACAGCAGCCTTCTCACGATCCTCGCTGCTGGCCAAGTCCCAAGCCTCGTCGTACTGTTGCTTTAGCATGGGCAAACGGTCCATAGCGCCGGGGATCTTCAGTGCCATGTAGTAAGACAAGCCGGCCACCATTGCGTTTACAAAGCGAAACGGCACGTCCATCACGTTTACGCCGTTGCCCGCATCCTGAGTGCGGCGCAGGCGCCAATAAACCAGCGTGTAGGTCTGGGTGTTATCGGGCGTTGGCCACACAGTTACTGCAGGCAGCTGCTCCCACGTGACGGTCGAGCCGGTAGCATGGAACGCGGCAGTAGTTTCAGACTGGCCCCGCGCACAGTTTGTCAGTGTGGTACTGGTCTTGCCGCCGTAGTAAATAATCTCTGCGCCAATCTTCACAAATCCTGACGGCGGCAGGGCGTCTGTGTTTGGCGTGACGGTAATGGTTGTGTCGGCAATCTGCACGTTACCGTTGAGCGTTGCTCCCGTCGGCGAACTTTGTGCATTCATCCTCTGAATCCAAATCTGGATTGGACGCGCCTGCTGCAACTTGTTTGGGATCGTCGCATACGTAGAAACACTTATGCGAGTGATTGTCAGGTCCGCCTGAGTCGAGGCATTCCCGGCCCCAGTCCTGATGACATGCTCAATCAGATCCACCGTATCGGTGGGCAAGGCATACGTTGACTGCCCTTGTGTCAAGACGATCTGACCTTGCTCAAACGTCCACATGTTCAAGCCGCGGTTGGCCCAATCGGTGAACATCAAATTCAGGGACCTTCGTGCCGTGCGCAGATCATAGCCAGTGCGCAACTCAGCCCCGCAGCGCTCAAACGCCTCCTCAACGATCTCCGAAAGATCGAGATCGAAAGATGATGTTCCGGACGTAATGGCCATTATCTAAACCTCGCCGTTTTCTTGGCAATTGTTTTGGGCTGCGCTACGAACTGTTTCCCCGCAGCCTTGCCAGCACGCTTTGCACGCGTTGTCGCAGCGTACTCAGCAGGGCTGAGACTTTTGATCGCAGCACTTGGAAGGT
>CAYNGR010000309.1:0-1996 GCA_964396755.1 uncultured Cyanobium sp. | reverse complement strand
AGATCTTCGAACCGTTGCCGTGCTGAACCACTGCGGTGGATTGCGCCTGGGCGAGTGTTGCGACGCCTGAACACAGCAAGATGCAGGCCGCCCAACGGACAGACCGGCCAAAAACACCGCGCACAAGGCGCTCAAAATGGCGTTGAGTTCGCATTTTAAGTCGATAAAAAGGTTAGATTCTGAGACAAAAGATACCCTGTGCGGTCAGCGGGGTTCGGATGCGTCACGCGGGTGGATGAGAGCATTGAGGAGGCATTATGATATCGTGACGAGGCGTCACACGAATCATGATATCGGATATCACGTCTTCTCATGCGGGCATCCCTGTACTTTGCAGACCATGAAGCGAACCGTCGGGATGGCCCTGTGGGTGCTGAGCGGAGCGGTGTGTGCTCAGGATCTCCATTCGTTGCACGAGCGAATGAAGGAGCTCCCTGCGCAATTCGAATTCGAGCCGGGCAGGATGGAGTCCGCCGGAAGGCGCATCCTCGGGCAGCGCGATGCCGTGCCGTGCGATTCGCTGCTCATCGGGGAATACCTCGTTCTCCAAGCGGCGGTGGCACGCCGCGTCCCCTGTAAAGACGTCGACACCGTTTCCTGCGGCGAAGCGCCGCCCCTGCTCGTGTACATGCGCTCCGCAAACGCACACCTCAGCGGCCGGTACGAGGAGGCGGTAGCTGGTTTCCAGCGTGTTGCTCGGACCACGCATGCTCCGAAGCTCGGTGTTCAGGCCCTGCACGCCGCGGGGGTGGTGTATTCCGACCTCGGCGCGTACGACGAATCGTTTGCATGCCTCGCCCAGGCGTACGAGATGTTTCCCGAGGAATGCGATCACCCGCTGATTTTGCTGAATCTGGCTGCCGCGGCCGGCATGGCGAACAAGTGGCAAGATGCCTTAGGGTGGACGGAACTTGCCGAGCAGGCGTTAGCGGATGAGTTGCGTGCCGGCGGGCCCGCACCAAATGTGCGGCCAGAATGGAACATCCTGATTTTGAGTTCAAAACTGCAGGCGTACATGCAGCTTGGAAGGGCGGAAGAGGCGGGGCAAGTCTTCGATCAGATGGCCTTCACGGACATCGAAGGGATCCGAACTGCGGGGGTATTGGGGGTGGTGACGGCGTACGTGCTGCAGCGCGATGCCCTGGTTGACTTCGTGTCGCACCTTCCGGAACTGCAGGCGATCGCCGATGCGGATACCGCTGCAGCGGTGGCTGAGTTGGGGGTGTATGCGTCGTTGTATGAGCCGTGGAGGTCGCAGGTTTGGGGCGAGTTGCCGCTGGAGGCGGTGTGGAAAGAGGTGAGGCAGTTGCCCCTCGTCTTGGGCAGCATCGGCAAAGTCGGCGAAGGATGGGCGCCGGGAACTTCCGGAGATCAGCGCGGGCACATCCTCAGTACATGGCCTTTCCTCGTGCGCACGGTGCGGTGGGGTGCGGCAGTGCTATTCCTCGTTGCGGTGGGCGGTATCGCACAAGCTGGCGGGATGTGGCGTGCGCGGCGGCGTGCCCAGCGGTGGAGTGCGGAACGGGAGGTAGAACTGGTCCAGTCGCTGCGCAAACGGCTTGCCGGGTTGGACGGGCGGCGGGCGGGAGCGGAGGTGCGGTGGTTGCTGGTGGAAGTGGTGCGGCGGCGAGGCCTTGCCCGTTTGATGCGTTTGGGAGAAGGAATGCGCAACCTCACGCGACGGGAGGAGGAATTTGTCATTCACCTGGCCGCGGGCCTGCGGACGAAGGAATTTGCGCGCATCCACCGACTCAGTTCAGGCCATGTCTACAACCTGAGTTCTTCGGTTCGCCGCAAGCTGCAAGTGCCTGAATCGGTGGAGTTATCGGATTTCATCATGGCGAAACAACGCAAAGGGGAATGAAACGCACGGTGCTCGGTTGGGTGGTTTGCGCGGCTTTCTGGGGCGCGGGCGTTGCGCAGGGCTCCGCAATGGAAGAGGCGGCGCTGCGCGATTCGTTGGTCGCCTGGCTGCAACGGGGCGACCTTGCGGCGT
>CAYNGR010000308.1:0-1998 GCA_964396755.1 uncultured Cyanobium sp. | reverse complement strand
AACAGCTTCTGCTGCGGCGCTTCGGTGGATCTGCTGCTGATGGGCATCGACACCGACACCGACGCGATCCGCGTGCATGTGCCCGGCATGGATGGCAGCACCCGCCTGGATCGCTGGGTCGATGCCCTCGACGTGCATGAGGCCACCCGCCACCTCAGCCCTGAGGAGGGTCGGCTGCGCATCGCCGCGCTGGTCGAGGAGGCTGCCGCCAGCAGCCCCGACCCTGGCATGGTGCGACTGATTGCACGGCTGCTGGAGCACAACATCTCCCAGATCGATTACGTGCGGGAGTTCCACGGCGGCCATTACAACGACGCCGGCCACGCCGAACGTTTCATCGGCCTTGGCATCGGCTTCAAGGAGATACATCTGCGCAATCTCACCTACTTCGCCTACATGGACACGGTCGAGGAGGGCGCCGCTGATCTGGACGTGGGAGTCAAGATCTTCCGCGGTCTGAACGTCAGCCGCGGCCTGCCGATCCCTGTGGTGGTGCGCTTCGACTACCACGGCAACGTGCCGGGGGCCCGCGACCGGGCGATCCGTCACGGCGAGCGGGTGCTGGCGGCGATCGAGGCTCGCTATGCCGACTTGGTGCATGAAGGGCTGCTGCACGCCCTGCTGACGATCCGGGATCAGGACCGGCATGTGCCCGCCGAAACGGTGACTTCCACGATCCGCTTCGCGACACCGGGAGGTCATTGAGATGCTGATCTGCAAGGTGGTGAAGCCGTTGGTGTCCACCAACCGCATCCCCGACTTCGAGCACAAGCACCTGCTGGTGGTGCTCGACGGCAGCACCAAGAAGGTGGCCGTCGATGCCGTCGGCTGCGTTCCGGGTGACTGGGTGATCTGCGTCGGCAGCTCCGCCGCGCGCGAGGCCGCCGGCAGCAAGTCCTACCCCAGCGATCTCACCATCGTCGGCATCATCGACCACTGGGATCCGGATGCCGGCAAGGCTCCAGCCAGTGAGCCCGCCAAACCGGGCGATAGCTCCGGCGGAGGCAAGAGCTGATGGAAATCATGCAGGTGACCGGTTCGCTCGTCTGCTCCCAGCGGGTGTCGGGTCTGGCCCACTACAACCTGCGCGTGCTGCGCAACAACAAAGGCAAGCTGAGCGTCGGCGTCGATCCCGTCGGTGCCTCCGTGGGCAACTGGGTGTTCACAGCCAGCGGTTCAGCGGCACGACTGGCCTGCCCCGACCCCAGCGTTCAGACGGATCTGACGATCGGCGGAATCATCGACTTCTGGGAACCCGATGGCTGACGTGTTCCCCCTGCAGCTTCCCTGCGAGCCTCCGTCCACTCCGTTCTGCCAACCCCTGCCCACCTGAGCGATGGCCAGCCGTACCTCCCGAACCCGCAGCAGCGCCAGAGCGGCGGCCAGCTCCGCTGCAGCCTCCTCCACTGCCCCCACCACGCCGGCTGCCGCTGCCGGAAGCACAGCGGCGGCCAGCTCCGCAGCAGTCCCCACTCCCGCCACCCCGGCAGCGGCCAGCCAGCCGCCCGCCGGCACCACGCCGGCTGCAGTGAGCCCTGCTGCGGTCAGTCCAGCGACGGCTCAGGCAGCCGCAGCACCGGCCGCGGCCCCCGCCAAGGCCGCACCCGCGGCGCTCCCGCCTGCCTCCGGCAGCAGGGGAGCCACCGACAGCAAGCGGGCCGCCTCCGCCCCTGCCCGCTCCACCGCCTCGACGGCCGCCCGCACCCGCCGGCAGCCTCAGGCCACCGCCACGCCTGTCCGCTCCGGCGGCAATCGCGGCGGTGCGTCCAAGCCCCCCGTTTCACCCTCCTCCGCGCTCTCTCCCATGGCTCCCACCGTTCACGGCATCGCTCTCGGCATGATCGAAACCCGCGGTCTGGTGCCCGCCATCGAAGCGGCTGACGCCATGACCAAGGCAGCCGAAGTCACCCTGGTGGCCCGTGAATTCGTCGGCGGCGGCTACGTCACCGTGATGGTGCGCGGCGAGACCGGTGCGGTGAACGCCGCCGTGCGCGCCGG
>CAYNGR010000307.1:0-2020 GCA_964396755.1 uncultured Cyanobium sp. | reverse complement strand
AATGACCCAACTGTCCAATCAATGTTAAACCAATATTATGAAGATATGGTTGATAAAATGGTAATAGGAAATATTGCTGCAGAGTTGGATAAAATGGAAGCTGAGTATTAGTATCACATACTTTTCTAAAAAAGGTGGTTATTATATTAAAGAATATCAATGGCTTTATCCCTTTTACAAACACCAGCAAGTTGTTCATTTGCTCAATCACCGATAATATTTTCATTGAGTGAAAGCAATACTGCAACACTTACATCATCATCATTTCAGTATGTTGGTGAATTATATTATTGGCAAGGTGGAACAAATGCATCATCATCTCTTGCAAACTATACGATTGCAAAATATCCAAATACTGCAAATGTAGGTATATTTGATTTAAATAGAATAATCAATTCAACACTTACAGATTATGCACAACAGAATGGGTCAAATGTAGTTTATTTTGCAGTTGATTTCTATTGGCAATATCTTTCAGGTGCAACATTTGTAACTGGCTCACATCTAAAATCTGCAACATATAAAGCAATAGATGGATATGGTGTATTCCAAGAAACTATTGGACAACAAATGCAAACAACAACTCCTTATTGGCCTTTAATGACCGATGGACCTGCAACACAATCTGCATTTATAGATAATAGAGGTTTATCATCTGTATATGGTGGAAACATTGGTGCAACAACTCCAACTAAAATCCTTTACACAGGTAATACAGGAACTGCTGATTATACTTTAACTGCAAATGCAAGTTCTTCAGGACAAATACAACAATATCCAATAGGCCCATCTCAAAGTGGATTTCCATTAACAACAATAGGTTTAACTTATTTTACAGTCCAACCATATAATGGTGCATCTCCATTAGGTAGTCCAATCAGATATAACATTGATTGTGAGCAAAAATATCCTAATGTAAGAATAAAATGGAAAAATCGTTTTGGACAATTTGATTGGTTAAACTTCTATATGGTGAATAGACAATCATTCCAAACAGAAAGAAAAAATTATCAACCACAACTAGGAACATGGGAAAGTTCTACACTTTCTTATCAAAACTACGATACTGCAAATACTGCATACATTGTAGATAATATACAAACATTAAGTGTTAATACTTGGTGGTTACCTGAGTCTTATAATGATATCTTAAAACAATTATTAGTAAGTGATGAGATTTATTGGATAACAAATGAAACAACGGGTGCTATTAAACCAATTAGTATTGTAACAAATAATATACAATTTAAAACTGGTGTGGTAGATAAGTTAATTCAATATCAATTTGAGTTCCAATTAGGTCAACCTTATAAACTAATAATGTAATGGGAATAATTTCTACGCAGGCGTTTACATTCCGATTGATTGCAGATGGAACACAATTGGATGTATTTCAAGATGAAGATTTAAAGTTATCAAATAATGTAACAGGTCTATTTGATATAGGTGTTTTGCCTGCTGACTTTACTCGTCAGATTACAATACCTGGAACAAAAGTAAACAATGCTTTCTTTGAACATGTATATGACATCTCTATTCAAAATCCATTCTTATTTGCAACTAATATAAAGGTGCCATGTTATATTGATTTTGACTCAATATATCTTATCAATGGATATTTGCAATTAAATAAAGTAAATGTTCGTGCAAATAAATTTATTGAAAGTTATGAGATTACAATCTATGGTTCTCTTTCATCTTTTGCAAGAGATATCAATAGAAACTTTTTAACTGATTTAAGTTCTTTAGCAGTATACAATCATACATCCTCTTACAACAACATTACAGCAAGTTGGACAGGTAATCTTTTTAGTGGTGATATAGTTTATCCACTTGCAGATTATGGTTCAGGATATCAATTCACACAAGGTGAATACGAATTGTTTGGAATGGATGATGTGAATGGTGCATTGAGTATTCAAAACTTTAAACCTGCAATCAGAATAAAACCTGTATTAGATGCAATATTTGCAGAGGCAGGATATACATACTCATCATCATTTTTTGCACAAGATTGGAT
>CAYNGR010000306.1:0-2028 GCA_964396755.1 uncultured Cyanobium sp. | reverse complement strand
TCAAAGTCGTACTTAAGTACTGACTTGCACATGGATGATGCACCAAAGTGGAGGTCGGACAATAGACCAAGTCGAAACTTTTCTTCCAATGAGTTAAAGGTAAACGTGGTCTGGATGTTGTTCATGGTGTGTTTTTTCTGTCCTGTAGCAGGAGGTCTATTTTAGCCTCAATTTTTGCTACCTGAACAGGAAGATTCTTTAGGTCGAGGTGCTGGTCTTCTAGTTGTTGCACCCGTGTTTGGATTTTTCCTACCCACATGGCTCCACCAAGGAGTCCAGTAATCCATCCCCAAGCAGATGAGAGAAAATCGAAGAAGGTGTGGGGTGGGGTAGGGTTTTCCATAACTATATCCTGATAAAGTGCGTCCATGCTGACCGTAATCGTGAGCGTCTGTAACACCCACCACCGTCTCGTTGGCTACCTTCTGCCCCAGAGGACGTGTTGCCCTCAATGGAGTTAATGTAGGACGTGCCTGGTGTAACGACTATACCCATGTGATTGCCCTCGGGGCGAATCCACACGCACAAATCTCCTCGTTGCGGGTCTTTGACCACCTTACCATTTGCCTTAGCCCATGATAGCCACTCAGCAACTGCGGCACTTGCTCTATCGGACAACCCAATCTGCTCAACCTTAGCCACATCGCAACAAAATTCTATAAGAGCGGCACACCAGGGGTAGCCCTCGCCCAGCTTGACGCTACCGAGAATAGCTTCAACCCATTCGCCCTTGTTATTCCCGCCCTCCTCACGCACCTTGATGTCATCGGACAGCACCGCCGCCGCAAGCAAGACCCGTTCTGCTGGGGCTTTTTCAAAGTAGTCGGGGTATCGGGTAAGAAGTATATTCCTTACCCTTGTTATTGCTTCGGAGGTAGTCATGGAGGACAATTAGGAAGACGTAGTTTGTTTGAAAAATGTCTCCCTTATTATATATATATTGTTTCTGTTTGGTTAGGGCTACCCCTATCAAAATATTTGATGCTAAATTAGTATATAGTTGTAATAGTGCAAACAGATTAAATAGTGACAAATTGCAATTATTTGTTATTGACCCCAAATATACCCTTAAGCTAGCATAGGGCTACCCCTATAACTATTAGAGAACCTAACTCAAAATGGTTATTGTGCATTTGTGTAACATGAGGTATTTGGCTGGACAAAAATTTTATGGTGGGATAAACGCTTTTCCCGCCGCCGCTTCCCCCCTCCCCCCTCTACTGACAACCGTCATCACCTCTTACACTCTTGCAATACCCTACCCTGCCTACTGATTGCAACCCCTGCCTGCTCATGAGCCTAAATCGTAAAATCGATTTTAAGCCCTGATTTAACGGTAAATTAACGCTTGTACCCCCCTTTATGACTCAGAACCCATGAAACGCCCGAGACGAGGGTCTACGGCGATTTCTACCTGTTTTTTGAACCTAAATAGTAGACAAGTTGTCTGCTTACTTTAGTACCTAAATCAGCGATGGTTAAAATTGTGTCATAAAATCGCACAAAACCGTATTACGAAACCTTGACTTTCGAGTCTGTCTTGCTTCATTTTGCGTGAGTATTAAAATATGCGTACTTTAGTACTCAAATTGACCGTGTCTACTATCTTGTCTACCTATTCCATCAATTCCAGTAGACGCCTGTTGCAAAGGCTCGTAAAACCGTGATTTTTGCCCTAGTTTTGTGATTTTTGGGATGATTTTTAAAATCATATGTCTACCTATTTTTGGCGATTTTAGTAGACAAATTGTGGCTATTTTGGGATGAGGTGATAGCCGAAATATGTCTACCCAAAATAGTAGACAAACAGGTAGACGGTGTCCAAATTTTCGCAAAAAAAAAAGAATTTTTAGAGACCCCATTTTTGACCCCAATTTTGAACCTAAGGGGTCATTTTTGTGTCGTAAAATTGACACAAAGTCAGTGATTTTGACCCCCATTTTTGGGGTGTTTCTATAACATCACTGTAACAGTCATGTAATCATGCATTCGTACTTTGACATTTTAGCTAGCGGGAGGGCGGACTCC
>CAYNGR010000305.1:0-2047 GCA_964396755.1 uncultured Cyanobium sp. | reverse complement strand
AGCCGGCGCATGGGCTCGCCATCCCCCGCTCGTGCTGACTGGGCCGACACAGGGGTCAGTCGACGAGCGTCGATGCCGGACGTGAGTCAGGGTCATCGCGCTGAATCCAGGAGGCGAGAGCAGACGCTGGCCGGCGAGATCCATCCATCGCGATTCAGCCTGCACCAGGCAACCATCCGACCCAGGGATGGAGAACACCTGACCGGATCAGCCGATCCGGTTCACCAGGGCTGTATGGCGGAGAAAGTCATTGGCTGGTGCCGCAATCACGCGGCAAGCCTGCGGATGGTGGCAATGGCGACCGATCAATCGCGCCCATGGTGAGCTTGTGGACATCCAGAGGCATCCACCCCCAGGTGATGCCTCCCGGATTGATGTCCTGATTGAGCCGCGAGTCGTCATCGCGCCAGGCCCTGCACCGCAAGCCAAACCACTGGTCCGTTGTTGCCCCATGGATGGGCTGTGATGCAGGGCTGATTTGCCATTGATCACACCTTCAAGAGGGTCTTCGCCATGGCAGGCAAAAAGGCAAGGAATCGCTCACAAGCCTCATGGTTCGGCCAGCGCATCCGAGGCGCGCTGACAAGAACGCGGAACTCGCAATCGCACGACGCGACGAGCGAGAGGGAAGCCCTTGGCCACGCCTCGGCAGGACCAGTCGTCGAACCGATCACGACGACACCCTCACGCACAGTGAGCACGGACAAGGTCAACGACACCAAGGGAGAGACCGCTGGGATCACCACCAGCGGCTTGGCGCCGGACGGCACGATCCGGCCCACGCCGGTCGATGAGGCCAGGCTCTACGGAATCGCCGACAAACCCGATCTCGGCAAGACGTCTGACGTCACCGATGGCAGCAAAAGGGATGGGGATGGAAGCGCGAAGGGCATCAGCGTGAACGGCATCAGCGTGAGCGACTGGAACGTGCCGCCCAAGGATGCCAAGAATGCGCGGGTGCACCGCACGGCCGAGGATGTGAGCACCGGCAAGGCGGGGACAACCTCCTTCCAGGCTGCGGCACCGTCCGTTACGGAAGCCCTTGTTGCCAGCCGAGAGATCGACGGCTTCAACGCCTGGGATCCCAACCTGATGGCATGGCGCCCCGATGGCGCCCAGCGGTTCTACAAGGAGGGAATGGTGACGCCGTTCAAGGTGGACATGACCTTGAACGAAGGAATCAGGTACACGATCGTCTTTGGACTGGACCTGAATCGAGACGTCAAAGGCGCTCTGGGGTTCACGGAGACAGCCAACCATCTGGCCACACTCGACACGCTCGACGGTGGCATCTACAAGCCCATCATCGCCGGCCTCAGCGCAGCGACCGGTGACGGGTTTCAGATCACGAACGCCGATGGACTTGCCTCCAGTTACCTCGGGTTCTACACATCTCAGACGAATGTGATGGTCGGCGGGAGCGGCGGGGGCGGCGATCCGTTCGTAGTGCGCCTGGAACCTGGCTACCAGTTCTGGGAGGTGCAGTTCACCCCGAATGATCGGGACCCGAACCCAGGGGAGAGAATCAACTTGAGCCTGCTCGTCGGCGGGCGGTTTGCTGCGCCCCTGTTCCCGGTCAATGGAGCCGCCAACAGCCCTGCCTATGTCTTTTACACGTCGATTCCAGCAACCGTGCCAGTCGGCGAAGGTGCCTCGCAAATTGGCGGCGTGTTCCAGGCCGTGCTTGGCGGAGCCAACAAGACGGTCAACTTCAGAGGCTCAGACATCATCCCAGGCGGCAACCTAGTGCTCGACAAGGTGACGGTCGACGGCCTCAAGTCAGGCGACGGACTGCACATCTTCACCGGCGAGACGATCAGCTGGACATACACTGTCACCAACAACACGAACGTCCCTTTAAGCGGCGTGACGGTGAGCGACAGCGTGGCTGGTGTGACGCCGGTCTACGTCAGCGGTGATGACGGCGACAAGCTCCTCGAAGTCGGCGAGAGCTGGATCTACACAGCCAGTGGCACGGCCGTCACCGGCAACTACTCCAACACCGGCACGGTGAGTGGCTCTTACTCAGGAACGCAATACTCCGCCA
>CAYNGR010000304.1:0-2057 GCA_964396755.1 uncultured Cyanobium sp. | reverse complement strand
ACGACGTGTTCCACGCCGACAAGGTGATGGTGAACGTGTACGTCACCCAGCAGTCGCCCGACATCGCCCAGGGCGTGGACGCCAAGGCCGCCAAGGGCAAGAAGAAGGCCGAGCAGGGCGCCGGCGACCAGGGCCTGATGTTCGGCTACGCGAGCAACGAGACGCCCGAGCTCATGCCCGCGCCGATCATGTTCGCCCACCGCCTGGGACGGAAGCTGACCCAGATCCGCAAGGCCGGTAAGGCCGCCCCGTGGCTCCGCCCCGACGCGAAGTCGCAGGTCTCGGTGGTGTATGAGAACAACCGCCCGGTGGCCATCTCCAACGTGGTGATCTCCACCCAGCACGCCGCCGATGTGGATCACGCCACCATCGAGGAATTCTGCATCGAGGAGGTCATCAAGAAGGTCCTGCCCAAGAACCTGCTGACCAAGGACACGCTGTTCCTCATCAATCCCACCGGCCGCTTCGTGGTGGGCGGGCCCCAGGGCGACACCGGTCTGACCGGCCGCAAGATCATCGTCGACAGCTACGGTGGGTTCGGCCGCCACGGCGGCGGCGCCTTCTCGGGCAAGGATCCCTCCAAGGTCGACCGCTCGGCCGCCTACATGGGCCGCTACGTCGCCAAGAACATCGTCGCGGCCGGCCTGGCCGATCGCGCCGAGATCCAGTTCGCCTACGCCATCGGCTATCCCGACCCCGTCAGCGTGTACGTCAACACCTTCGGCACCGCCAAGGAAGGCCTCACCGACGGAGCCATCACGGCCGCGGTCGAGGAGGTGTTCAGCTTCAAGCCGGCCGACATCGTCAGCCAGCTCAAGCTGCTGCGCCCGATCTACTCCAAGACCACCAACTACGGTCACTTCGGCAAGGACGACAAGGACCTCACCTGGGAGGCCGTCGACAAGGTCAAGGCGCTGCAGAAGGCCGTGAAGTAATCCACCACTCCGTCCCAGACATCCCTCCAAGAATCCATTCCATGGCCAAAGCCAAGAAATCCGCCGCCGCCACCGCCCTCGCCGACGTGGCCGCCGCGCTGCCCAACCTCGGCGCCTTCGCCGCGAACACCCCGTCGGGCAAGGACTACATCGTCCGCGACATCGCCCTGGCCGACTGGGGTCGCAAGGAGATCGCCGTCGCCGAGCACGAGATGCCCGGCCTGATGTCCGTCCGGAAGAAGTACGCCAAGCAGAAGCCCCTGAAGGGGGTGCGCATCACCGGATCGCTGCACATGACCATCCAGACGGCCGTGCTCATCGAGACGCTCGTCGACCTCGGCGCCAAGGTGCGCTGGGCCTCGTGCAACATCTTCTCGACCCAGGACCACGCCGCCGCGGCCATCGCCGCGACCGGCACCCCGGTGTTCGCCTGGAAGGGCGAGACGCTCGAGGAGTATTGGGAGCTGACCCTCAAGGCCGTGCTTCATCCGGGTGACCAGGGCCCCGAGCTGGTGGTCGACGACGGTGGCGACGTGACCCTGCTCATCCACAAGGGCTACGAGCTCGAGCAGGGCGACAAGTGGGTCCACAGCAAGAGCGGCTCGCACGAGGAGCAGGTCATCAAGGACCTCCTCAAGCGCGTGGCCAAGGAGAAGCCCGGCATCTGGACCAAGATCGTCCAGGCCTGGCGCGGCGTCTCCGAGGAGACCACCACCGGCGTGCACCGCCTCTACAAGTTCGCCGAGCAGGGCAAGCTGCTGGTTCCGGCGATCAACGTGAACGACTCGGTCACCAAGTCGAAGTTCGACAACCTCTACGGCTGCCGCGAGTCGCTGGCCGACGGCCTGAAGCGCGCCACCGACGTCATGATCGCCGGCAAGGTCGCCGTGGTCTGCGGCTACGGGGATGTCGGCAAGGGCTCGGCCCACAGCCTCCGCGCGTACGGCGCCCGCGTGGTGGTCACCGAGATCGACCCCATCAACGCCCTGCAGGCCGCGATGGAAGGCTTCGAGGTCAACACCATCGAGAGCACCCTGGGCGTGGGCGACATCTACGTCACCACCACCGGCAACTGCGACATCATCACCGTGGACCACGTCCTCAAGATGAAGGACCAGGCGA
>CAYNGR010000303.1:0-2075 GCA_964396755.1 uncultured Cyanobium sp. | reverse complement strand
GGAACACGCGCCACTGCTCCATCGGCGCCGAGAGCATCGCCTCCATCGCCTCGTCATCGGTGATGACGACAAACTCCGCCTGGCTGTCGATCCGATCCAGGGCGGTGTCGACATCGTCGGGATCGATGTCATCACCGGACTCCTTCTCCAGCTCGGCCAGGACCTCGGCGAGATCTCGTCCGCCGGCCAGGAGGATGAGAGCGTCGACGCACTCCGGTGGCAGCCATTCCAGCAGCTTGGCCAGGTCGTCTTCATGGCGCAGCGCCCTGACGGAAGGCAGCAGGGCCGGAGGCACGCCAACCCGGGTCAGGTCGTCGTCGGCAAGTCCTGAGAAGAGCGCTGCCGGGGCCTGGGGCATGGCGGCCAGGGCCTGCTCCACTGCGGCGCTGATCGCATCACCCACCGACTGCTCGGCCTTCTCCACATCAACGATCTGGAGGGCGCCGGAGACGCGGTTGACCTGGCAGGCGATGCGGCGCGCCCAGGCATAGGCGTCGTCGTGTTTATCGACCCAGAGGAGCACGTAGGTGCTGCCCTTCTCCGGGGCGCGGACGATGCAGCGGTAGTCCTGATCGACGCGCAGGGAGCGGAGCTGGGGATCGCGGCTGCCGTTGATGCGCTCGTAGTTGAGCCCGGTGCCGGTGGGCTCATCCATGAACTGCACGATGAACTTGTGCACCTTGGCCCGGCCCCGTTCGGGCAGGGCGTTGAGTGCCTTGAAGAAGCCGCGGGAGGCAGCAACGCGCAGGGGTGAATGGCTCATGGCTGAAGGGCGGCCAGAACGACCTCGGCCGAGGTGTGGATCGGGAACAGGCGCCAGCCGTCTGGTGGTGCTTCCACCCTGTCATCCACCACCACGGCCACCTGATGATCGGGCCAGGCCATCTCCAGCTCGGCGCACGATTCACCGCGAGGCCCCTCCAGCTCATAGCCAAACTCCGGCGGCTCGATGCCGAGGGAATCGAGCTGGGGCTGGAGGGCTACGAGCAGCTCCAGGCAGTCCCTGGCGTAGGCGGTAGCAAAGCTCAGGCATTCAGCCCAGGCCGATGAGGGGTGTGGAGCCGCTGGCGACTCGCCTGTCTCTGGGCCTGCGACACCTGGCGAACTCTCAAGCAGATCAGCAGGGTTGATCTCTGCGCCTGTGCAGCCAGGAGTGCTCAGCAGCATGTGGGGGAGGAACTGGAAGAGATTGCCCTGGCGCAACCACTCCCGCCAACCTTGCTGTTGCTCCGCATCGGCGGCAACGGCGGTGGGATCGAGATGGAGTGCCCGGAAGCTGGCATCACGGTGCCGGGCCATGTGTCCCCCGAGGTCGATGCAGGTGAGCACGCCCAAGCCGGGTGCCTGCTCCAGCCACTGGCCCGCCTGGCCGCGCTCTCGCTCCGGCCGCCACTGCTCCAGGTGCTGCGTGAGCTCCAGGCTTTCCAGTGGACCTTGGATCTCGACAGGCATGCCCTGGCTGATGTCCTGGCCCATCTGAGCCAGGCAGAAGGTGTGCGCCAGGCCCTCCCAGGCGAGCACGCGGCTCGCTTCACTGGGCAGGCTGAGGTAGGCGAGCAGGTGCTGATAGCTGTTGCTCTCCTGCAGCCAGCGCAGATCGCGAGCCAGCAGATCGCTCTCACCGGCGGGCGGGAGATCGGCCGCAGGGAAGCGTGAACGTGCCAGCCACTGCTCGGCGAAGGCGGCCGGATCACGGCGGAAACTGGGGGTCAGGCCTTGCTGCAGGCCATTGGCGGGCAGGGGATCTGCCGGCCCATTGACCCGGCCGACCACGTCGTCCCAGCAGAGAGCCCAGAAGCGGTAGCGGCCGGAGCGCTGCAGCGCCATGCGCTGGCGCACATCCTTCGCCAGGCGGCCGCGGTGGTAGTCCCAGCCATCGGTGTAGACGGCGATTGGACGGCCGCCCGTGGTGGGGGTGATCAGGAAGTCGCAGCGAGAGGGTTCGTCGACCCCCTGCTCAGGGCCGAGCTGCACCTGGGGTTGGACGATCCAGTTGGCCTGATTGACCCGCAGGTGAAAGGCGGTGTCGCCTTGCCAGGTATCGGCCGTGAGCTTGATCGCCATGCCGGTCGGTG
>CAYNGR010000302.1:0-2100 GCA_964396755.1 uncultured Cyanobium sp. | reverse complement strand
ACAGCAACACCGGCACCGCCACAGGGTCCTACACAGACACCGCCGGTCACACCCGCTCCGACACCGCCACGGACTCCAGCTCCTACTTCGGTGCCAATCCTCAGATCAAGATTGACAAGGTGACCAATGGCGGCGATGGCCTCACGATTCCTGTTGGCGCACCGATCACCTGGACCTACACGGTGACGAACACGGGCAACGTGGGGCTCGCCAATGTCAGCGTGACAGATGACAAGGCAGTCATGCCAATCCTGAATGCAGATCTGTCAACAGGAGAAGGCGACGGCATCCTTGACACGAACGACATCTGGATCTACACGGCAACTGGAACGGCAACCTCCGGGAGCTACTCCAACATCGGCAGCGCCAGCGGCGCCTACACCGATTCCGCCGGCCACACCCGCACCGCGACATCCAGCGACCCAAGCTCCTATCTGGGAGAAAGTCCAATCCTTGGCGATCGCTTCTTCATCAATGAGATTGTCCTGGATGGGAGCGATCCCTCCGGGGCGGGAGGACGTCGCGGCCTCGCCTCACCTGGCGCAGGCGGACCAGGCAGCGGCACAAGCAATGTCAGCACGATCGAGATTGTCAATAACTTCAATAATGCGGTGAGCTGGACGGACATCAAAGATGCCTGGCTGGAAATCGTCGGGCCTGGAGGGGAGCTCAAGATCATTGATTTCAACACAATGGTCCTGAGCAATGGGTCGCGGCCATCCAGCGGCTCCGTGGTATCCGGCAACGGCTTCCTGACCTTCTTCGAGGACGGCACCTGGGCCAGCTACTCGAACAATGGCAATCAGGGCAGCTGGGGCTACTATCAGACCAGCTCCCAGAATGCCTCCACAACAACACCAACGCCAAGCAGAAACGCCAGCAATGACTGGCTGATGGGCGAAGACACGACGAAGGCTCTCGCGGTCAACCTGGTTCAGAACAGCGCTTCGATTGATCTCTTCATTGCCAATCAGGTGAAGATCACAGGCCTGATCGAGTCCTATACGGGAGGCCTTGGAAACAACAAGACGGCCCTGACGGGTGTTGGCCTACCGGCCAGCGATGGCGACTTCAACTTTGCCCCCGACGGCCTCTACAGCGTTTCGGGCCCCAATGCCGACCCTGACAAGGCCGCGGTCAACGCCTGGCGCACTGTCGCCGCCTGGCACGGCCACCGCTCTGCAGCAGGAACAGCCGCAGCCGATGCACAGGCCTTGCTGGGCACATTCATCGCCAACAACCAGTTCAACGGCCAGGTTGGCGACCAGGGTGTTGTCCTGAACGGAATCCTGAATCAAACCGGCAAGGCGCTCCTGAGCGGTACGGGTGCACTGGCGCCCAATCAAGACGCTCAGAACAACATCTTTGCTCGCACTTATAACGCGGTTGTCAAGCTTGGTGGCGGCGGCAGCGCCCGAGACAAGTGGCCGATCGACCGCAATCAGGAAGATGATTGGACCACCTCACGCCAGCAGGGAGGGGGAACCACGTTCACATCCCAGGGCTCCACGCTTGGCGACTGGAACGGCAGCCCTGTGGCGGACAATGCCACAACCGGCAAGGCGTCATCACCAAACCCACAGGACCTTGCCAACGACAACTTCAACCCATACCAGAACCAGACAACGAGCCAGCTCCCACGCAGCCCATCCACGGATGGACAAACCGTGATCGGCGGAGGAACAACACAGTTCCCCGATCCGAATGGCGCTGGCGGACGGGCTCCCGACTTCGTGTACGGGACCAATGGAGTTGACTCGCTTTCTGGTGGTGACCACAACGACGTCCTCTACGGAGGCGGCGGCAATGATGTCCTGAACGGCGACAGCGGGGCTGATCTGCTGGTCGATGTCAGCGGGGCCGACGTCCTCAATGGCGGCACAGGCGACGATGTCCTGATCACCGACGCCAGCGTCCTGGCCAACGCCAGTCCATCCAGTGGGCCTCAGCCTGATGGCCTGGGTGACACACTCAATGGCGGCGGCGGCAGTGACGTCCTGATTGGTGGGCATGGCATCGACCATCTCAGCGGCGGGCTGGGGAACGACACGCTGACTGGTGGTGGCAACAACGACACCTTCGTCTTCGGCTCGAACCTGA
>CAYNGR010000301.1:0-2135 GCA_964396755.1 uncultured Cyanobium sp. | reverse complement strand
CCTGCACGATCACCGGCGGCATGTTTTCGGCTGACTCCACCACCGCCGTGCGCGGCGTCGACAAGCTCATCCCCGTCGATCTGTATCTGCCCGGCTGCCCGCCGCGGCCCGAGGCGATCTTCGATGCCGTGATCAAGCTGCGCAAGAAGGTGGGCAACGAGGCTCTCGCCGAGCGCGGCGCCCTGCAGCCCACGCACCGCTACTGCACCATCCCCCACCAGCTCAAGGCGGTGGCTCCGATCGTCGATGGCCGTTATCTGAGCGCCGAGACCCAGCGGGCCGCCCTGGCCGCGGCCGAGGCGCTGCCCGTGGCCGCCACCCCCAAGCTCGACACCGTTCCCGCCACTCCCGATGCCTGAGGACACCACCGCCGCCGCCGGCGCCCTCGAGACCGCAGCTCCCGCCCCGGGTTCTGTGAGCCTCTGGCTGAGCAGCCAGGGTTTCGAGCACACCCCCATGCCTGCCGACCACCTCGGGGTTGAGGTGCTGGCGGTCGACCCGGCCGTGCTGCCGCTGCTGGTCACCGCCCTGCGCGCCTACGGCTTCGACTACCTGCAGTGCCAGGGGGGATACGACGAGGGTCCCGGCGGCAACCTGGTGAGCTTCTATCACCTCGTCAAGCTGGCGCCCCTGGCCGCCAAGCTGGAGTCCGGTGCCCTCGCCGCCGCCGACCGGCCTGAGGAGGTGCGGCTGAAGGTGTTCCTGCCCCGCGACGGCGCTCTGACGGTGCCCAGCCTGTACGGGCTGTTCCGCGGGGCCGACTGGCAGGAGCGCGAGACCTACGACATGTTCGGCATCGTCTATGAGGGCCATCCCCATCCCAAGCGCCTGCTGATGCCGGAGGACTGGAAGGGCTGGCCGCTGCGCAAGGACTACGTGCAGCCCGACTTCTACGAGATGCAGGACGCCTACTGAGCCGCCCTGGTCTCCCTTGCTGATCACCGGCTCTCTACCAGGGAGCCGGTTTTTTGTTGTTCTGCTGCCAGGCGATCCGGCCTCACCGGTGCCGGTGGCTGGCTGCCAGCTGCTGCCGGAGTGGGGCATGGCCCATGGCCCCCAGCGCAGGCGGAGGCTGGGGCGGCCTGGCGTCAGGTCTTTGCTGCCGGGCCGAGACGCCAGGCGATGGCGTTCCCCCTCTGGCGGACAGGGCTGCCTGCGGCAGCGGCCGCCAGCGGAGCAGGTCGGCGTCCCGATCCGGCTCAGGATTCGCGCCGATGCCGCTTGTAGAAGCGCATCACCGCCAGCGCCAGGCTGCGCGGGTCGTGGCGCAGGGTGGCGGTGGGCCGGGAGCCCTGCAGGGGCGCCACCATCACGTCGTAGCCCTGGCGGCGCAGGGAGGCGCTGTCGCAGCGCACCGGTTCGGAGCCGCGGCGGCGGTAGTGCTCCAGCAGCACCGGATCCACCGGTTCCTCCTGAGCGAGCACGCAGTCGAACAGGCGGCGTTCGACACCGATGGTGGCCAGCTGGGCCTCGATCGCCCGCAGGTGGCCGGCCACATCAAGGCCGTCGGTCTCACCGGGCTGGGTCATCAGGTTGCAGATGTACAGCCGTGGGGCGCGGCTGCGGCTGATTGCCGTCACCAGCTCCGGCACCAGCAGGTTGGGCAGCAGCGAGGTGTACAGGCTGCCGGGGCCCAGCACGATCAGGTCGGCATTGGCGATCGCCTCGATCGCCCGGGGCAGGGCCGGCGGACGCTCTGGCAGGCAGCCGAGTCGCACGATCGGGCTGGGGGCCTTGCCGATGCGCGATTCCCCCTCGATCCGCTCACCGTTCTCCAGCTCCGCCCACAGGCGCACATCGGCATTGGTGGCCGGCACCACCTGTCCCTGCACCGCCAGCACGCGGCTGCTGGCCGTGATCGCCGATTCCAGGCTGCCGGTGATCGCCGTCAGGGCCGTTAGGAACAGGTTGCCGAAGCTGTGGCCCTCCAGGCCGCTGCCGGAGCGGAAGCGGTATTGGAACAGACGGGTGAGCAGCGGTTCCTCGGTGGACAGGGCCGCCAGGCAGTTGCGGATGTCGCCGGGGGGCTGCATGCCGAACTCGCGACGCAGCACGCCGCTGCTGCCGCCGTCATCGGCGACGGTGACGATGGCGGTGAGGTTGCTGCTGTAGCGCTTCAGGCCGCTCAGCAGGGT
>CAYNGR010000300.1:0-2152 GCA_964396755.1 uncultured Cyanobium sp. | reverse complement strand
CGGTCCGGGCGGGCGCTGCCCGCTGGCGGTTGGCTGACTGAGGCAGCCGCGCCGGTTCGTGCTTCGCCGCGGGGCGGGCAGGGGTGTGACCTGCGATGTCCGGTGTCTGGGGTTCGGGCAGCACTCCCGCCGCACCCCGCGATGGCCGAGCCGTCTGCGCTTCCCCGCGTTCGCAACGGCTTTCTGCGGCCGGGTCGCGTTGTCTCTCGGAGTCATTCGGGGCTGGAACCCTGCCGTTGCCTTGCATCGCGACCTGCGTGCCTGGCGCCGAACTCCTGCCCGCTGGCGTGGCGGGGGCGATGACCGCCGGCCATTCCGATGCGGCGGCATGGTCGCCTCCAGAGGCCGCGGGGCCCCGGATCGCCAGCTGTCTGGCAGGCAGGTCCGGCCGAGGGCAGGTCGGACCGCTCGCGGCGGCTGTCGCCGCGGGCGTCAGGCTGCAGCCGCGCCCTGGAGTCGCGCCCTGAAGTGGACATCCGGCCGTGGTTGCTCCTGGCATGTCCTGGATCGGGCGGTGTCTGTTGCCGGTGGAGCGTGTGCTCGTCGTTGCGCCGTGCTCATGGCCCGGCGATGCGGCGGCCACCTCAGTGCCGGCCATGCCGGCGTGACCGTGAGGCAAGGTCGGGACGGCGTTGCCTCATCGCCCGGCGTTCCGCTGCTGTCGTCCTCGCTGGCGATCCGCGCTGCTCTTTGAGCTGAGGTAGGGGCTTGTTCAGTCGAAGCATGGGAGCGCCGGGCGCCCTTCAGCTGACGGCCAGAAGTTTGTCCTGGCCCTTGCGCGGCTTGGGCCGGTGATCGTTGAGACCTTCCAGGGTGGCGACGAAATCGCTGACGCTCTGGAACTGGCGATACACGGAGGCGAAGCGCACGTAGGCCACCTCGCTCATGTCGCGCAGGCGCTGCAGCACCAGTTCGCCGATCTCGTTGCTGCTCACCTCACGGCCGCTGCGTTGCTGCAACAGCAGTTCGATGTCATCGACGACCGTTTCCAGCTGGGCAGGCTCCAGCCCGGTTTTCTCACAGGCGCGCAGCAGACCGTGCAGGAGCTTGGAGCGATTGAAGGTTTCGCGGCTGCCGAGACGCTTGATCACGGTGATTGGAACCGTTTCCACCCGTTCATAGGTGGTGAAGCGAAAATCGCAGTTGAGGCACTCACGGCGTCGGCGCACACTGCGGCCTCCGTCGGCGGCCCGTGATTCGAGCACCCGGCTGTCGGTGTGCTGGCAGGAGGGGCATTGCATGCCCGGAGTCGCTCCGTTTCCGTGTATCGCAAGTGTAGACAGCTCCTGGCGTCGGGGAAAGGGGGGAGAGGCTTTTGATGTCTCGTTCCGATTGGATCTGCGCCGAACGGAATGTTCCGTTCGCTCTCAGGCGTTGCCCTTGCATCGCTGATCTCTGTCGCACCAAGGTCATGCCTGGGCTGGCGGATGTCGCGGCTGAGGCCTTGCAGCGCAGCGGAAGTGCCGGGTCCCACCTGCACTGGCGCATCGCCGTAGAGCGTGCTGACCCCGCGCACCATCCCCGCTGTGTGCAGGATTGACCGCCTGCAGGCCTTGGCTGGTTTCCTGGTCGGTTTCCGGCCCTGGAGCGTTCTGAAATCGCCGTCTGCTGGCAGATCGATCTCTCGCGTCTGATGCAGCTGTTGCGCCTCGGCGTCGATGCGGCCGGGCTGTTCCGGTCTGTGTTGCGTGTGGATCGGGTTGGATCGGCTGATCACGCCAGCTCCTGCTGCGGCTGCTGATCGGCGGCGCTGCTGGCTGTGCGGCGACTGGAACCTGCCTGGGCGGCCGGTGCTGCCACGGCCTATTTGGCGTTGGGCGCGAGTTGCATGAAAAAAGCCCCCGCCGAAGCGGGGGCTGGGGCTCAGCTGAGCCGTGAGATCACTTGCCGATCTTCGGGGGATCGCGGAAGGCGATGGCGAAGAACAGGGTGGACAGAGCCAGGGCAAGGATGAGGATGTAGGCGAAGCTCTCCATGGCGGTTCGTCAGGTGAGGAGGACGGCTGGGAATCAGCCGAGGGTGGAACCAGCCGGAGGAACGTATCCCTCGGGCAGGCGGCGGGTCGACTTGTCGCCGAGCTTCTGGAACAGACCGAACTCCACCTGTTCGCCCAGATCGGGGTCGATGCCGGCGAACACATCGCGGTAGAGGG
>CAYNGR010000299.1:0-2176 GCA_964396755.1 uncultured Cyanobium sp. | reverse complement strand
TCGACATCCCCTGGTCGCTGATGACGCTGCAACAGCGCAATGGCCGCATCGACCGCTACGGCCAGAGTCAGCAGCCGCTGATCCGCTACCTGCTCACCGCCTCGGCCGTGGAGGGGATGGGTGATGTGGAGCGGATCCTGCAGGTGCTGATCCGCAAGGACGAGCAGGCCCAGCGCAACATCGGCGATCCGTCGGTGTTCATGAAGCGCTACGACGAAGCCGCGGAAGAAGACCTGACGGCGGCCGCAGTGGAAGCCGCGGATGCCACCGCTTTTGAAAGCCAGCTGGATGCCAACGCCGCTCCCTTCCTGCAGGGCGGCGGCGGTTTGATCGCCGAGCTGTATGGCCAGCTCCTCGGCACGGAAGGTGATGGAGGATCAGCCACCCCCACTCAGCCCGATGAGCCAGAGCTGGAGCGCCGCGAGATGCCGTCGCTCTATCCCAGCCTCTGGAGTTATGTCAGCAAGGCCCTCGGCGCTGTGGCGGAGAGGGACGTGAACCGTGAGCCGATCCAGTTCCGCACCTACGACGAGCAGGAGCGACTGGAGATCACCCCACCGGCTGATCTACTGCGGCGCTACGAGCGGCTGCCCCGCGAAGTCCGGCCGGATCGCCTCAAGCAGGTGGTGCTCACCACGCGCCCCCAGGAGCTTCAGCAGGAAGTGGAGCGCTCCAGGCGCCGCAAGCAGCAGGGCCTGGAGCTGGAGTACCTGTGGCCCCTCCATCCCCTGGTGGAGTGGCTGGTGGACCGGGGGCTGGCCACGTTTGCGCGGCATCAGGCGCCGGTGCTGCAACTCAGCTCGGGGCTGGAGCCCGAGGAGGTGGTGATGGTCCTGCAGGGCACGATCCCCAACCGCTCCGGACAACCCGTGATTCAGGAGTGGGTGGGGGTGCGCTTCCTGGGCACGGGCCTGAAGGTGGAAGCGGTGGAGCCGTTTGCCCAGATCGCCAGGCGCTTGCAGCTGGGCGAGCGGCCTTATCCCAACCGCCAGCTGCCTGTGCCCGAGAGCCTCTGGCTGCAGCGGGGCCAGGCCGTTCGGGAAGCCCACGCCTATTTGCTGCAGCGCCGGCAAGAGTGGATCGAGCGCATGGAGCCCCGGCTGGCCGAGCAGACCGAGCGGCTGGAGCGGCTGCGGGCGAAACAGGAAGAGCAGCTGCGACAGAACTTCGAGCAGGACGGCAGCGTGGTGTCGGTGAAGGCCGAGAAGCTGCGCCAGGGGGAGCTGCGCGTGCAACGCCTGTTTGACAGCCACCAGCGCTACGTGGAAGACGTGATGACCACCGAGGAAGCGCCCTACCTGAAGCTGGTAGCGGTGCTGCATCGCCCAGCGGCTGCCAGCGAGGAGGGTTGAGCGATGGCATTGCTGGGGATTCGCAACGAGCAGGAGTTCTATTCCGACTACTACCTGGAGGCGATCTTCAAGGGCGACATCAAGGAGGTGCAGGCCCGCTGGAAGCAGCAGGCCGAGCAGGATCCAACGACTCCCCAACCGGATCGCGCCCTGGCAGGGCTCCGGCGTGCCTGGCTGACGCTCTGCGAGAAGGAAGCCGATCAGCCCGCCGGTGAAAGGTTGCGGCTGCAGCGTGAGCAGTGGTTCCGCCCCCTGCTGGACTCCCTCGGCTACAGCTGGCAGCCCCAGGCCAAGGTGCTGCTGATCAACGATCAGCCGTATCAGCTGCCGGTGTTGGCCACGGTGGAGCGCTCTTCTGTGGAGCGCGCCTCCGGGGAGCCCTTGCTGTGGGTACTGGAGGCCTTCAACTCGGTCCCTGCCGCAGCGGAGGATCTGGGGAGCGACCCCCTGCAGCTGGAGATCCATGGCCAGCAGATCCGTGATCCATCCTTGGGGACGGTGGTGGCGGGGGAGAGCTGGGAGCAGCTGATCAACAACCGGGTCTTCGCCCAGGACAACCCACCCCGCTGGTTGCTGCTGATCAGCCGCGACGAACTGCTGCTGATCGATCGCTTCAAGTGGGGCGCCTCACGGCTGCTGCGCTTTGAGGTGAGCACGCTGTTCGCCGAGCGGCAGGCCGATGCCTTCCTGGCGGCGGCCACGTTGCTGCACCGCGAGCACCTCTGCCCCAGCGAGGGCGGCACTCCGCTGCTCGACAGCCTGGATGAGAACAGCCACAAGCACGCCTATGAGGTGAGCGGCGATCTCAAGTACGCGCTGCGCCG
>CAYNGR010000298.1:1170-2232 GCA_964396755.1 uncultured Cyanobium sp. | reverse complement strand
GCCGGCTCCCTGCTGCTCGGCTCCCAGCAGCGTCTTTGCCTTCGGCAGTCAGCGCCTGCTGTCCCCTCCTCCGCTCCTCTCCCCTGGCTTCAGCCCATGGCTGCCATCGGCCGCTGATCGATGCCTCCTGGGTCTGCGGGATTCACGCTGCTGATTCAGTCCTTCCGCACCGCATCTTTTCCCAGCAGCCCACGACGCCTGATGCAGCTTCAGGGGCCTTGCGCCTGGTGCACGTGATGCTGCGTATCTGCGCTGGGCGCCGCTCGGCCTCCCAGGGCTGCGGAGGGCCCGCGGATGACCAGGGCGACACCCACCTCCACCTGCGGGTGCTGACGCAGCACCCAGTGGGCCATTTGCAGCCTGTTGAGGTGGGTGTCGAGCCGCGAGCTGATCACTCCCGCTCCCTGGCTGGCGCGGCTCAGCGTCGGGGCTGATTGGCTCGGAGGCCGCGCCCCTCACAGGCCGTCACCGTCGTCCAGCAGCACCCCGGCCTGTCGCATCGCCTCCAGTCCCTGCTGCAGCGAGCCGGCCTGATCGATCGCCCGGCAGCCCTTGAGGATCACCCGCGTCCGGTAGCCCAGCCGCGCCGCATCCTGCGCCGACCAGGCCACGCAGAAGTCGAGTGCCAGTCCCATGATCGCCACGGCCTCCACCTGCCGTGAGCGCAGGTAGCCATCGAGGCCTGTGCTGGTGCTGCGGTCGTTCTCGAAGAAGGCCGAGTAGCTGTCCAGCTGGGCCCGGAAGCCCTTGCGCAGGATCAGATCCGCCGGATCGCTGTTCAGATCCGGGTGGAACGCCGCCCCATGGCTGCCCTGCACGCAGTGCACCGGCCAGAGCATCTGGGCGATGCCGCCCACCAGCCCCTGCTCGAACGGCGCCGCGCCGGGGTGGCTGGCGGCGAAGGAGGCGTGATCGGGCGGATGCCAGTCGGCCGTGAGCACCCGGATCGTCGCCCGCTGCAGTAGCCGGTTGGCCAGCGGAATCAGCGCCTCCGCATCCGGCACCGCCAGCGCCCCGCCGCTGCAGAAGTCGTTCTGCAGATCGACCACCAGGAGCGCTTCT
>CAYNGR010000298.1:0-1070 GCA_964396755.1 uncultured Cyanobium sp. | reverse complement strand
CGTCCCTAGGGTTGCAGCGCGCCGGACGGGTCCGCTCCTCTTGCGTGCCCCGCTGCGCCCATCCTTCTGACTGCCGTTTCAGCCGGTTCGCCGGCACTCCACCGGATCCCCGCGGTCGAGACCCCCGGCTCCGGCCCCACCGCGGCCCCCCGCCGCGCCGACTTCGAGCTGCGCCCCTTTCTGGAGCGCTCCGATGCGATCGCCACCTGGCAGGTGTGCAACACCCTGGTGCCGTTCCTGCTGCTGTGGCCCATCGCGCTCTGGTGCCTGGACCATCAGCCGCTGCTGCTGCCCGCGGTTCTGTTGCTGCAGGTGCTGTTCCTGGCGCGCTGCTTCTCGCTGATGCACGACTGCGGCCACGAGTCGCTGTTCCGCAGCCGCCGCGTCAACCGCGGTGTGGGCTTTCTGCTGGGCGTGTTCGCCGGCATCCCGCAGCTCCCCTGGTCGAAGGGCCATGCCTTCCATCACCGCCACAACGGCAACTGGCAGCTCTACCGCGGCCCCTCCGCCCTGATCGACACCGAGGCCTACGCCGCCCTCAGCCCCGCCCGCCAGCGCCTCTACCGCTGGCTGCGTCATCCGCTGATGCTGTTCCCCGGCGGCTTCTTCTACCTGGTGATCAAGCCCCGCCTGGCCCTGCTGCTGGGGGTGTGCGAGTTGGTCCCGTGGCTGGTCACCAGCCTGATCCGCAGCCCGCAGACCCCGCTTGTCGAGCTGCTGCGCTCCCACCGCAGCCGCCACTGGCACAGCCCCGCCGAAGGGGTCGATCTGCTCTGGAACAACGTCGCGGTGCTGTCGCTCTGGGTGCTGCTGGGCGCTCAGCTGGGCGTCGGCCGCTTCTGGCAGGTGTATGCCCCGCTGATGACCGGCGCCGCCGCCGTGTTCATCTGCGTGTTCTTCGTGCAGCACAACTTCCCGGACTCCTATGCCCACCGCAGCGAGGGCTGGAGCCCGATGGCCGGTGTGCTTGAGGGCACCAGCGATCTGGAGCTGCCGCCGCTGCTGAACTGGTTCACCGCCGACATCGGCTGCCACGCCATCCATCACCTCTGCGAGGCGATCCCCAACTA
>CAYNGR010000297.1:0-2237 GCA_964396755.1 uncultured Cyanobium sp. | reverse complement strand
GATGGTATAACTAAAAAAGAAAGAGTAAAGGTTGATTTATTAAAATTACAAAAAAGGAGAGATGTTGTCGCACCAATAATTAAAATAAATGGTAAAGGTGACCCTAGAGGTGGGTTTTATGTTACATCATCTATATATTTTGAAACCAAATTAAATATTCAACCTTTCTCTGATTCAAAAGTAATAAATGCAGGAACGGCTAGTATTGTAGAAGTAAAACCATTAGCAGGATATTTACCAACACATTATAGAAACACTTCAGATTTAACAATAGGATTGGAAAATTCTTTCTTTAGAGGTTCAAAAAATACTGCAGCAACTACATTGGATGGAACTCCTCCTGTGGAAGTATTTGCATCTAATCCAAATACATTGAAGGTTAATAAATCAGGTAGACCTGCCAATGAACCAATTTTGGAAGTTGAATAACGGAATTCTAAAATTATTATATTTATTAACAAACGATATAAAAATACATTATGGGATATTTAAGTAATACCGAATTAACAGTTGATGCTATCTTAACAAAAAAAGGTAGAGAAAAATTAGCAGCTGGACAAGGTTTAAACATCACTCAATTTGCATTAGCAGATGATGAGATTGATTACACATTATACGAACCAGCACACCCATTGGGAACATCCTTTTACGATGCAGCTATTAAATCAATACCTGTATTAGAAGCGAATCCGGATGAAACTCAAGTAATGAGATATAAGTTAGTAACTTTACCAAAAAATTCAACTAGAATTCCGGTTGTTGAATTTGGTGTTCCTTCTATACCAGTAAATCAAAGAAGTGGTGAGGTTGCACTATCTCCGACCACATCAACAGGAGGTAATAGAACAATGGGATACACCGTTATATTAGCTAACAAAAATGCGGGTGATATTGTGGGTGAAGGTGTAACTGCAGATGCAGGAACAACTCCGGTATTCATTGGTGATAATACTTCAGCAACAGCAGCTATTGCTAAAGGATTAACTTTTAAATTTATTCCAAACCCATCTTTAACTTCAACTATCAAAACTACAATCACAGTTTATGGTAATGAAACGGGTGGTTCACAAACAATTCCAGTAACAGTAACTTACGTTCAATAATATAAACTATGGCAGTAATAAGAGATAATAGAGGAGCCCTTTTAGCAAGTAATTTAACACAATACTTAGCAGGTGCATCTAATACAACAGGAACACCGGTTGATACGAATCAATTGGTAAGTATCATTAACCAATTTTTAGGCCAAGGTGAGCAAATTAGTGCCGATGTAACTACTATCACAAATGGTATTTACAAAAAATTTGGTTCTATTGATAAAGTAGTAAATAGAACGCAAATTGTAACTTCTGGAATATGGAGTGGTGATACGGGCTCATTAAACCCAAGTTCATCATTTACTTCTTCTGCACAAATTGCATCTACAAGTGGTAAATACTATATAGATGTATATAACGCTGAAACATCATCAACATCTGCTGAGGTACAATTCTCAATAGCATATGGTGATAGTAACGGATTTGGTGCACCTACTTTAACACAAGATGATTCATCAACTTTACCAACATTAGCAACATTTAATCAATATAAAAATGTTTTGTTGGGAGCAGGTGATGCAGCATTTAGTGTGTACACAGGTTCAACTGCCGGTGGACATGATTTAACTTCTTTCTATGTAATTAATGTTAATAGAGCTAGATACAAAGAAAGATTAGACCCAGGTAATATCTCAATAAAATTAAAAGGTAGTACGGGTGAAGTGGTATTAATTGATGATAGTGGTGGAACGGATGAGAATGTAACAACTTCTGGTAGAGTTTATAACTTAGTTAGTGGTTCGTTAAATATCGGTAATGCATTAACAGCATCTATCGCACAATATAGTGATACTTACACAAAACAAGGATATGGTTTATTCTATCCGGATATGGGTATTATCTTATTAAATCCAAATGCATTAAGTGCAAGTGTTGATGGTAACTTAGCAGCAGCAACTTCATCTGCAGCTGGAACATATCATATCAATAGAAGCCCATTATTTGGTGGAGTTGCATTTTTAAAAGCATTGGATAGTGGTTCTGATTTTCAAGCAAGAAGAACTGAGAATGTTTCTACATCTCACTATTTTGTAAGAGCAAACAATAGAGAATTCAACTTCTCAAATAACCCAACATTTGTAACAGGTTCAGTTGGAGCATTTGTAAATCCAACATTTGAAAACGACCCTCGTGTATACA
>CAYNGR010000296.1:0-2292 GCA_964396755.1 uncultured Cyanobium sp. | reverse complement strand
TCGATGTGCTGGTGCACTGCCTGGCCTTCGCCGGCAAGGAGGAGCTGATCGGCGATTACAGCGCCATCAGTCCCGAGGGCTTCGCCCGGGCGCTGGAGGTGAGCGCCTATTCCCTGGCGCCCCTGTGCCGCCACGCCAAGCCCCTGTTCAACCCGGGGGGCAGCGTGATCACGCTCAGCTACCTGGGCGCCGAGCGGGCCATCCCCAATTACAACGTCATGGGCGTGGCCAAGGCGGCGCTGGAGGCCTCGGTTCGCTACCTGGCGGCGGAGCTGGGCCCCGAGAAACAGGTGCGGGTCAACGCCATCAGCGCCGGTCCGATCCGCACCCTGGCCAGCAGCGCCATCGGCGGCATCCTCGACATGATCCACAACGTCGAGGGCAAGGCGCCGCTGCGACGCACCGTCACCCAGGACGAGGTGGGCGGCACCGCGGCCTTCCTGGCCAGCCCGCTGTCCAGCGGCATCACCGGTCAGGTGATCTATGTGGATGCCGGCTACTGCATCACCGGGATGTGAGGGGCCTGAGCCCCTCGGTGTGCAGCGTTGCAGGGCGGACCGCCGCCAAGTGGCTGGCGCGCCCCTGTACGCCCGAGGGCTCCGCTGCTGCTCAGCCGCGCAGCTGACGAGAGAGGCTGGCAGGCGAGAAGGTGAACCCTTCGGCTCGGGCGAGCTCCACCACGGCGTTGGCATCGGCGGCGGCATCAACCTTCTGCTGGAGGCCGGGATCGGACTCGGCCTTGGCGAAGAAAGCCATTGGCTGTGCTGTTGACATCGAGTTGTCCGATAAGTTCGCTTGAACTCTGGGCCCGGGGCGGCGCGCCGCTTCCGGCTGGCTGCGGCTCCCGGCCGTGGCCAGCTGAACCTCCCTGCCTCCCTCCCCGGCGTGGGCCGCGCCTCAGGCGGGGGGCTGTCTCGCAGGGGCGCGGAGCTCCGGCAGCGAGGCTTCGGCATGATTCAGCTCATCCGTGATCCGGCGGCCACGGGAGCGGCCTCTCCATGCACAACGGCACCTCCGCGCCCCCGGCCCGCATCGACACCATCCACCGGGTCACCCGAGACCGACGTGCGCGTGACGCTTGACCTGGACGGCACAGGCTGCTGCCAGGTGAGCACCGGCGTGCCCTTCCTCGGTCACATGCTCCACCAGATCAGCAGCCACGGCCTGCTCGACCTGGAGATCAACGCCACCGGCGATACCCACATCGACGATCACGACACCAACGAGGACGTGGGTATCGCCGTCGGCCAGGCCCTGGCCCAGGCCCTGAGCGAGCGGCGTGGCATCCATCGCTTCGGCGATTTCATCGCGCCCCTCGATGAGGCGCTGGTGCAGGTGGCCCTCGACTGCAACGGCCGGCCCCATCTGGAGCTGTGGCCTGGTGATCCCGGCCCAGAAGATCGGTACGTACGACACGGAGCTGGTCAAGGAGTTCTTCGTGGCGGTGGCCAACAACGCCGGCCTCACCCTGCACATCCGCATGCTGGATGGCGCCAACTCGCACCACATCGTCGAGGCCTGCTTCAAGGCCTTCGCCCGTGCCCTGCACATGGCCACCGAGCTGGATCCGCGTCGTGCCGGATCGGTGCCCAGCAGCAAGGGGGTGCTGGAGCGGGCGGGGGCGGCTGGCTGAGGGCGGAGAGCGGGTGTCGACGCCTGGCGGATGCAGGTGATTGAGTGTCGACGAGCAAATTTTGATGCGTTGTAGTCATTGTCAGAGCGCAAGTATGCGGCGACCATGCCGCAGCGCGGCGGCTCATCTGAAGTGATTGTATGGAGCCCATTCGTCTCCATGATTGGCCGTGATGTCTGGGTTCTGAATAGGAGCTCAGTTTGAGGTGGGCTGGAGTTCCTTGGCGAGGAGGTGGCGCAGGCCTGTCTGTGCGTCGGCAGCCATGAGGCCGATCAGCCTCTGCGCGTGCGCTGGTATAGCCGCCGCGTCGTTGAGGGCAACGTGCAGTTCTAGAGCGCCACTCAGTTCGTGGCTCCGCTGCACGTGGTGTGCCAGGCCAACCGACGCAGCTCTGGGACACCGATCGGCGGCGCGCTGGTGCGTTCGCTGGATGGATCGCGGACGGAATCCGTGGCAACTCTGTTCTGCGACATGGTGACCTATGTGCCCAGGGCCGGCGAGCCCGATGGCGGCGGCTCCAACCGCATCGCCTACATGTTCAAGAAACTGCTGAACAGTGGCGAGCCGGATGTGCAGAGCTGGTTGCGCTGCCTCAGTGGCAATGACTAGGCGCTGCTGATCGGCTGGTATGGGCAGTGGGAGCCTCCCAGGCAGTCCAC
>CAYNGR010000295.1:0-2295 GCA_964396755.1 uncultured Cyanobium sp. | reverse complement strand
ATCAAACGGCTGCACGTGCTGCACAGCCTGGTGATGCTCTCGGTCTTCATCATCATCCTGGCTCGCGCCATCAACACGCTCGGCTGAACGGCGGAAGGGATGCGGCGGGAGGACGACCCGCCAGGGCCGTCGCTCGCTTGGATCCCCGTTGGACCAGTCGGACCCTCACCGGGCCCGAACGCAAGCGGCAGCCAAGCACCTGCCTCCACGGGAGGACCACCTGCATTGTGTGACACCCCCTGTGGCCCTGTAGCAACCGATACCGGGCAAGGGCCATGCATTGTTCAGGCTGAACCCTTCTCAGTCTTGATCGCGCCATGGTCGTGGCCAGCGTCTCCACCTCGGCGAGCCAGGCTCTCAGCAGTGCCAACAACGGCTTTGTGCTGATCAGTGCCGCCCTGGTGCTGATGATGACGCCGGCGCTGGCGATCTTCTACGGCGGCTTCGTGCGCAGCCGCAACGTGCTCAACACCATGGTGATGAGCTTCGCCGCCATGGCCCTGGTGAGCGTGCTCTGGGTGCTGTACGGCTACAGCCTGGCCTTTTCGCCCGGTTCCGGTCCGCTGGCTCCCTTCATCGGCGGCCTGCAGTGGGCCGGCCTGTCGAACTGGGATCAGCCCTATGGCGATGGCCAGCTCAGCCAGGGGGCCGTGGCTCTGTTCCAGGCCACCTTCGCGATCATCACCCCGGCGCTGATCTCCGGCGCGGTGGTGGAGCGCATCCATTTCCGCGCCTGGCTGGTGTTCGTGGCGCTGTGGAGCACGGTGGTCTACCTGCCCCTGGCCCACATGGTCTGGGCGCCGGGCGGCTTCCTGGGGCCTGACGGCCTGGGAGCCCTCGATTTCGCCGGCGGCCTGGTGGTGGAGATGGCCTCAGGCGTCGGCGCCCTGGTGGCCACGCTGATGGTGGGTCCACGCCGCAGCTATCCCCAGGCGGTGGCTCCTCCCCACAACGTGCCGCTGATCCTGATGGGCGCCGGGCTGCTGTGGTTCGGCTGGTTCGGCTTCAACGGCGGCAGCGGCCTGGTGGCCGGCGAACTGGCATCACTGGCCTGCCTGACCACCAACAGCGCCGGCGCGGCGGCGGCGCTGACCTGGATGGTGGTGGAAACGCTGCAGCGCGGCAAACCCACCGCCGTCGGCGTGGCCACCGGTGCGGTGGCGGGCCTGGTGGCGATCACACCGGCGGCCGGCTTCGTGTCGCCCCTGGCGGCGCTGCCGATCGGTGCGGTGGCGGCCCTGGTGTGCAGCGGCGCCCTGCAGCTCAAGACCCGCCTGACGTTGGACGACAGCCTCGATGTGCTGCCCGTGCACGGAATCGCCGGCCTGGTGGGCACCCTGCTGACCGGCGTCTTCTGTCTGCGCAGCCTCAACCCTGCGGGGGCCGACGGCCTGATCAGCGGCCATCTGCAGCAGCTGTGGATCCAATGCCGCGCCGCAGGGTTCACCGCTCTCTGGGTGGCGGTGGGCACCTTTGCTCTGCTGCAGGCGATCCGGATGCTGATGCCGCTGCGGGTGAGCCGCGACGAGGAGCGGCAGGGCCTCGACATCAGCGCCCACGGGGAAGAGGCCTACAACACGGAGTTCACCGGCTGAACGGTGCTTCGCCAGACCTGTGCCCAGGAACCGCTCCCAGGCAGAACCGCGGACCCCGGCGTCTCATGCCCCGGGGGGCTGCCTCGGCAACCCTGCCTCGGCGGCCCCTGCTTCAGCGGTGGCGCCGGACGACCGCCAGGCGAGGGATGCCTGACGCTTGGTCACGGGCGGAGGGCCGGACCTCTGGTCCTGACTAGCGTGAGCCCGGATCCGGTTCTGTCGATGCGCTTCTCGCTCCGCCTGTTGCTCGCCCTGCCACTGCTGGCCGGGCTCGCCCTGCCCGTCGCTGCCTGCGAACGCCACCTGCAGGGTCATCAGACCAGCAGCGACAGCGCCGCCGAGGCCAGCCAGCGCTGAGCCGACCGGCCTGACAGCGCACCCCCCCCTGCCAGGGGTTGAGACCCTCCGGGCTGCCCTGAACCGGACGTGGTCCGGCGGCAGGCCAGGCTCACGCAGGCCGGCCCGGCGGGAGGGCTGCGCACGGCGAGCCCCTCCGGTGCCTGGAGCGCCGGCCCGGCAGGCAACGATGTCTGGCTTGGGTGCCCATCCGCTGCGCATCCGCGGGCACAGCCGAGCAGGGATCGCGATCGCCAGGCCGGCCCGGACGGAACGCCGGCCGATGTGCCTGCGCTGCGGTCCCGTCTGTGATCGAGCGGCTTCTGCCGGTGCCGGCGTTCGTGCGGGCACGTCCACCCAGGGC
>CAYNGR010000294.1:0-2296 GCA_964396755.1 uncultured Cyanobium sp. | reverse complement strand
TTCAGTCACATCACATAATTTGACATACGATAAATGCTATGTTCACGGGTGGAATAGCGCATCCGGATCATCAGCTGGTTGGACATTTAGTGCGAACACAAATGCTAACCTGACGGTTAAAAACTGTGCGTTCTTTTGGTATGCAAACCGTACCATTGAAATTACTTGTGCAAATCACACAAGTTCATACACTTCAAATATTCGTTTTGAAAACACATACATTCAAACCAATAGCACTTTTGCGATGAATAACGCTACCGGATTAATTTTTACAAACTGTAATACATCAACAATTTCAGTAACAGGTTCGGTTGTATCCAGTGCAACTTATCAAAATAGCGTTATGAATATCGGCACACTTGCAGGAAGTGCTGGAGGCAACTTAGTCGAAGATTATAACGTGTTGAACCTATCTACTCGTTCAAACGTTGCAGCGGGTAGCAACAGCGTAGTCACTACAAATCTTTTAAATTACGGCGATTACATGACTATCACCGGAACGCAGACGATGCCGATGCTTTCGCCACCATCAACAGTATTCAACCAGTTGATAGGCTATGGCACGACTACAAACGCACCAGCCACAGACTTTTACGGTGCAACCTACGGAACACCTATGACTGTAGGGCCTGTAAAGTCTCAAACGCTCACTGGTGCTGGTATCTACCAACCAACCGAGCGCAATGCCTCAACCATCACAATCGCTCCCGGCTCAACATCCCAAAGCATTGAACTCTATCTAGGTGCAACAGGTCTCACAGCCTCCACCGCTGGTCTCTCAGCTCGCTACAACCGTACACGCACAGCCTCTGTGAGCATCCCTCTGGTAGCCCGTACAATCGGTCAAGCGTGGACATCTGGTGGATTTGCTGAGGTAGACGCTACCAATATGCCGGGAGTCTACAGATTGGACTTGCCCGACGCTGCATTGGCTGCTGGTGCTGACGATGTCACTGTTGTGGTGCGTGGTGCATCTGGTACTAACGGTGCGGTGATGACTGTCAAACTGTCATCTGGTGGATTGACATCTGCACAGACTGCCTCGGCTGTCTGGGATGCTGCACGGGCTTCATACGCTACGTCTGGAAGCTTTGGCGAGTATGTCAACACAAACGTCAACACAGGTGCAATCGCTGATGCCGTATGGGATGAAGCACGATCAGGACATACAACAGCAGGCACATTCGGTCAGTATGTCAACGCTGAACTGGTTACCCCAGTAACATCTGCCGCTCTGGTACGTATGGGGCCTTATGAGGTCAAGGCAGACGGCTTAGGAGCATCGGATCCGCTGGACATTCAGAAGGGCGCACAGCACGGCGTAGATATCCAGTGTGTAGATGGCAACGGCAACGGAATCGACATTACCTCTGCAACGGTAACCGCTAAGGTCTACAACAGCGGTGGTTCTCTGGTTGATACGTACTCCTGTACGGCAACGTATGCAGCTGATGGACGGGCAACCTTTACGATTGACACGACGGTTACCAACACACCCGCAACATACACTGCAACGATTACAAGGACAACTGGTGCATCTGATACGCAGGTATTTGGGCCACTCCGCATCTATGTGAGGGATATCTAATGGCGATTATATTCAATCTTACTGAAGACCCTCAGCAGGTCGTGCAGGTCTCCGCATGGGTCGGAGACTGGCACTCCTACGTGGTGCGTCTGGTTGACGAGCTTGGAAGCCCTGTGAACATCACCACGGGTACGCTTGGTGCAACCTTCACCAACATTGCCACGGGAGCGGCTTATAGTTTTGTGTCTGGCTCGGTGACTCTGACAAAGCAGTACAGCGCACAAGGCATCCTGAGCATTCTGAACCCGGCGGCATATCCGACTGCGGCTAACATCCGGGTAACGATATCGTTCACGGTTGGTAGTGATGTGAGACGATTTGGGCCTTTAGAGATCGAGGTCTTGGCTCCTTGATAAAGGTCTCTTATTCTCTCAAAACAACTGGGCTGGATTCCTACAGAAGGAATCTCAGCCAGTTGTCTGTTGCTGTTGGTAACGCAGCTGCGGACATCGAGGGTAATGCCAAAGACAGCATTATGATGTCTAGTGGGCAATACAAGAAATATCCCGGACGTAAAGAACATCCTCACTGGTCAAGCCCTCGAGGCACTCCGCCTAATGCTGACATGGGTATGGCAGGTCTTGCAGGTAGCATCATGAGCAAGATGACAAGTAAGACATCGGCAGAGGTTAGAGTCGGTGCAAAGTATGGCATACCGCTAGAGCTTGGATGGACTGCAAAAAGTGGCGGTACTGTTCCTGCTAGACC
>CAYNGR010000293.1:0-2311 GCA_964396755.1 uncultured Cyanobium sp. | reverse complement strand
GTCAGGCCGCGATCACCCAGGAGATCCTCGAAGTCGTGGGTGGCGCCTCAGCCATGTGAGTCGTCACGGGAGCCATTCTTCCGGTTCGACACCAGACCTTCGGCGCAGCAGTTCCCCCACTGGGGGAGCTGCTTTTTTGTTGGCGCCGTCCATGCAAGCGGTGGTCTCAGCCGGAAATGGCAGCTGAGCCTTTCAGCTGAGGGCTCTGATGACAGGCTGACGCCGCCGCCACAGAGGCAGCAGACAGGAGGCACGCTGTCGGGCGTGCTGAAGACAGGGCCTGGTGCTGGGCTGACGCCGGATCCTGACAAGACGGCGGGCCGGGTCTGAAGGCTTTGGCCTCGATCTGAGCTGCACCCCTGGAACGGTTGCGTGGCTGGGCCCCAGGGCGACGTGGGAGCGGTGCAACCCGGCAGGCCGCAAGGCTCAGAGCCGCCGGCTGACGTTACAGCGGTGCTGCTGTGACGGCGGGGCTGCCGTGCAGCGCAGAGGGGCGGGACATGCTGCGGCTCGTCAGAACGGCGCAGACAGCCGCCCCGTGGCATCCACATGCCAACCAGCGCCGGGGTGTGAAACACCACGACGGCTGGATCGCGCCATCGGCCGCCTCAGGCCCGACTCAGTTGCAGCCCTCCACCGAAACCCGGTAGCTGAAGCCGGTGGAGCCCGGCATCGTGCTCGAGCCCACGCGCACATTCACCTGGCTGGTGCGCTTGCCGGGCACCGCCGGGAAAGGACCGAAACGCCGCTGCTGCTGCGGATCCAGCGTCAGATTCTGGTTCAGCACCTGCAGATTGCTGCCATCGCTGAAGCGCAGAAACACCGCCAGTGGGAAGGTGCCTCGCTGCGTCGACACCGACTGGAAATTGACGCGATAGCTGCTGTAACTGCGATCAACGGAGAAATCGGTGTTCCAGTTGGTGCGGCCGACAAGCCGATCAGGGCTGATGCGCTTCTCCACTGTCGCCACGCCGCCGCCGCCGATCGGCATCAGGGCACGGCACTGGGCCTGGGCGGCCCCCCCGGCGGAGCTGCAGGCCAGCGCGGCGCCGAGCAGGCATGCGGCGCGGAATCGGGAATGGAGACGCATCACGGGGTCAGGGGAGTCAGCGACCTGCCCGCAAGCTAGGCACCTGCCTTGGGTCACAGGAGCGCGGATGCGCCAGCGTCGCGCCCGCCCCCTCAGCGTGAGGAGCATCGCTGCAGAGCTGCCACCCAGAGGCGAGGTCAGCCTTCCTGGCCCCAGCTTGGCAGGCAGGGGATGGGGATTCCTGGAGCCAGGCTGAACAGGGTATGTGCTGCGCAATGCTCCTGAACATGCCGCCACTGCCGAGCGATGCCGATGCCGAATCCGCAGGCCCCCAAGCCGGGTGACGGTCTGCAGATCCAGCCGCTGTTCCCCCTGGCGCTGGGTCAGGTCCAGCTGCAGCCTGATCCGCTCGATCTGGCGCTGCAGATGCAGGCGATCCGCGAGCTGCAGCAGGGGGCCTGCTCCAATCCCGATCCGGGCTGCGCCTGGACCGGCGACCTCAACGGCGTCTGGCAACTGCAGCAGCAGCCTCTGTTCGCGCCGCTGCTGCGGCTGCTGCTGGATCAGGCCTGGGCCTACCTGGAGGCCCTGGGCTTCGATCCGGATCGGCTGGCCCTGCACATCCAGCGCTGCTGGCCGGTGGTGAGCGAGCACGGCCAGGTGGTGGGACGGCATCACCATCCCAATGCCCATCTCAGCGCTGTGTACTACCTCAACGGTGACGGCAGCGGCCGCAGCGGCTGCCTGCGCTTCTTCCCTCCCCGTTCAGCCAATGAGCTGGTGCCTGGCCTGGCGGTGGGCCATGACGGCCCGATCGTTCAGGCCAGCGCCGCCGCAGCCCGCTGGAATGCTCCCTGGGCCGACGTGGCGCCGCGTGCAGGGCTGCTGGTGCTGTTCCCGGCCAGCGTCGACCACGCGGTGCTGGAGAACGAGGACGCTGACGACAGCCGCTATTCGATCAGCCTCGATCTGGTGCTGAGCGCTCCGCCGGCCGGCAGCGGTGCACCGCCGGAGTACCTGGCCCCCCATCCGCAGGACTGGCAAGCGGCACCAGCTCCGGACCGTCGTTGAGGCCGGCGGCGGTCGCACCAGACCGGTCGAGGAGGCGGCTGCTGCCGCCCGCCGCCACGGCTCAGCCCATGCGGGCCATGGCGCTGACCTTGGCCAGCTTGTCGGCGGAGAGGCCCTCAAGCTCCTCCAGGCTGGCCAGGCCGTCGCGGATGAAACCGGCGAAGACGAACAGCACGCCGCTCAGGCGGAACTCGAGGCGACCCTCGATCG
>CAYNGR010000292.1:0-2392 GCA_964396755.1 uncultured Cyanobium sp. | reverse complement strand
CCACCGGCGGGCTCTGGTTGCAGATCAGGTAGGCCACCGGCAGCACCGGGGTGCCGTCGGGGCGATGGGAGCGCACCAGGCATTCATCCATCCAGGCCCCACCTCGCTTGCTGCCGGGGCGGGAGTAAGGATCGAGATAGAAGGCGGCCAGAGGTTCACCGCTGGCGCTGTCGTTGACACGGAAGAAGCGCACATCGGGGTGCCACACCGGCGCCTCGCCATCAGCCGCCTCGATGCGGATCGCGAACAGGCGGTCGCAGAGGTTGAACAGCCCATCGAGCACCTGAGGCAGCGGGAACCAGGGCCGCAGCGCCTCGCTGTCGAGCTCGAAGCGCTCGCGACGCAGCGCCTCCGCCCAGAAGCTGACGTCCCAGGGCTGCAGATCGCTGGCCTCCGGAGCGCCGTGGCGGCCGGCGATGGCCCGCAGATCCTCGAGCTCGGAGCAGGCGATCGGATGGGCGGCGACGCGCAGATCCTCCAGCAGCCGCTCCACCTCCACCTCGGACTCGGCCATCTTCGAGGCGAGGCTCACCTCGGCCCAGTTGGCATAGCCGAGCCGGCGGGCCTGCTCCAGCCGCAGCGCGAGGATCCGCTCGATCACCGGCCAGTTGCTGTCACCCTCGCCGCTGGCCCTGCTGACGCTGGCCTTGTAGAGGATCTCGCGCAGATCGCGGCGACGGCTGTACTGCAGGAACGGACCGAAACGGGGGTAATCGAGACCCAGCAGCCAGGGACCGGCCTCGGCGGTGGCCCCCTCCTCGCCAGCGTTCCTGGCGGCCTGGGCCAGAAGCTCCTTGAGGCTGGAAGGCAGACCCTCCACCTCGGAGGAATCGCGCAGCAGCAGCGTCCAGCCGTTGGTGGCATCGAGCACGCGGTTGCCGAACGTGGTGGACAGCTGGGCCAGCTCCTGGCTGGTGGCGTTGAAGGCCTCGCGCGCCTCACCCTTGAGGGCAACGCCGCGCAGCTCCATGTGGCGCAGCTCGCTGTCGACGATGCGCCGCTGCGTGGCATCGAGGTCGCCCTGCTGGCTCAGATTGAGCAGCGCCGCATGCAGCACGGCGCTCTGGCCGCTGCGGTTGCCGAAGCTGACGACGCGGGCCTGCTGGCTGGCGTGGGCCTCACGCAGTTCGGGCGTGTCGCAGACCGAGTGGAGGTGGCTGACCACGCCCCAGCTCCAGCGCAGCCGCTCCTCGAGCCGCTGCAGCGGCTCCATCACCTCATGCCAGCCAAGGGGACGGGACTCGGACAGGGCGGCTTCAAGCCGACCCTCGATGGCCACCAGCTCGCTCTCGAGATCGTCAAGCAGGGCCGGGATGTGATCGCGCACCTGATCCGGCGTGATCGCCTCGAACGGCGGCAGACCCTCGCCTTGCAGCAGGGGCGGGCGCAGCGGCGTGGAGACGACCATCGGGGCAGAAACGGGATCAGCCCATTCCAGCCGATCAGGCCGGCGGCCGGGTGTCCAGCAGGTGCGCCCTACCGAACCGACAGAGCCTCGGCCCGAAACTGACGGGCCGGGGTCAGCCGAAGACTCAGCCGATCGGGGGCAGCTGGGCGAGGGCCTGGATGCTGATCAGACCGAGCTGCTGGGCCAGGGCGTCGGTGCCTGCCTGATAGAAGTCGATGGCGATGCGCGGCCAGAAGCCGATGGTCAGGGTCGGCACCAGCAGGGTGAGGCCGATCAGCAGCTCGCGAGGCTTCATGTCACCGACCACAGCCAGCGCCGGGATGCGCGGCCCGAAGAAGACGCGGCGGCACAGCGACAGCAGATAGACGGGCGTGAGCACCAGACCGATGGCGGCCAGCAGCACTGCGATGACGCGGAAGGCGGTGGTGAAGGCATCGCTGGAGGTGAGCCCCAGGAAGACGGTGATCTCACTGACGAAGCCACTCATGCCAGGCAGCGCCAGCGAGGCGAGCGAACTGGCCAGGAAGAAGGCGAAGGTGATCGGCAACGCCTTGGCCAGGCCGCCCATGTTGGGAATCGAGAGCGTCTCGGTGCGCTCGTAGAAGACGCCGGTGACGAAGAACATGGCCGCGGCGATCAGACCATGGCTGATCATCTGCAGCATCGCTCCACTGATGCCGAGGGCATCGATGGCACCGATGCCGACCAGCACGAAGCCCATGTGACTGACCGAACTGCAGGCGATGCGCCGTTTGACGTTGTCCTGGGCGAAGGCGTTGAGGGCCCCGTAGATGATGTTGACGATGCCGAGCAGCACGAGGGCCGGAGCCAGCTGGATGTGGGCCTCAGGCAGCATCTGCACGTTGAAGCGCAGCAGGGCATAGCCGCCCATCTTGAGCAGCACGCCGGCGAGCAGCATCGACACCGGGGCATTGGCCTCACCATGGGCATCGGGAAGCCAGGTGTGCAGCGGGAACATCGGCA
>CAYNGR010000291.1:0-2405 GCA_964396755.1 uncultured Cyanobium sp. | reverse complement strand
TATTTGCAGAGGCAGGATATACATACTCATCATCATTTTTTGCACAAGATTGGATAAGTGATGTTTATATGGTTTGTAATAATTCCTTAAAATACCCTGAATATAGTGGTGTTGATTTGGAAACATATGGTAAGATAAAAATCAGTGCAATTAGTGGTAGTGGAATGACAGATGTTAATTTAGCATCAGGTAGTTGGACAACTTTACCTTGGTATAATGAATTATCAGACCCACAAAACTTTTATACAAATGGTGCATATAGAGTTGAAAAACCAACAAGATTATCAGGAGTATTAAATCTTAATGTAAATGTAAGTTGCTCTGTGAATAATATGCCAGGCACTTTATCTGCAAATGGAACATGGCAAATGAGAATGTTGGAAACGGGTAGTTCAACTGCTCATTCAGTTCGTGCATTACAATCATATATTTTCTTCTTTGACCAATTACAACAAAGTAGAACAGGTGGTATAAATCAAAACTATGAATTAGCAACAGAATTTTTAATGGATGATATACCTGTTGGTAATTATTATTTCCAAATCCGTCAATCACCTAATTCAGCAACACCACCTTTACCGGTAGTGACATTAGACCCGGAAGGAACTACAAAATCTTTTTTACAAATAAAAGAAGTAAAACAGGCAGCAGATGGTAGAGTTTTAGATATACCTTCTAATATGCCATATGGAACATCAGGCATTAAACAAATTGATTTTATATTAGGATTACAAAAGAAATTTAATTTAGTAATTTACCCTGATAGAACAAAGCCAAATCAGTTTATAATTGAAACATTTAATGATTGGTATAAGAAAGGTGAAGTAAAAGATTTTAATAAATACATTAATTTAGATGATACAATTGAAGTAATTCCAGCAAACAATCTTGCAGTTAATAGATTAAACTTTGGTGATACTTTAGACCAGGATTATATATCTCAACAATTCTCTAAAGAAGCAAATAGAGAATATGGTAAACAATATTATATAGATACTACAAACTTTTATTCACAAGGTGAGTTCAATGTTAAAACTACATTTGCATCTACACCATTGTTAAGAATTGCAGGAACAGGTCTTTCTGGTAGTGTTG
The DNA here is from genome assembly GCA_964396755.1 of uncultured Cyanobium sp. GTDB lineage: Bacteria > Cyanobacteriota > Cyanobacteriia > PCC-6307 > Cyanobiaceae > Cyanobium. Next base: position 1,310 of record CAYNGR010000291.1, on the reverse strand, counting down.
GTGGTCTTAATCCAACTCCAACTAAATTTTCAATTGGAACATGGAAAGTTTCATATGTAAGTTCAGCATCATTGGTTTGTGGTAACTTTACTGAAGCTGCATTCTATCAATTATACACAGATGATGGAACATTTGCAACTGGTAAAATTGTTTATACTGACCCTTATGGAAATAATCCAGTTATAGGATTTAATTGGATGACATTCAATACAGGTGGTGCAGGAGAAGTATACGGATTAAATTCATCAACAGGAGAAGTTGGATATGGAACAGGAATATTCTGTTAAAATAAAATATTATGAGTCAAATTATACCAATATACATACCAACATTTATTTCTGATGCAACATTTGCACCAGCAAGAGTTTTGCCACATATCTATTTTTATAATGGATTGATAGATTGTGAAACTTACTATATAGATAGTGGGTCATTAACTACATCAGGTGTTGTAAAAGAACAAAGCCAATTTCCTTATTTTGACAATTATAATGTAGTTAGTGGTAGTTTCCCAACAACAGATAGTTTATCATTACTTTTTAATAATGAGGCAGCAGCATATGGACAAATACCAACAGATAGTTTGTATTCAACATATTGGTCAACTTATGTAGGATTATTATATGACCCGAGAACAAGATTATTAAATTGTTCTGCAATCATACCTCTTGCAGATTATTTTACAATGCAATTAAATGATATTGTAAACTTTAGAGGAAACTATTATCACTTAAGAGCAATCAATGATTATAGTTTAAAAACAGGAGAATGTAATTTACAATTATTAGGGCCAATTATCCCTGATACATTTACTGCAGCAGAAAGTAATACTCCTACTACGACTACAACAACTACATCAACGACTACAACAACAACAACCACATCAACAACCACTACGACAACTACGACTACAACTACTGCACAACCTACTGCAAATTTAAGTTTTAGTTATTCAAAATCATCTCCAGGTGGTTATATGGATATCATAGTAAATGATGTAATAATCCAAACACTTAACTCAACAGGAACTGGAAATTACAATGTAGTGCAAGGTGATGTGATAAGAACTGTCATTCAAACAAGTGGATGTCAAGACCCTGATATTAAAGCAAATGCATATACATACGGAATAGTTCCAGATGCAGCATGTTCAAATAATGCAACATCATTATCAACAGCTGGATATACGGTCGTTTCAGGTGATATAGGAACTACTTTAAACCTAAATGGATATAGTAGTTGTGATAATGCTTGTGTTTAAAATTTAAAATATGTTATGGATATCAGCACAACCTGCCACAATTTATTAT
>CAYNGR010000290.1:0-2428 GCA_964396755.1 uncultured Cyanobium sp. | reverse complement strand
GCTGCCGCAGACCGTGGGGCGGGCCAGCATGAACGGCAGCCCCTGTCGCTGCCGTCGCCATGGCCGCCACCACCCTGCTGCTGCTGCGCCATGGCATCGCCGAGGAACGCCGGTCGGGGCTGGCCGATGAAGACCGCGCCCTGACGGCACGGGGCCGGGAGCGCAGCCGTGCCGTGCTGGAGCGGTTGGTGGCCCTCGGGCTGACGGTGGATCGGTTGCTGTCCAGCCCGCTGTTGCGGGCCCGCCAGACGGCGGAGATTGCGGTGACGGCAGGCTGGGCCGCGCAGTGGAGCCTCGCCGCCGAGCTGGCTCCGGGCGGAGCGGCGCTGGACAGCCTGCCGCGCTGGTGCCAGGCCTGCCCGGGCGACAGCCTGGCTCTGGTGGGCCATGAGCCCGATCTCTCCGAGCTGGCCGCCCGCCTGATCGGGGCCTCCGCCGGCTGTCTGGATCTGCGCAAGGCCGGGCTGATCCAGCTGCGCCTCAGCGAGCAGGCGACGAGCGGCCAGGCCCGGCTGGTGGCGCTGTTGCGGCCGGGCCTGCTGCTCGGCTGAAGCCGCGGGCTGGCCACCAGCGCTACGGCGCAGCCAGCGGGCTGGAGCGTAGGTTCGGCGAAACGGTACGACTTCTGATGGCGGTCAAGAGTCCCTCCCAAGGCCCGAGCGGCGCCGATGCCCCCGCCGCGGGCGACAGCGCTGCCATGGCGACGGTCAGCGCGGCGCCTCCGTTCCGGCCTGGCCTCGAGGGGGTTCCCGCCACCCAGTCGGCGATCTGCGACATCGATGGCGGTCGCGGTCTGCTCACCTACCGCGGCTATCCGCTCGAGCAGCTGGCTGCCCACAGCACCTTCCTGGAGACCGCTTACCTGCTGATCTGGGGCGAGCTGCCCACGATCTTCCAGCTGCGCGATTTCGAGCAGGAGGTGCAGATGCACCGGCGGGTGAGCTTCCGCATCCGCGACATGATGAAGTGCTTCCCCTCCCAGGGGCACCCGATGGATGCGCTGCAGAGCAGCGCCGCATCCCTGGGCCTCTTCTATTCCCGGCGGGCCCTCGACAACCCCGAATACATCGTGTCGGCGGTGGTGCGGCTGATCGCCAAGATCCCCACGATGGTGGCGGCGTTCCAGCTGATCCGCAAAGGCCAGGACCCCATCCAGCCCCGCGACGACCTGCCCTATTCCGCCAATTTCCTCTACATGCTCACGGAGCGGGAGCCGGACCCCCTGGCGGCCCGCATCTTTGATGCCTGCCTGATCCTGCACGCGGAGCACAGCCTCAACGCCAGCACCTTCAGCGCCCGCGTCACCGCCAGCACGCTCACCGATCCCTACGCCGTCGTGGCCTCGGCTGTCGGCACTTTGGCAGGGCCGCTGCACGGCGGCGCCAATGAGGATGTGCTGGAGATGCTCGAGCAGATCGGCACGGTGGATGCGGTGGAGTCCTGGCTGGATGAGGCGATCAAGGCCAAGCGCAAGATCATGGGATTCGGCCACCGCGAGTACAAGGTCAAGGACCCCCGCGCCGTGATCCTCCAGAAGCTGGCGGAGGATCTGTTCCTGCGCTTCGGGCACGACGCCATGTATGACGTGGCGCGCCGGCTCGAGGAGGTCGCCGCCGAGCGTCTCGGCCCCAAGGGCATCTACCCCAACGTCGACTTCTACTCCGGTCTGGTGTATCGCAAGCTCGGCATTCCGCGCGATCTGTTCACGCCGATCTTCGCCATCGCCCGCACCGCCGGCTGGCTGGCCCACTGGCGCGAGCAGCTGGGTGCCAACCGCATCTACAGGCCCACGCAGATCTACACCGGTTCCTCCGAGCGGGTCTGGCTGCCGCTGGAGAGTCGGCCCACGGTCGTCTGAAGCACCACCCTCCGGCCCCCGATCCGCCTGCGGGGCCTTAACGTCTCCCCCACCTCTCCCCTCCGCCATGCAGCCCTTCGCGGTCGTGACCCCGGGCCTCGATCTGCAGGCCAGCTTCGTCGACCTGCTCGAGGGCTTCGGGCTGACCCCCGGACTGGCCCACCTGATCTGGCTGCCCCTGCCGATGCTCACCGTCCTGGTGGCGGCCGTGGTGGGCGTGCTGGTCAACGTCTGGCTGGAGCGCAAGATCTCCGCCGCCGTGCAGCAGCGCATCGGCCCCGAGTACGCCGGTGCCCTCGGCATCCTTCAGCCCCTGGCCGATGGCCTGAAGCTGTTGTTCAAGGAGGACATCATCCCGGCCCGGGCCGATGGGCTGCTGTTCACCCTCGGCCCGGTGCTGGTGCTGGTGCCGGTGATCCTGAGCTGGCTGGTGGTGCCGTTCGGCCAGAACCTGCTGATCAGCAATGTGGGCGTGGGGATCTTCCTCTGGATCTCCCTGAGCAGCATCCAGCCCATCGGCCTGCTGATGGCTGGCTACGCCTCCAACAACAAGTACTCCCTGCTGGGGGG
>CAYNGR010000289.1:0-2446 GCA_964396755.1 uncultured Cyanobium sp. | reverse complement strand
CCGCACCACCCGGAAGGTGAGGTTGAGGCGGGGCTGGCCAACCCGCCTCCTGGCCGGCACCTGATGCAGCCAGTGCTGCTGTGTGGGCGGATCCATCACCAGAAGATCGCCATCGCCCAGCTCCAACGTCACAACGGCCCGCTCCCCATCGATCGGCTGACGGGGGCGCAGCTGAAAGCTGCGGGCGGCCCCGAGGCTGAGCGAGGCGATCGGCGCCGCCGGATCCAGCTCGGCCTCGTCATCGGCATGCCAGCCCATTCGGTCGCGGCCATCGCGGTAGAGATTGAGCAGCAGCGAGTTGAAGCGGCAACCCAGCTGCGCCTGCAGCCGCGCCCGCAGCCCGGACACCGCCGGGCTCCAGGGCTGGGGGATCTGAAGCAGGCCGCTGTAGCTGTACGAGCAACCGGGGTCGGCCATCCAGCAGGTCAGCCGCGGCAGTGGATGGGTGCGGCCCCAGAGGCGGATCGCCTCCTGCCGCCAGGGCACCTCCGCCATCAGGGTGTCGAGCATCTGCGGCGCCTCCACCAGCCAGGCGCTCCAGTGGCGCAGCCTCAGGCCGGGACGCTCCAGCAGCAGCGGCAGCTCGCAGCCGGGTGACGGCCCGAGCAGATCAAGCTGCCGGCTCATCGCCACGCTGGCCAGGGCACGTCCAGTCTGTCGTGAGCGGCCACCGGCAGCGGCCCACTGAACAGCAGGGCTGGGCGGCTCTCCCTCAGCCCCACGACTCCACCCCCAGGGGCCGGGGCACCTGCAGCTGCAGCCGTTCCCCATCGGGACCCTGCAGCTGCAGCCGCCAGGCCTGCAGGCGATAGCCGCCATCGCCGGGCAGGCCCTCAGGATCGGCGCAGCCACCGGGGCGATAGAGCGGATCCCCCAGCAGTGGCGCCCCCAGGGCGGCGCAGTGGATGCGGATCTGATGGGGCCGGCCGCTGCCGATCGCCACGGACACCAGATCCGCCCTGGCCTGCCGCTCCAGCAGGGTCAGGGTGCTGCAGGCGGGCAGGTCGCCGGCAGCACCCTCCTGCCCGGCGCACCAGATCCAGCCCAGCCGCGGATGGGGACGGCGGCCGATCGGGGTGGTGATCGCCAGCCCATCGCCCGGCTCCAGGGCGAGAACCCCTGGCTGAAGCAGCGCCCGGTAGAGCTTGCGCACGGCCTGCCTGCCGGCGGCGAGGGGCGCGGCCTCCGGGTCGGGGAGCTGATCGCCTGGCTTCTGGCCATCGCCCGGCGATCCGGACCGAGCGGTGGCGGCCGTGCTGTCGCGCAGGGCGGCACTCAGCCAGGCGCGCGTGCCTGGACGGCGCGCACAGACCAGCAGGCCACTGGTGAAGCGTCCGAGCCGATGCACCGGCCGCGGCACGCCGGCAGGATCAGCGCGGTGGCGACGCTCCAGCAGGCGCAGCACCGTGTGCTCCAGCCAGCCGCCGGCGGGCAGCACCGGCAGGCCGGACGGCTTGTCGATCACCAGCAGGTCGCCGTCGTCGTGGACCACCGCCCAGGCCGCCGGCACGACCGGCTCCAGCCAGGGCGGGCGTTGCCAGACAAGCCGGTCGCCCGCCGCCAGCGTCACATCGCCGAGCAGGGTCTCGCCGTTGCGGGCGATCTCCCCGGCCGCCAGCCGCCGGGCCCAGACCGCCGCCTCGGAATGGCGATGGCGCTGGGCATAGAAGGCAGTGGCCGTCAGGCCCGCCAGGCCCGCCGGCACCCGATCGCGGTAGGTCCAGCCGCCGTTGAGGGTCGCCGGCAGCCAGTCGGCGTCGCTCATCGGGGCGGACCGGCGGGGATCAGCAGCATCCCTGGATGGAGATCCGACAGCGGAAGCCCAGGGCCGCAGCCTGACTGCTGGATCCCACCCGGACAGTCATCTGCCTGGTGCCCTTGCCGGGCCCAGCCGCGAATGCACCGAGCCTGCGCCCGCCGCCCGGTTCGAGGCCGGGCGTTGCGTGGCTCAACCGCAGGCTGCTGCCTTCGCTCTGGCGCAGGACGCCGGCGGGCGAGACACGGGGTCGGCGCAGTGGAGGCGGGGGTGCAGACGGCGCAGGGACGGCGAACCGTCCGGCCGGAGATGACGTCGGTGTTGCCGCGGGCGCAGCCCAGCAACCGATCGGGGCCAAGAGGCTGGCTGGACTCCGGGGCAGCGCGCCCGGCGAGGGGCATCCGCAAGCGGCAGCCCTGCTGAACCCGGAGCGCCGGCCTGGTGCCGGCCAGCCGGGCGGCGGTGACCAGCCCAGCGGCCCGGGGAGCAACGCTGGAGCGGGAGGAGACACGCAGCACGGCGGCGGCAGGCGGGATGACGGCGAGACCGGCTGAGCAGGGCAGAACGGGCTGCTTCAGCGCAGCAACCCCAGCCGACGGTCCCGGCACTGGCGCCGCGCTCGCAGACGTCAGGCCCTCACTCCACCAGGCCGTGCTCGAGGGCGTAGCGCACCAGCTCGGTGCGGCTGGC
>CAYNGR010000288.1:0-2490 GCA_964396755.1 uncultured Cyanobium sp. | reverse complement strand
TTGAATTGGAGGCTCTCTGTTCGTTCTGCTTAGGCGTTGGGGTTGACTGGATCGAGCCTTGGAGTCTCTGGCTGCCGCTTGATTCGGTCACCCGGTGCTGTCTCCCGGGACTTGATTGTATGGTTCATTCTTCAAGTGCCTGCATGTCCATTGCAGACGCTGCAGTGACGCGGTCCAGTGTCTGCAGCCTTGTTGCCGTCATATCGAGTCGCCTTGAGGGTGGCTGCTGGGAGTCTGATGCTGGTTCGTCCATCGTCTCGCCTCTTGTCAATCCGTGAGGTAGGCGTCGATCAGGCGTCGTTCGGTCTTGATCGCTTGGACCCTCTGCTCATTGCCTGCCACTGTCCTGGGGATGCCGCTGTTGAGAGCCCTGACCCTCCGGCTGTTTGTCGAGCAGGTCGATGACGTCATCGGACAGGCTTCGGTGCTACCCACGGCTGCCGCCCCAGATGGTTCGAGCGAGACCGAGCTCAGTCTGAATGGGATCCAATCGCTCACTAGACAGCGCCGATGCCTTCCATGGAGCTCAGCACCATTCTGCGAACGTCGAGCCGCTCAGGACACGGGGGCACCGGACGTCATTCAACCATCGTGTGTCTGCGCGTAGGCAATTGATCGCAAAAGCCTCGGCTCGGGCACTCATCGTCTAACCTGCTCCGGACCGTGGATCGACAGCTGTTGACTTTCTGAGCATCTGGCTGTTTCTGTCCGAAGTCGATGTGATCCATTCTCTGCTGACGTCAAAGAGCGCCATCATGCCGTTCAATGTTGACATCCCCCGTCTCAACGCAAGCTTCTCTCCTTCGCGAGTGTTGCGTCACCAGGGTGCCTGCTCACTCCTGTTGGCCGGGTCCCTGTCACTTGGCGTCAGTGCCCCCAGCGCCGTTGTTGCCGCCGACCTGAATCTCTCGCAGGTGAGCAGATACGCCAACACCTCGCTGGATCGTTCGCAGGACCAGGTGACCAGCATCACCCAGTTCTCGGACGTGCGTCCGACCGACTGGGCCTACCAGGCTCTCTCCAACCTGATCGAGCGCTACGGCTGCGTCGCCGGTTATCCCAACGGCACCTTCAAGGGTGGCCAGGCGATGACCCGTTATGAGGCCGCCGCTCTGCTCAACGCCTGCCTTGACCGCATCAGCGAGGTGACCGATGAGCTCAAGAAGCTGATGGCCGAGTTCGAGAAGGAACTCGCCGTGCTGCGCGGTCGCGTGGATGGCCTCGAGGCCAAGGTGGGTGAGCTGGAAGCCAGCCAGTTCTCCACGACCACAAAACTCTCTGGTCTGGCCACCTTTGTGTTGGGTGCCAACCAATTCAGTGGCAGCGCCTCGGAGCTGGTCAACAGCAGCCGTGCTCTCTACGGGGCAACCACATTCACTTATGACGTTCAGCTGACGTTTGACACCAGCTTCAGCGGCAAGGATCTGCTGCGTACCAACCTGCGGGCCGGCAACTTTGCCGACAGCAGCTTTGGTGGTGCCGGGCCCTCCACTCTCTCCCAGCTGGAGGTGGCCTTCCAGGAGGATCTCGGAGCCGGCGATGGTGGCGACGTCGTGGCGATTGATCGGCTCTTTTATCAGTTCCCTCTCGGCGACTTCACCTTCAGCCTCGGAGGGCGCATCGGTCAGGAGGACATGCTGGCGGTCTGGCCGAGTGTCTATCCCGCAGAAACGGTGCTGGATGTTCTCACCCTCGGCGGCGCCCCCGCTGCCTACAACAAAAATCTTGGTCCTGGTGCCGGGGTGTGGTGGCAGAAGAACGGCTTTGCGATCAGCGCAAATTACGTGGCGGCGAATGCGACTATCGGAAACCCTTCCGAGGGTGGAATCGCCAGCGCTGGTTCCGGAGGTACGGGCACTGTTCAGCTTGGCTACAGCAATGATCGATGGGGCCTCGCCGCCATCTACTCCCGCATTCAGAACGGCAACGATCTGATTGTCTACGCCACCAACTTCTCGCTGGCGAGCTTTTCCAATCCCGGCAGCACGAATGCCTTTGGTCTGAGTGGCTACTGGCAGCCTGCCAAGGCGGGCTGGTTGCCCTCCATCAGTGCTGGCTGGGGTCTGAACAGCAGCACCTACGACAGCGGTGTCGACGACAGCGGGCTGGTCAGCACCAGTCAGTCCTGGAGCGTGGGTCTGCAGTGGCAGGACGTGTTCGCTCCTGGCAATGCTCTGGGTATGGCGGTCGGTCAGCCCACCTTCGCCACCAGTCTGGAAGGTGGTGACACTCCCAATGACGGCAACGTCGTCTGGGAATGGTGGTACAAGTTCCAGCTGACCGATCACATCAGTGTCACGCCGGCCCTCTTCTACCTGAGCCGGCCGCTGGGAGGTGACACGCCCGGAGGCGACAGTTTCCGGCAGCTGGGTGGACTGGTGAAGACCTCGTTCCGTTTCTGATCCTTGTCGACGCTGCGGGCGCCTGCCATCAGGCGCCCTAGGTGTGTAGTCCCAGCAGGTTGTTCAGCTGACAAGGGGGTGTGAGGTC
>CAYNGR010000287.1:0-2498 GCA_964396755.1 uncultured Cyanobium sp. | reverse complement strand
CCTGCGCAACGACCTTGGTGAAGGCGTCGAACATTGATTAGCTCCTGTTCTCGACCGAAGTCGGGAGGGTGGGGAAGGGGGTGAAGCGCCGGAGCACTTCGTGCCAAGCATTCGAGCGTGTGCGTGAAACCCGGCGACTACTGTGATCAACCCCTGGTCATGGACCCCTGGATTGCCCACCTCTGACGAGGCAGTCGTTCCAGTCCGGGGATCACACGGTGTCAGCCCCATGACCCATGGCTGCTCCGTGGAGCGGCCGCGAGGACGGGGTGGCGTTGCCTGGCAATGACTTGTGGCTGATTGCAGCCTTGCCGATCGGCAGAGCTGTTCGGGCAGGTCATCGGGCGGCGCCGTTGTCTGGTGCCGTGGTTCGTGCCGCGCACTTGGCTGAGCACCGTGTCATTCTCGGTGCAACTCCGCCTGCCACTTGGCAACTTTACAAAGGGTCATTGCCGGCTCGCAATCACACTCTGCCGGCGGCTGCTCTGGAGGTGTTGTTGTTGTGCCGGCATGAGCAATTGCGCCCAGCATTGCGAGTTGCTGCTGCAATCGGAAGAAATGCTGAAATGCCGAAGATCTGCGGCTGATTGTGTCTTCCGTCCCGCGGGCTGGGGTCTCGGCCCAGCTCCACCGTCGCGGCCTGGCTCGCTCCTGGCGCCGGCTGTCAGGCGCCCTGGCCTGCTGGGTTCGTCACGTTGCAGCGGCGTCGACCACGCCGCTGGCCAGCGCCGACGGGCCCGACGCGTTGTCAGTTCGCGGCGCAGGTTTCAGATAGAAAAACCCGGCCACTGCAACGCAGCGGCCGGGTCGTGATCAGCTCAGAGGTGGCTGCTGGCCGCTTGGCGGGAGCCGCGGCGGCCTGCGGGGCTCAGTTGACGGGCGTGACGCTGACCACGCGACCGCCCTGGCGGTGAATCGCCTGCTGGGTCTCGAGCATCTTGTCGAAGGGGACGAAGCGCACGGTGTTGCTGCGCTTGTGCAGGCGGTAGTTGTTCAGACCACTCACTTCCACCCGGTAGACACGGGCTTTCTGGCCGATGCCCTGAGCCATCTGGGTGATGCTGCTCTTGGCGATGCCGGCGGGCTGGGTGGCGGCGGAACCGCGGCTGGGGCTGGTCACCGGCACGGGACGGTCCTGATGCAGGGCGGCGCCGAGGCGGAAGTTGGTGCCGGCGCTGTCACCCTTGACGGAGGCCGCGGCGCCACGGGCCAGCTGCATCAGCCAGGAGAACTGGCGTCCCTGCTGACCGGCGGAGTATCCCCAGCCATGCAGATAGGGGACGACTTCTTCACCGAAGCGATCCTGATATTCGCTGCTGTCGATGTAGGAATCGATCTCGGCGTCGTAACCCTGCTCCTGCAGGATGGTGAAGTGGTGCAGCATCTCGGCCTTGTTCTGAGGCGCGCGGCCGAGCAGATGCTTGAAGTTGAGCTCGATGAAGTGATACGGGTTGCAGTTCTCGAAGAAGCGCGAGCGATAGAGGCCGCTCTTGGCCACCTGGCGCACCAGTTCGCGCACGCTCAGATAGCCGTTGCGGAACAGCGATTCGACGCCGTCAAGGCGCTCGCTGGCCATCACGTACTGGTAGCCGAGCACCTGCTGATACACAGCGCGGATGATCGTGCTCTTGTCGTTGTCTGAGGCATTCGTCCAGTTCTCCTTGTTGCGCTCGTTCGCGAAGCGCTCAATGCCCAGGAAGGGCGCATTCACCAGAGTCATGGGGGGCGGGCCGGAAGAGAGGGGAATGCAGGCGGATCGGCAGTGCAGCTGAAAGCGAAGACGACGTCAGATGCAGCTGCCGCAATGGGGGCATTGCGGTGCTTGGTCTTCCATCTGGCCTTGCAGTTGGGCTTGCAACTGAAGACCCTGCGTTGATCCGCAGCATTGCTTGGATCCTATGGGCGTCATTTGTTCCGGAATCGCCGAGTAGCAGCAATCGTTACAGCACGCAAAAGCCTTCTCTCATCTTTCAGGCGCACGCTCGCGCCGCAGTCATCGCGCCGGCGAGTCTGGGGTTCGGGCTGATCCAGGCTTGCTCTGGTGCTGCTTGCGCGGCTCTGCCGCTTCGCTCGTTTGCCGCCGCCTGAGCATCGCTTGCCGCGAGGTCGTTCGCCTCAGTTCGGATGCTGCGCCGTGCAGCTTTGCGGCAACGTCGCCCTCTCTGGTCCGGCGTCTGCAACGACAGATCGTGCGCCTGCTTGCCGGTTCGCCCGGTCTCTCATCCAGGAGGCGTGGGCCGGCCCCGTTCCTCGCTGAGCCCGCTGGGCTGTTTTGCTCGTCCGTTCCGGGCGCTGCCGCTGGGGTCGCGGATGGTTTGCCGCATGCCTGAGCCTTCGAGATGCGGGTTGCCGTTCACCGTGATCGGTTCGTTGCTGCCCGGCCGGCACTGTTTGACACATCGCACCGACCTCAGGGCGCCGACGCGCGGTGCTGTCATGGGGCTGCTGACGGCAGGGCGTTGATGCTTGCCTGCGAGTCGGTCTGTGCCGCTGAGCCT
>CAYNGR010000286.1:0-2518 GCA_964396755.1 uncultured Cyanobium sp. | reverse complement strand
GAAGCAGCCAGAGAAGACGCCGCCCGTCAGGCTGCTGAGGCTGCTCGCCAGGAAGCAGCCAGACAACTAGTTGCTCAACAGGCCGCTGATGCCGCGCGCAAGGACTCAAAAAAAGAATCTATCTCGCTGCCAGTAAACCCTGATGACGCCTGGAGAAATATAGGTCTAAGGAATCAGTTTATTGCAGAGTTGCGAGATCATCTTCAACAGTGGGAGATTCATGACCTGCTTACGGCCGCATCAGCTGCCGAGCTAATCACTAAGTCCATGAAGATACTTGACCAACTGGTCTTGGAGGATACAGAAAATGCCAACATTGCCCATGATGCTCTGACTTGTTCTCTAAAAAGACTTGGAATAAGCATTCCTTCGACGCAGTCTAGCGCTCTTCCTCAAAACCCAATAGAGCTATTCGTTAATGCAAGGAATATCAAATATCTTGTGCACTTTACAAAGGTTGACAAGCTGCATTACATTTTGAGGGAAGGAATTCTTAGTCATAGAAAATTAAGAGAGCTTCAAAGGCCGGTGCTGGACCAGTATAGATATGACGGCAAGACGGATCATGTTTGCGTGTCTGTTGAATTTCCTAATTACCAAATGTTTTATCGGTACACACAGGATGACGCTTCAGGCTGGTGTGTCTTGACAATTAGCCCAAGCATACTCTGGAGACAGGAATGTCTGTTTTACCCTTACAATGCAGCTTCTTCAGAGTTGGCTTGTAGGCCAGCTTCAGATTTCAGGGGCTTGAGCCCATTAGAGGATTTGTTCGCGGATGTTGTTCAGAGTAAAGTACGTCATCCACGGATTCCCGATTCATTCCCGACCTCGCCTCAGGCCGAAGTTCTTGTCCCGTCAGTAATCTCGGCTTCAGACATCTGTGGTGCTCATTTCTGCACATCGGCTGCAATGGATTCTTGTCGGCAGCTCGTAGACTCAAGTCAAATTCGATTATTGACATCACGAGAACTCTTCAAGCCTAGGCTTGATTGGGAACAATGGAAGAGGGCTTAGAGCAATGGCAACTCGACCCGTCTTCTTCGTAAATGATGTTTATGAAGAGAATCCTAGAACTAACGAAATACAGATAGACTTTGACTGGCACCCTGGATTCTCTATTGCTCAGAAGCAAAGATCAATCAAGTCCTTGCACTCCCGCATCCTTGCCACTACAAGCCTCCAGCGCCCACTTGAAATATCATCCAAGTCTCCATTGGCATTAGGCGCAGAGCTGTCTGCTTTTAACTTGCAGCTGAGTATTCGAGCCACCTCGCCGATAAAAGCATCTGTCGAAACAGTCTATCAAGGAAGCAAGCAATTTAATGGCACTTGCCGGTGTGACAGTGATAGATATTATCTGGCTCCTAGAGACGCGAGAAAGAGGGCTCGAGACTACGAAGATTCAGCCAAGCTATCTGGATGGACAATAGGAGACTTCTTCTTTGACTTGTCCTCGGGGACAGAGTTTTACAGTTGGCTATATCTAGGAGCTCTCTATCAACAGGAGCCTTTGTTAAAGCAGCTTGTTGAATACGATTGCTTTACTGACATTGAGTTTAATCCCAAAAAGTCTTTGGCATGTCAAGCTCGCTCGGCCGCATTGGCGAGGGCAATATATCTGAATGAAGGCAGCCTCTTGCCATATCTTAAGCGAGTAGCAAAGTCGCGAATCGCTCCAGACCTTATCACAAGAAGCATCGAAGGAGCCGATGAAGATCAAGGCGGGCACATGAGAAGTCAACTTGAATTGGATCTCTAGCCATGGGGTTTCGATCTTGACTTCCTTTGCCTGACTTATTAGGCGAATTCTAGGCTATGGCCAGGACCTGTGTGCAGGCCAGATCGCCATCCACCCAGTTAAGGAATGGGGTGGTGGGGCTGCAAATCTAGGGCTTGCTGAATACGAGCAGGCTAATTGCGCCGCATGTGATGTGAGCAATTTATTGAGGTAGAATCTGCGTAAATAGACTCATAAGCGCCCAAATGCCGCCCAGGGTTTCTTGTATGTATCAGCGCGAGCATTGGCGATGAACCGGGAGTCCCTGGAGAAGCTGGGCCGCTTCCTGCTGCGCGGCCTACGCATCGGCGCCAGCACGGTGTCGATCGTGGAGCTGCTGCGCAGCGACTGGACCGGCGGCATCAGCGCCGGAGTGGCCTGGCTGGTGTTTCTGCAGGTGGAGCGGCAGCTGGCACCCTCAGTCCAGAGCCTGAGGAGTGATCCGCAGCTCGGGGTAGCCGGTGGCTGGATCCAGCTCACGGCTGAACCGCCACTCCGGCAGCAGGCCGATCACCAGCTCGGCGGTGGTGCGCACCAGCGAGCCGACGCAGAGGTGCCCGCCGATGACAGCGCCGCTACTGTCGGCCACAGCGATGTGTAGGTGGGACCCATCGGGCGAGAGGGTGCCGGAGAGGCTGAGGATCTCCAGCTCGCCGCGGATCGCCGTTGCCTGGGTCGCTCCGGCGAATCGCAGCTGGGCCACCGACAGGCTGCCGACGGCGCTGATGAGACAGGCGG
>CAYNGR010000285.1:0-2528 GCA_964396755.1 uncultured Cyanobium sp. | reverse complement strand
GCGACCATCCCGAAGCCGGCGGCACGATCACCAGCTGGGAGAACTTCCGGACGCAGACCTATCGCTATGCCTTCCGCGCCCACCTCAAGCACGTCTAGGCCGGAACGCGCCCGGCCCATCGCCACCCAGGCCAGGCGCCGGGCAGAGCGGGGGCACGGGAAACGAGGCCCAGCTGCAGAGCGGTGATGCAGCGCGAGCGCGACGCCGAACGGGCCAGCGCCGCAGCGGCCCGGCTGCTGGCGGCCGGCCGCCCAGCGGGGAATCTGCTGCGCGACCAGGGCCGCCTCGGGGAGGTCCTGGCAGTGCGCGATCCGAACGGGACGCTGAGCGCCTGGCTCGTGCCCGTGCTCGTGGACGACCTGATGGCGGGCCATTTCCGGGCCGAGGCCGATCTGTCCGACTGGCGCTGGTCCAGCTTCCAGCGGCGCCCGGACACGCTGGCCGGCTGCCCACCGGCGGCCCTGTGGCTCGACCGGGAGACGATCCGCCAGCGGGCCCTCAGCCTGGCCCGCCCGGGGGAGATCGCGGCGCAGCCCCGGCTCGGCTACGACCGGGTGCCGGATCGCCTGGCCTGGATCGTGCGCCTCGCAACCGCTGCAGGAGAGGCGCGGGACATCTGTGTGGCGGGCGCGGCGGTCTGGCCCGCCGGACCCGCTGACGCTCCGCTGGACAGCACCGATGGCGGCCGCCGCGGCTGAACCGGGCCGGCCGGCGAACAGCGGGAGCACGGTGCGCATCGCAGCGGCGTGGATCAGCGCAGCCTGGGGAACACACATCCGCAACAGATCTGCGATCAGCAATCTGGCTGGCGCGCTGATCTGATCAGGCTGGCATCAACCCAATCCCGGGACGATTGACCATGACCAAGAACGCATCTGTGCCCGCATCTTCGGCCAGCCGCAGGGACCCGCTCACGGGTCAGGGACCACCACCACCGAATCCCTTTGAATCGACCAGCTTCATCCCACCCGGACGCAATGGCTGAGCCAGGGAACCATGAAATCGACCCGGATTGGGAGACGGGCACTGGCAAACCCCAGCTCGTGTTCGACCCGGACGACATCGTCATCGATGACAACCTGACGGTCGGTGGCGGACGCGCCATCGACGCCATCCTGGCCGGCCCGATCGCCAACGATCCGCCGGGCTCACCCGGAGAGCCCTACATCCCGTCGATCGTCGTAGCGCGGCCGTTCGTTGTCCCGCCGGAGCCCACATTCCTTTAGCCGGCGACACCGGCACGACAAACCCGCCGGTCCTGGCGCACGTCCGGCTCCCGCGCCTCGATCGGCGGGATCCCGGCCGCTGTGACGGCGGCATGGGCCGGGCCAGGCGATCGAACGGCACCGGGGAGGCCTCGACAGGGACCGGATCCGGGCGGGCTGCAGCCGGATGAGCCGCACGCCACGAGAGCCCGGCAGCGGCGGCGTCCGCCTGACGGGCCTCCCACCGCAGGGGCTTGTCGGCAACAGGGCTGGCCGCGGCCGCAGACGCAACAGCCTCCGCCCTCGAGCCTTATCCCATCCCTCTCCCAGCGTTGCCGCCACCAGCGCGGCGAAGCGGCGGCCGGGCCTGTCTACGGTGGGTGAACCGTCGCCCGGCGGCGCCCACAGGTCATCGCTGCGGACGCCAGGACCCAGGGCCCGGCCCTTCCCGACCCCGGTTCCAGCAGCCAGCGCGCCCGTTGACGAGTCCTGATCCCGCCACCACCGCGATCAACGCCGACGCGGGCCGCCAGCCGCGGCCCTTCCCCCCGGCCCGTCCGGAGGTGGAACACCTCAAGGCCTACAGCGCACCGCTGGAGGGTCGCCGCAACCTGCTGCGGCTGGATTTCAACGAGAACACGATCGGCCCCAGCCCGGCGGTGGTCGAGGCACTGAGGGCGATCCCGGCCGACCACATCGCCATCTACCCCGAATACGACGGCCTGCGCGAGGCGGTGGTAGCCAACCTCAGCGATCGCCGCGCCGGCCGCCCCGGCCTGACCCATCGGATCGATCCCGACCAGATCGGCCTGTTCAACGGGGTGGACGCGGCGATCCACGCGATCTTCCACGCCTACGGCGACCGCGGCGACACGCTGCTCACCACCAGCCCCACCTTCGGCTACTACAGCCCCTGCGCCCAGATGCAGGGCATGGCGATCGAGGCCATCCCCTACCGCCTGCCGGACTTCGGCTTCCCGCTGAAGGAGATCCGCGCGGCGCTGCTGCAGCCCGCCGGCCGGCCGCCGCGGCTGCTGCTGCTCTGCAACCCCAACAACCCCAGCGGCACCCGTCTGGCGCCTGAGCCGATCCTGGAGCTGGCGGCCGCTGCCCCAGACACCCTGGTGGTGGTCGATGAGCTGTATGAGGCGTTCAGCGGCGACAGCGTGCTGCCGCAGGCCGATTTCGAGGCCACGCCCAATCTGCTGGTGCTGCGCTCGCTGGCCAAAACCGCCGGCCTGGCGGGGCTGCGCATCGGCTTCGCCATTGGCCACGCCGCCGTGGTCGATCGCATCAGCCGCGTCACCGGCCCTTACGACATCA
>CAYNGR010000284.1:0-2561 GCA_964396755.1 uncultured Cyanobium sp. | reverse complement strand
CAGCGCCAGCTTCGCGGAAGAACTGGCCCAGGGAGAGGCCCATGCTGCTGGCCCGCTCCACATAGGCCGATTTTTCAGATGGCGTCATCAACACGGCCACCCGTTCTGTGGCGCGGTCTGAAGAAGAGCGACGCGGAGCTGTCATAGCAGATGCACATGCTCATGAGATGCACAGGCTAACCGCTGGATCACGGGCCCCTCAAACCCCATAGAACTCCCGATACCAGGCCACGAACCGGGCCACCCCCTCGCGCACCGGCGTGTTGGGCTTGAAGCCGGTCCAGGCCTCCAGCGCTGCCGTGTCGGCCGCCGTGGCCGGCACATCACCCGGCTGCATCGGCAGCAGCTGCTTCTCGGCCGTGACGCCCAGCGCCGCCTCGATCGCCTCGATGTACTCCAGCAGCGGCGTCGGGTTGGAATTGCCGATGTTGAACACCCGGTGCGGCGCCCAGCTGCTGGCCGGATCGGGGTTGGATGGATCGAACTGGGGATCGGGCATCGCCGGCCTGTCGAGCACCCGGATCAGGCTCTCAATGATGTCATCGATGTAGGTGAAGTCGCGCACCATGCGCCCTTCGTTGAACACCTGGATCGGCCTGCCTTCCAGCATCGCCCGGGTGAACAGGAACAGGGCCATGTCCGGCCGCCCCCAGGGGCCGTACACCGTGAAGAAGCGCAGGCCCGTGGCCGGCAGGCCATACAGATGGCTGTAGGTGTGCGCCATCAGCTCATTGGCCTTCTTGCTGGCGGCGTACAGGCTCACCGGGTGGTCCACCCCCTGGTGCTCCGAGAACGGCAGCCGCGTGTTGCCGCCATACACCGAGCTGCTGCTGGCATACACCAGGTGCTCGATGCCGTGGTGGCGGCAGCCCTCGAGGATGTGCCCGAAGCCCACCAGGTTCGCCTGGATGTAGGCGGACGGATTCTCGATCGAATAGCGCACCCCAGCCTGGGCCGCCAGGTTCACCACTCGCTCGGGCCGGTGCGCCTCGAAGGCCTGGCGCACCGCCTCGCCGTTCTCCAGGTCCGCCTCGATCAGCGTGAACGGCGTGCCCGAGGCCGCCGCCGTCTGCTGCAGCCGCTCGAGCCTGGCCCGCTTGAGGGCGGGGTCGTAGTACGGGTTGAGGTTGTCGAAGCCCACCACCGCCGTGCCGCGCTGCAGCAACCGGGTGCTCAGGTGGAAGCCGATGAAGCCGGCCGCACCGGTGACGAGAACGGGCATGGGAGATGGCACTGCCGCGCTGCGGCCTCAGGGCAGGGACGGGCCGGCCAGGCAACACAGCCCCGGCCGACACCGCCCTGAACAACACCGACCATTGTGCCCCTGGCGCTCAGGCATCCCCCGGCCAGGGGCGCGAGGTTCAGGCGCCCGCCGCGATGCCGGCCTGAGCCGCCCGCATCACCGCCGCAAGGCCGGTGAAGCTGGCATTGCCCGACAGGGCCACCAGCACCTCGGGCGGGGCGCTGCTGACCAGCGCATTGAACGTGTTGATCGACTGGGCAAGATTGGCCAGATTCGTCTGCGCCGTCAGCCCCTGCACGCCGGCGAGCAGCTGCATCACCGTCACCGCACCCTGAACGGGGGTCGGTGAGGCCTGGATCACCAGCGGCAGCATCTGCAGCCCCAGTTGGATGCTGTTGGGCGTCAGCCCCACCACCGAGGCCATCGCCGCGAACTGCATCACGGGGACGGTCGTCTCCGGCGTGGTGGCGATCTGCATGGAAGGCCCCGTCGACAGCGTCAGGGTCACGATCCCACCAGGGCCGGTGTTGGTGATCGTGGTGGTGACGCCGGTGACCGCGCTGGTGAGCGTCAGCGATCGCTGGCTGCCGAGGCCGATCAGCGCGCCGGGCAGGCCCGCGATCAGGGTGCCGCTGCCTTCGCCGAAGGACTGGGAGGTCAGGGTGCCGATCCCGCCCAGTGCGGCCGGCAGCCCCGCAATCGAGGTGGTGGTGGCACCGCCGCCGAGATCCAGGCTGATGTTGGGAGCCTGGGCGTCCGGACCCACCACCACCTGGGCTGGACTGCCGCCGGCGACGACCTGCTGCAGATCACCCGACTGCTGTGCGGCTGCAGTGGAGGCCGCCGACTGCATCGCCGTGGTCTGCGCCGGCGAGGCCGTGATCGAGGAGGCATTGGACACCGACACCCCCGCCACCGACGAGGTGGGCCCGGCTGGGGCGAACGAGGGCGTGGAGATCGGCGAGGCTGACGATCCGGAGGTGTTGTTGCCGGCATTGCCGCCGGCGTTGGCCGGGCTGGCGATCTGAGCCAGGGCGCTGCCGGGAGCCAGCATCCCCAGGGCCGCGAGGGCGAGGGCGAGGCGACCGAAGCTGGGAAGGAGGCGGGTCACGGCGGATGGCGGGGCTGGCGTGAGCAGAAGGCGCAGGGATGGCGGGGCAGCCCCGTCTGGCTTCCAGGATGGGGCTAATGAAGCCGGTGGGTTCAGAGCCGGATGCGCCAGAGACTGATGCATCAGAGATTGATGCATCAGAGATTGGTGCTTCAGAAGCTGGGGGTCAGGAAATTGGTCCCCCAGCTGATCGACAGGATGCCCACC
>CAYNGR010000283.1:0-2567 GCA_964396755.1 uncultured Cyanobium sp. | reverse complement strand
AGAATAGAAATGGAAAGTTATTCTGACTACGGTCAAAGTATCTCTAATAATGCAAAAAGAGGAATAGAATTAAACGAAAAGAATGGTAATAAATGTGCAACACAAGTAGGCAAAGTAAGAGCACAGCAACTTGCAAAAGGAGAACCTATTTCAGTTGAAACTATTAAACGCATGTATTCTTATTTAAGTAGAGCAGAAGCATATTATGATGAAGGTGATACTAATTCTTGTGGCTATATTTCATATATGTTATGGGGAGGCAAATCAGCATTATCATGGAGTAGAAATAAGTTAAGACAATTAGGTTTAATAGAATTAAAAGAAGGTGTTCCACACTATACTGCAGATGGTAAATTATGGGAAGGCCCTACACATAAAGATGCAAGTGGTAGATTAATGACAGGGTCAGTTCATGATGAAAATAGTGAATACTTATATCACAAAGAAGAATTGGAAGCACAACCATCAATTACATCATCATATCCAGGTCAGGTAGCAAGTGGAAGTATTGCACCAGCATTAAAATAATATGAACCAAAATACATACATAAAGAATATTGAAAAGTTTGCTTTACCATCTGTATCAATGGTTAAGTTTAAGAATATGTTGAAAAGAAGTTCTGCAAGTAATCCAATGTTTGTAAAATGGAGAACTGCAGTTCCACCAACACATAGAGCATCTTATGAAATGTATTGGGGAAAGTTTTTCAGTAATTCTGACCAAAGTTTGACAAAAGAAGAAGAGGGTATGGTGAATTTAGTTGCACCTACTACAAAAGAAGGTTGGAGAACATTAACATACGAAAATATATCTTCATTTAAATTTGAAGGTAAAACATACACAATAAATTAAAAATTATGCCAGTATATCCAAAAAAAGGTGAAAGAGAAGAAGATTTTATTTCTCGTTGTATAGGTGAAGAAGTTGGTGCAGGATATGAACAATCACAAGCAGCAGCTATTTGTTATTCATATTGGGATAAAGATAAGATGAGTAAGATAACTGATATGTCATCTAAAGTTCATGCAAGAGTTGCATTCCAAGAAAAATATAGAGGTATTAACTTACTTGCAGAAGCAGGTGAAGACCCTTGTTGGGCAGGTTACACACAATACGGAACAAAAACTGATGAGTCAGGTAGAGAAGTTCCAAATTGTATTCCTGACGAAAAATAAAATAAAATGTTTAAACTATTCAATCGTAAAGCTCGTTTCAATTCATCTCTTTATGATTTGGAATTGAAACTTGAAGCACAGCAAAAACAAATATCAGAGTTAAGAGAATTAGTTTTAGCTCTATCAAAAGAAATAAATACATTAACAATAGAAGTAAACTACTTAAGCAATCAGAAATATGGCAAAGGGCTCTAAACAAACAAACAATAAAGTTAGCTTTGGAAAAAGAAAAGGTGGTAAGGCAAAAAAGACTTCAGGTCCAAAAGCAAAACCTGTAAAACAATATAGAGGACAAGGTAGGTAAAATAGGTGGAAAATAGGTTATAACCTAAATAGAGAGAGTTTAATACGAAATTGGTATCAACATACCATCGGAGAATAAAGACAAAAAATTAAGGGGTTTCTGCAACGAATGCAGATAACCCCTTTTAGTTATGAGTAGTCAAACAAAAAAACTATCTTCCAACTTCTTTTAAATATTTTTCTTTACATTCTTCCCAAGTCATTCCTATTACATCATAATAGAAAAGCACTTCAGGTTTCAGTTTATTTTCACTATGTAATTTTACATAACTATTGATTGCTTTCTCTCTCCACCATTGCATTGTATAATCTATACCTTGCATAATTTTCTTTTTCATCACTAACTTACTTTCATCAATTTTACTACATAAGAAATCATTACCATTCTCATAAATGTTTGCATAATAAACACCTCTACGAAATCCGTGATTATATGCACCCTGTTTAATTCCAACTTCTTTGAATATCTTATTAAGAGTTTTTTGTTTCATAGATGATACGGGCCCTAAATCATAACCCATAGATTGTCCATTCCTATCTCTTTCTCGCATGATGTAAATATCATACCAATCTGAATGTTCTCTTTTTAACCATTGATGCCATGGGTCATAATACTTATCATCTGGCTTTATACTGATTAAACCTTTGGACTCACCTAATGTTTTGAAATGTGGAATACCATTATACATAGAGTGAATACCATATAAAGATGTAGTTAAAACACCAATAAGAGTATTACCATAATTATCTTTCCAATGATTACGAATTTCTTCAGATGTAGTTAATGCAGCAATTAATTTACCACCTAAAAAGTTATAACCAAAAGGTTGAGTTGACACAATTGATGTTGCGATAGTAGTGTTATTTAATTTACCATTAGTAAACTTATCTTCTTTATTCCAACCAATATAACTATCTCTAACACCTAAACTGGTAATATCACTCCCTAACGAAATTAAACCCAGCAATTTTCCACTATCTCTATCTTTGATATATACTTTTACATTACGACCTGGATTTGCAGTAAAATCCATTGTATGTATCATTCTGCGTGTATCACTCCAACGGCTTGCCTCATCACTATCTTT
>CAYNGR010000282.1:0-2597 GCA_964396755.1 uncultured Cyanobium sp. | reverse complement strand
CGCGGGTGGGATGAAGTAAAACGATTAATAGCGCAGTACCCTGATGATGCCGAAAAGGTGAGAGAAAGGATGAAAGAAATATGGACAAGTACGACCCGCACGAAGCGATAAATTACATTTTTACAAACTCAAACGCATATGCCGAGGCCAAGGGCCACCTTGCAGAACTTGAGGTTTGGAAGTCAAGCCTTAAAGCCATCAAGATGGCAGAATCCAACGAACAAACCGTTACCGCGCAAGAACGCGAGGCCTATCGTTCTGAGGAATATCAGAACTTATCTAAGGCTATTGGTGAGGCAACCCGTCAAGTTGAGGCCCTGCGCTGGAAACTAGAGGCCGCTAAGATGCGGTTTCAGGCATGGCAAACAGAATCCGCAAATAACCGTCAAATAGAAAGGCTCACCGTATGAACCTCGCAGAAGAACTCTTAATCTTAAAAATGAACGTTAAATTCTTTGAGACCGCGCTCGCCAGCAATGATATTGAATTGTTGCTTGATGTAGTAGTTGACCTTAACGAATCCGCGCAAAAACTAGAAAAACTGACCTTTGACCATGCAAACAAAACTAATGCGTAATGCGTATGCCACGCACACAGACTACGCAGAATTTAAAGGGCTAATCGAAGAAAATCCAAACTTTGTACCCAGCAACGTTGATGGCATTTGCGAGCGCAAAGGCAAGTTTTTGGTCATGGAGTGGAAACGCGACGGTGAGAAGGTCAGCAAAGGTCAACAAATACTGCTACAGTCATTAGCCTCACTTCATAACTTCATGGTTGTGATTATTTACGGAGACACCGACAACGAAACGCGGATTGGAAAGTTCTACATTGTCCAACCGACGGGCAGTTGTATATTGGCCGGCAACGGCATTAAGATGTTTAAAGAATATTACAGAACATGGTACGACTGGGCAGATGGCAAGTAAACAGGAACGGGAACATTATCAAAAAATGGCATCCATCGGGTGCATTCTTTGTGCGCATCTCGGCTACGGTGAAACACCCGCGGAACTCCACCATATACGAAATGGAAGTACTCGAAGAAGCGACGCGCCTGTTGTCCCCCTCTGTCCCAATCATCACCGATTCGGTCCCGATGGATTTCACTTCTTGGGTCGCAAGGCATTTGAGCGTAAGTTTGGACTCAGTCAAGAGCGTCTATTACAAATGGCACTGGCGAAACTATGTTGATACTGTCACTCCCACTGCCGCCATCTGTGAATCATTACTGGGGGAGCCAAGGAAACCGAAGGTTCGTAAGCAAAGCCGGAAAAGAGTTCAAGCTGAAAGTGCAGGAATATGTGCTGGAATACAGAGTCCCGAAATTGGGAACCGCCCGCCTGCAAATGACAGTGACGTTGCACCCCCGCGACAAGCGTAAGCAGGACATTGACAACCGAATCAAAGCCTTATGGGATGCGCTGGCAGATGCCGGTGTATTTGATAACGATGAGCAGATTGATATTTTGCTGGTGCAACGGGGTGAAATTGTTAAAGGTGGGGCCTGCCGCGTAGAAATCGAGGTTTTGGATGCTAGTCAATAACTTGACCGTTACCGAATACACCGAGGCTTATTACGACGAACACAAAGAACAGGGCCTCGATTACCTTGGCCATGGCTACTGGCAAGAAGAATATGCCAAAATGGTCACAGAGGCTTGTAAAACCCCCGCAGACGGGTTTGTTGTAGACGCTGGGTGTGCGTGTGGTTCAATCCTCAAAGGCTTTCATAAACTCGGTTATCGCGTGTTTGGGGCTGATTTAAACGAACACATGATTCAGATTGGACAAAAGCACTTTGGCTTTTATGCCAATGAACTGGTTTGTGGCTCAATATCTGACCTACCGGTAATTACTGAAAGCGTAGATTTAGTTCACACCGCGCAAGTGTTAGAACACATCCCGCAAGAACACATGGACAGCATATTGGCTGAATTTGCCCGAATATTGAGGCCCAGCGGGCGCGTGTTTATCTGTTTAGATGCGGTAAAAGACGGTGAAACTAAAGAAATGTACATGGGCGACCCGACGCACGTGAACATCCAGCCCATCAATTACTGGTACAGGCTGTTTCAAAAACATGGGTTTATGTTTGACGTTGAGGCATACAACCGATTTGTGCGGTCTGAATACAAACCAACAGAAGAACAAAAAAACAATTTTTTTAACGAATATCCGTATTGGAGTGTGTGGATTTTGCAAAAAACCTAATATAATTGCGTAACTACAGGAGTTTCCTATGCAAGAAAATTGCTCACTCTTTTTGGCTACGTTGCTACACTCCGCAACAAATACCCATTTTTTCCACTGGAGTACGGACTCCTACGCTAAACACGTCGCGCTTGCCGAATACTACGACGGGGTGGTGGACTTGACCGACCAGTTGGCAGAATCTTTTATGGGCAAATTTGGCAAGATAACCAGCTTTCCAAGCGCGTATCACCAGCCCAAAGACCCAATCAAATACCTCGAATCGTTGCAGACTTTTGTGGCCGATGCCCGTCAAGATTTGCCGCAAGACAGCGAGTTGCAAAACATCATTGATGAGATTGCAGACCTAATCAACACCACGACTTATAAACTTAAGTTCTTGA
>CAYNGR010000281.1:0-2598 GCA_964396755.1 uncultured Cyanobium sp. | reverse complement strand
CCTGGCGCCGGCGGCCGACTCTCCGGGTCTCGGCAGACAGGCCAACCCCAGGGCCAGATGCAGCGGCCGGGGACATCTGCACCACCCGCAACAGACCTGGGGAGCCTGGCTCTGAAGCTCAACGCCGATGGGGAGGCCGCAGCGTGGTCACGACCGAGGTGCCGTCACGACACACCAGGCCTGCCGGCGACCTCTCAGGTACGGGGCTGGCGGGACTCGAACCCACGACCTACGGTTTAGGAAACCGTCGCTCTATCCGGCTGAGCTACAGCCCCAGGGGTGTCCGGACCGCAGCGACGCAGCACTGAGTCGGACCTTCTGACGATAAGGGGCCGCAGCGCCGGCCGATCCGCAGCGCCGGCAGGGTCCCGGGGATGGGCGCCCGTAGATTGCCGGACGAAAGCAGGCGAGGTGATCGCGATCGGAGCGTCCGCTGCGCCTTCGGCGCGGTGGCGGGTCCGGTTGAGGAAAGTCCGGGCTCCCCAATGGCCAGGCCTGCTGGGTAACGCCCAGTGCGGGTGACCGTGAGGACAGTGCCACAGAAACACACCGCCGATGGCTCCGCCTCTGCTTCGCAGCTGCAGAGCACAGGCAAGGGTGCAAGGGTGCGGTAAGAGCGCACCAGCGGCATCGAGAGGTGCCGGCTCGGTAAACCCCGGCCGGGAGCAAGGCCCAGGGACAACGGTTGGCCGACTTCCCCGTCCCGACTTCCATGTGCCGCTCGAGGCCGCCGGTAACGGCGGTCCCAGACAGATGATCACCCCCCGGATCCGCCAGCTGGCGGATCCGGCGAACAGAACCCGGCTTACGTCCTGCTTTCACCCCCTTGCAGCGGCCCCCCGATCACGCCACGCCCCCGGTCCGCCAGTGGCGTGGGCCGGCCCCGGGGCCCCGGCAGGCAGGGATGATGCTGTCTGCGCTTCCCGTGCCATGACGCCCGAGCGCCGCTCGCAGCTGGCCGCCCTCCTGACTCGCCTCGGCCTCGAGCCGGCCGAGGGCGCTGCTCCCGACCCCTGCCTGGAGCAGCGACGCCTGGACCTCGTCGATGAGGCCCTGACGCACACCTCGGCCGGCCTGCCCCGCAACCACGACCGGCTCGAATTCCTCGGCGATGGGGTGCTGCGCCTGGCCGCCGCCTCCTTCCTGCAGCACGAACACCCGCGCCTGAGCGTCGGGCAGTGCTCCTCGCTGCGGGCCCAGCTGGTCAGCGACCGCTGGCTCTCGGAACTGGCGGAGCGGCTTGGACTGGAGCCGCTGCTGCAGATCGGTGCGGTCGCCGCCGGGGACCGGGCTGGCCGGGCGACGCTGCGCGCCGAATGCTGTGAGGCGCTGGTGGGCGCCGTGTTCGAGGGCTGGGGGGGAGTCGAGGGCGGCCTGGGGGCCGTGCATCGCCTGCTGGATCCCCACTGGCGCGAGGGCAGCGCCGCCCTGCTGGCTGATCCACTGCGCCACAACTGGAAATCAGCTCTGCAGGAATGGAGCCAGGGCCAGCGCCTGGGGCTGCCGGTCTACTTCTGCGCGGAACGCAGCAGGGTCCACGGCGACCCCCGCCGCTTCCACTGCCAGCTGCGGCTGGAGGGGGCCCTGCCGGATCAGGCCGGCGGCAGCCTGGCGGCCGAAGGCTGGGGCGGCTCCCGCCGTGAGGCCGAACAACAGGCGGCCCGGGCCGCCCTGGAGGCCCTGGGCATCAGCGCCCGCACCGATCAGACGCCAGAGCGCTGAACCCGCCTGACGGCGGCGAACCCCGGACGCTCGCAGCCTGTGCCCTGAGCCGTGACGCGATCGATCCACCAATCCCGCAGCCGGCGCCAGCCCGGCAGCCTGGCTCAAGGGATGGGCCGCAGATGCGGCGACGGGCCACGGGCCACCTGAGGGAACAGGCCTCGGGCGTCATCCCCAAGGAGAGGTCCTGCCGCACATCGGCTCAAGACCGCTGGCAGCCTGCGACCTGCCCCACGCTGGGCTCAAGCCACCCATGCCTCTGCCCGCGAGGGGGATCCAGCCACCAGCACACCACCGCCGCTGAGCCCGGGCAGATCAGGACAGCCCACGCCGAACCCGCCGGTCCCTGAGCCTTCGGCATCCAGCTGTCGTCTCTCGAGCTGCGCTGGTCGTACTCCCAGGATCTGAGTTCGGTTCCATGACGTCCCGGCACAGGCCGGGACTGGGCCTGAGCTGCCTGCTCCCGGCGCGGTTGCTGGAGGCCACCGGCCGGAATGTGTGCAGGACGCCGGGGTGTACGCCGCAAGGCTCAGACAGCCTCGACGGCGGCGAGGGGCAGGGTCACCAGCTTGTCCCAGTTGCCACCCTCGAACAGCACCGCGGCCCGCGAGCCGCTGATGCGCTGCACGAAGCCCCGGTAGCCGTTGTAAATGGAGGTGCGATCGCGCACCACGACCGTGGAGCCGGGCAGGATCGGGGCGCTGGCCATGGCGCGGGTCGCATCGGAATCGAGCGCCATTATCGGGAGCCAGCGGCCGGGCTGGGGCGGCAGGCTGGCAGCACAGGGCCATCCATCCACAGCCTCCGGCCGGCGACCAGGCCTCCATCAGGCAGCAGGGCTCAGGCAGCCACGGCAGCGGCAAGGCCCAGGGCAGC
>CAYNGR010000280.1:0-2619 GCA_964396755.1 uncultured Cyanobium sp. | reverse complement strand
GGTGAGCAGTGGAACGGCAGTGACGCCAGGGCCATGGCGAGCTCACACTGCCTTGTCAGCTGAATAACCTCTCAAGGCAATGTAACTAATCGAATTGCTCAAGCCCATGTATTCTAAAACTTGTAAAGCCCAAGCGCCAGACGAAGCTGGCAAGCGTGGCACTGGGGTCAGTCATGAGGATGTCCATCCCAAAGGCCAGGCCTTACATGGCAGCTCTGCAGCCCGGCGTGTTGTGGCCTTCCTTGCTGGCCCCAATGCCACAGAGGGCTCCTTGTCAAGGTGCGCTCAAATTGCATGACGCATGTCTTGATCTCCTGACTTGAGTCCTGCAACTAAAAGATGATGGATGCTTTTCGATCAAGGAGCGCTAGAGTTTGAAATTGATGGCCAACCAATACGATTCCTCACCCTCCTCCAAGCGCGAAATTCCGGAGTGGCTCATATCAAAGCTCAGACGACATGGCCTTCTGGGCTCATTGTTGCGTCGCGAGTTGGTCGCGGAGATTGTGGCTGATGTCAAATTAACTGATGACCAGCTTAATCCACAGCTCAGCCAGTATTTGCGTCACAACAAGCTGGAGACCCCTGAGGCTCTTGCAGCTCACTTGCGCGACCAAGGCATCCTCGAAAGTGATCTACGCTGGCAGCTGGAACTTCCCTTGCGCGTTCGCCATGTCGCTCGCGAAAAATTCCTAGACCAGGCTGAAAAGCATTTCTTGGAGCGGAAACAGGCTCTCGACGAAGTAACCTACAGCCTGATCCGCGTTCAGGACGCCTTCCTGGCTAGAGAACTGTACCTACAAGTAGTGAACGGCGAGAGCGACTTCGCTGATCTGGCCACAAAGTTCAGCGAAGGCCCTGAGAAGAGCAGCCGAGGCATAGTGGGGCCAAAGCCCCTGATCCAGGCGCATCCACAGCTGCGAGAGCGACTGCGGAGTTGCCGGACAGGCGAGCTGCTGGAACCCTTCCCGATCGAGCAATGGTGGCTGCTGGTCAGGCTCGAAGAGAGCAGACCCGCTAGCTTCTCTGAAGCCGTTGCCACGCAGATGTGCGTTGAGCTGTTCGACCAGTCGATCAACGAGCAAACCATGCGTAGGCTTCAGGCTCTCACTGGCCAGCCCGAGAACGACAGCTGATGGCGACCTCCCTGAGTTCCACCCTGCTGAATCACCCGGCCTTCTCAGGCCTCAGCGAGGCGGGTCGCCATTCGCTCAGTTCGGCGACCAGCGTCCTCCAGTTCAAACTTGGACAACTGCTGGCGGATCCGCGCGTGATCCCTGCCCAGGTGCTGCTGATCGAGAGTGGTGAGGCGCGCCTGCTGGCACGCGACGGCGGCAAGCTCAAGAGCCTGGCCCGACTTGGACCGGGGGACTTCGTCGGTATGGCCTCACTGCTGCGCGCCTGTCCCTGTGAAGAGGTGAGCAGCGCCGGCGAACTCATCGCCGTGGCCATTCCCGATCAGGAGGTGCTCAACCTCTACCGCCGCGAGAAGAGCTTCCGCAGCTGGTGCGACAGCCAGATCTGGGCGGCGGAGATCTTCGCCGTGATGCAGGCCGCCCTTGCTGATCGAGCCCGCCAACCCGACAGCCTTCAGCAGCTGTTACGCCAAGCCGGACCGGAGGCCCGGCTGCTCACCAGTGACACGCCGAAGAAGGAGCTGTCCGACGCCCTCGCCAATGGGGAGCGCGAAACGCTCCTCTCCAGCGCCAACGTTCCTGAACTCACCCCCGGCACCCGCATCTCCGCCGACCATGGCCCACTGCGGCCACGACCTCCTCTGCCAGCGCGATTGATCACACTGCCGATCGACTGGGCCGGTAGTGAAGCGCGCCAGAGCGACTCTTGGGATGGGAGCTCCGACAAGGGCCAGGCAGGCGAGGTTGTGCAGACGGCACCGGTGTACCCGGTGCCCACCGCCCAGGACCTCGGCCAGGATGATCCCAGCCGCACTCTCAAGCTGATCCGCGGCAGCGAACCGCTGGAAGAAACTCAGGCGTGCTTCCAGATGCTGGCCCAGCTGATGAAGCTGCCCTATCGACGTGACGCGATCGAGAAGACGTTGCGCGAGAGCCTGCGGCGTGACAAGTCGCCGTCCCTGCAAGTCTGCGGCCAGCTGGCGGCCAGCCTCGGGTTGCACGTTGCCAGCGTGAAGGTGCCGGCTGAGCTCTCCCACCGACTGCAGACTCCTTCGATGATCAGCTGGCAGGACGGCTTCGCGCTCGTCACCGGCAGCTCCGCATCCGGCATCACTCTGGCGTCGCCGCGGCAGGGTTGGATCAACCTGAGCCGCCAGGACGTCGAGCAGCTATTCCCGGAAGGGATCGAGATGCTGCTGTTTGACCGTACCTCCACGACCCCGGAGCAGCGCTTCAACTTCAACTGGTTCCTGCCGGCCATACGTCGCTACCGGGGCGTACTCACCCAGGTGCTACTGGCCTCTTTCGTGGTGCAGCTGTTCACGCTGGTGAATCCACTGCTGATTCAGGTCATCATCGACAAGGTGATTAGCCAGCGCAGCCTCGACACACTTCAGGTCCTGGGCGTCGCGCTGGTGGTCGTCACCCTCCTGGAAGGCGTGCTCACCAGCCTGCGCACGTTCCTATTCGCCGAAACCACCAA
>CAYNGR010000279.1:0-2624 GCA_964396755.1 uncultured Cyanobium sp. | reverse complement strand
CGTCGAGGAGATCCTGAGGCGCATCAAGGCCATGGGCAGGGGCTTCGGCAGGGCCTGACCGGGCCTAAAGTGAAAGCCCGGCGGCTGGCAGGCCCCGGGCACGACCACCAGACTCTCCCTGGCGATGAAGGCAATCTACGGCTACGACCCGTCCAAGTGGAGGATGGGAAGCCTTTGCAAGCACGGCCACGCATGGCCAGGCACTCAGCAATCGCTGAGGCGTCTTGATCCTCGCGCTCCTGGCTGTGCTGCTTGCGCCAATGGCACACCTTTCTGGCTGGCTGGCTTCATCATCGGCGTGGAAGATGGCGAGCTTCCGCCTGGCACCAAGCTGACAAAGCCCTGCAGGCGTGGACACACCTACCTCGACACCGGTTGGTGCCTGCGCAAAGGCAGCCAGTGCGTGGAATGCGTCAAGGGCCGCCACAAGCGTGAAGCTTTGAACCCTGAGCTAATGGAGCGCAAAAGAGCTCGCAACAGGGCACGTGAACGACGCAACGCAGAGCGCATTAACGCACGCCGCCGTGAGCGCCTCCAGGAGAACCCTGAGCTGCGGCAGCGCAGGATCATTGCCAAGCGCCAGGCCCGCTACAGGCAAGGGGCCGTGCCGCGGCAATGGCTTGATGAGGGCTATCAGGTTCAGCGTTCTATCCGTTCAGCAGGCCGATGCCCAACCGTTGCCCAACTGGTGGACGCTGAGCAGCGCCGGTATTGGCGTGAGCATCCAAACGATCATGCGCTTCATCGTGCTGAGGGCACGCGGCAGTTATGGCGTTGGAAATACATGATGTCACCAGAGCTGCGCAGGTATCACCATGAGAAGTCACGCAGGCGCAAAGCCAAGGAGCGTGGTAATCACGTCGTCCGTGTCACATCAGCGCAGATAAGGCACCGCTTCCAACAGTTCGACCACTGCTGCGCCTACTGCGGATCTTCAGTCCCCAATCTTCAGACTGAACACTTCCTGCCCATCAGCAGGGGAGGCACGCACGTGCTCAGCAACATCCTTCCTGCTTGCCAACCATGCAACAGCAGCAAGATGGCCCACGACCCCGAGTCCTGGTACTGTTCCCAGCCCTTCTTCACCGAGCAGCGCTGGCGCACCATCCTCCGCGTCCTTGGCAAGCAGCGCGGACCCGTCGGCCAGCTCAGCCTGGTCTGACCGAAACCGGAACCACCGGTCCGGAACCAGGGCCTGCCTCACCCCCCCCCACCCCACAGCTGTAGTTTCCCCTCCAGCCTTTGTCGGAGGGTCCGCGAGCCCCCGTTTTTCGCTAGAGCCAGTCAATTTTGAGGGTTCCAGATCCCTTGCGCCGCAAAGGCTCTCAATAACGGGGCCTTGTTGCGAACAACTGAGAGGGGACTGCGGGGCCGTTTTCTGATCAAGAAGGACGCTGCAGGAAGGTCCGGCCCGGTTCCGGTTCCGGCGGGTCCGTGATCTGATGGCAAGCATGGACAAGACCCAACCGATCGCAATGGCGAAGCGGCTGCAGATGTGGCCGATCGAGCGGCTGCGGCCCTATGAGCGCAACGCCAGGACCCACAGCCCCGAGCAGCTGGCCCAGCTGCGGGCGAGCATCGAGGAGTTCGGCTTCACGGCGCCGATCCTGGTCGACAGCGAGGACGGGATCCTGGCGGGCCATGGCCGGCTGGAGGCGGCGCGCCAGCTGGGGCTGCCGAAGGTGCCGGTGGTGGTGCTCGACCACCTGACGCCTCAGCAGCGGCGGGCCTATGTGATCGCCGACAACAAGCTGGCGGAGAACGCGGGCTGGGATCTGGACCTGCTGGCGCTGGAGCTGAGCGCGGTGGAGATCGACCCGGCGGTGCTGGGCTTCGGGGAAGAGGATCTGGCGCGGCTGCAGGACGGCCTGGAGCTGGGGCAGTTCGAGCAGGCGGGTGCGGCGGCGGTGCCGGTGACCGAACGGGTGGAGCCGGAGCATGGGCGGCCGGGCCTCGAGCTCGGCGAGGGTGAGGATGATGGGCCGGACGACGCGACGGCGGAGAGCGGCGAGGTGGAGGAGCGGCACGTCTTCAGCGTGAACCTGCTGTGGGACGACCGGGAGGTGGTGCTGTCGGCGGTGCGGGCGATGAAGGAACGGCGGGGCCTGGAGGGCACGCCGGAGGCGTTGGTGCAGATCTGCAGGGAGTGGCTGGATGGCCGGGAGAGCGTTTGAGGGAGTGAAGCTGCGGAACGGGCTGCTGCGCGAGCTGGGCCCGGTGCGGCTGTTCGGTGTGGCGGCTGGGGGGCAGCTGCTGCAGGGCGAGGAGAGCGCGACGAGCTGGGTGTTCTGCGCCGGCGGCGGCGTGTGGGTGGAGCCGCATGGTGGTGGCCGGTATCTGCTGCAGGCAGGGATGTATGCGGCGGTGCCGGGGAAGGTGGGCGTGTGGCCGGAGGATCCGCATGATCTGAGCTGCGCGGCGATGGTGGTGAGCCTGTCCGGGTGGTGCGGGCTGTTCAGCGTGGGCGGCCCGGTGGAGGCCTGCGGGCGGCTGCGGTACATCGACGGCTGCACGGACACGCTGCTGGTGCCGCCGGTGAAGCTGGGGGACCCATGCCTGAATGCGCTGTGGTTCCCGCCGGGGACTGAGCAGACGATGCACACGCACCCGAGCGTGCGGGTTGG
>CAYNGR010000278.1:0-2654 GCA_964396755.1 uncultured Cyanobium sp. | reverse complement strand
GCCCTTGACGGTCTTGGAGACGCGGCGGATCTGCACCACGCGCTCCTGCCATTCGCTGTCACGCTCCTGGCCACGGCGGTTGTCGCGGTCACGGCCGCGGCCGCCGCGACGCTCACCGCCCTTGCCGCCACCGCGGCGATCCTGCTGCTGGCCTTCGGCCGCTGCGGGGACGTCGCTGGCGGCCGGGATGTCGCCGGTCTGGATCTGGTCGTTGGTTTCCATGGTGAGCGCAGGATCAGAACTGAAGGCCCGCTTCCCGGGCGGCATCGGCCAGGGCCTTGACCCTTCCGTGGTAGAGGTTCCCGCCGCGATCGAAGACCACCTTCTCGATGCCCTTGGCCAGGGCACGCTTGGCGACCAGCTGGCCGACGGCAGCGGATGCGTCACAGGTGGATCCGCCGTCGAGGTCGGAGCGCAGCTCCTTGTCGAGGGTGGACGCCGAGCACAGGGTGCTCTGGGCGTCGTCGTCGATCACCTGGGCGTAGATGTGATTGTTGGAGCGGAACACCGCCAGCCTGGGCCGGTCGGCTGTGCCGGAGAGCAGACGGCGCAGGCGGCGATGGCGCTTCTGGGTCTGCTGTTTGCGGGAGAGGGTTGACATGGATAAGTCAGGCTAACGGTGCTCGGGCAGACCTCTATTTCTTGCCGGTCTTACCGGCCTTGCGCAGGATCTTCTCGCCTTCGTACTTGATGCCCTTGCCCTTGTAGGGCTCAGGCGGACGGATGGCGCGGACCTTGGCGGCTTCGTTGCCGACCAATTCCTTGTCGGCGCCGGAGACGAGCACCGTGGTGTTGTTCTCGACCGCGAAGCTGACGCCCTCCGGGGGCACCATTTCGACCGGGTGGCTGTAGCCGGCGCTGACCACCAGCTTCTTGCCCTGAACGGCAGCGCGGTAGCCCACGCCGACGATCTCAAGCTTGCGGGTGAAGCCCTGGCTGACGCCTTCCACCATGTTGGCAACCAGCGTGCGGCTGAGGCCGTGACGCTCGCGCGAGCGGCGTGACTCACTGCTGGGGCTGACCACCAGGTTCGAGCCGTCCTGGCTGATCGTGACGCCTTCGGGGAGGACGCGGCTGAGTTCGCCCTTGGGTCCCTTCACCGTGACGGACAGCCCGTCAAGGTTGACGCTCACCTTGTCGGGAACGGGGATGGGTGCTTTACCGATACGTGACATGACGTGTTCCTCCCTGATCAGTAGACGTAGCAGAGCACTTCGCCACCAACGCCCTGCTTGCGGGCATCGCGGTCGCTCATCACACCCTTTGAGGTGGAGATGATCGCCACTCCGAGGCCGCCGAGCACCTTGGGAAGCTGACGAGTGTTCTTGTAGATGCGCAGGCCGGGACGGCTGACACGCTGCACGCGGCGGATCGTCGGTTGACGCTGCTTGCCGCTGTACTTCAGCTCGAGCACCAGCTGTTTGGTTACACCGTCGCCCTCTTCGTTGATGGCGGCGATGAAACCTTCTTGTTGCAGCACGTTGGCGATGCTGCGGGACATGCGCGACGCGGGAATGCGGGTGCTTTCGTGGCGCTTCTCACTCGCATTGCGAATGCGGGTGAGCATGTCGGAAATCGGGTCGTGATTGGCCATGGTCGGATCCGAAAGAGCCTCAGTTACTGCGGAACGGCATTCCCAGCTCACGCAGGAGGGCGCGGCCCTCTTCGTCGTTGCGGGCGCTGGTCACGATGGTCACGTCCATCCCCCGGATGGCGTCGATTTTGTCAAAGGAGATCTCCGGGAAGATGATCTGTTCGCGGACTCCCAGGGTGTAGTTCCCCCGGCCGTCGAAGCTCTTCGGGCTCACACCGCGGAAGTCGCGGATGCGAGGCAGCGCCAGGTTGATCAGGCGCTCGAGGAAGGCGTACATGCGCTCACCGCGCAGGGTGACGGCGACCCCGATCGGCATGCCCTGACGGATCTTGAAGCCGGCGATGGCCTTCTTTGCCCGAGTCACCACCACCTTCTGACCGGTGATCGTGGCGAGCTCGGTGATGGAGGCTTCGAGAGCCTTGGCGTTCTGGGCCGCCTCTCCAAGACCCCGGTTGACGGTGACCTTGACCACCTTGGGGACTTCGTGAACGTTGGAGAGGCCGAGATCCTTCAGCAACTTGGGCTGAATCGTCTCCCGGTAGCGCTGTTTGAGTGACATGACAGGGGGAGGGAGTGCGCTTCTGGACGTGGTCAGAAGGCGGACAGGGAAGGGGTGAAGGGCGGAAGGCCCGGTTGGCCTCAGTCGAGGATTTCGCCGGTCTTCTTGAGCTTGCGCTTCTTGGTGCCGTCCTTGTCGACCACGATTTCGACGCGGCTGGCCACCTTCTGAGTGGTGGAATACAGCATCACGTTGGAGGCATGCAGAGAGGCCTCTTCGGTGACGATGCGACCGCTTTCGCCTTCCTGGGTCGGCTTGACGTGGCGGGTGCGCAGGTTGATGCCCTGGACAATGACGCGGTTTTCGTACGGCAGGGTGCGCAGCACCTCACCGGTCTTGCCTTTGTCCTTGCCGGCGATCACCTGAACGGTGTCGCCTTTCTTGATGCGCATCTTGGTGCGCACCGGGGTCTTGGATTTGGGGGTGGCAGTAGCCATCTCAGATCACCTCCGGGGCGAGGGACACGATCTTGGTGAAGTTGCGCTCGCGCAGTTCACGGGC
>CAYNGR010000277.1:0-2811 GCA_964396755.1 uncultured Cyanobium sp. | reverse complement strand
ATGGATAATGGTAACATCATTAAATACACATTTGGACATCCTGATAATAATTTGGTCGTAATTACTTCGTATAAATGTGGTACAAAGTTTTTCGAATCCCAAAAAAACTTAATAGAAAAAAGAGTTTTTCAATCTACCATTTCATTTAAAAAACATATTGATAATTGGATGCCACCTGTATTGGTATGGAGAAACCCAATAGAACATTTACAAAGAGCGATTTGGACCGAATTTGGTATGTGCGATTCTTTTGATGAAATCTATGATAAGATTATGAATGATGAATGTGTACATTTTTCGAAATGGACATACAAAACAATTTGGTTTTCATTAAAAGATACACGATACTATATGTGCCATCTTAACGATATTAATAATCTTATATTTGCTCCGAACATAACTTGGGCGATGGTTCCTACACAAAATATGACCCATATGATTGATAAGAAACATATTCCAAAATTAAAAGAATTGGAAAAATTAGCTATTGAAGATAAAAAATGGTTAGATATGTTAATTCAAAATAAAATAAAAATGGAACCAACCTATGATTTACTACATCAAAAACAATCTTTGATTTAATCTATCAATAGAGATAACAAAAAATTTTCTTTAAAAAACGACCGGCCCCCAACCCCCACCCCTTTGGTAATTTAAAAAACTTTTCGTATATTGTATAGTATGATGAATATATCTAAAATAAAAGAAATAGTAGAAGCTTGGGCAATTGCGGCAAAACCAAACGCAGAACAAAAACAAAGAGCAATACTTAGATATACAATTTGTAAAACTTGTGAGTGGAATAAATCCGTACCTATATTCGGTGAGACTTGCCATAAATGTGGTTGTCCGTTGGATAAAAAAATATTCAGTACCAGAAAAGGGGCATGTGATA
This sequence comes from uncultured Cyanobium sp., assembly GCA_964396755.1. Lineage (GTDB taxonomy): Bacteria > Cyanobacteriota > Cyanobacteriia > PCC-6307 > Cyanobiaceae > Cyanobium. The sequence continues at coordinate 1,916 of CAYNGR010000277.1, read as the reverse complement.
TTGGAAAGTGGGATAAAGTAGATAAAATATAATTAGATGTAGTACTACTTTGTATTCTAAAAGAATTAAAATATATATTTATACTAAAATAAAAGTAAAAAAATGAAAGGAACATTATTTTCTGCCGATTTTATTGAAGATAAAAATGGTGATTTAAGATTATTAGAAATAAACACAGACACATCCGTAACAAATTTAACTCATTTTGATTATACGGATTTTATTAGTTTATTACAAACAAATAATATAACAAAACTTACCGTAGTACACAAACCACGTCTCCATCAGGAATTAGTGGACCATTTACATTCTGCAATAACTGCAAATGCATCATTTATAACAGAATTTGATGAAATTAAAGTTAATCCCAATGTAATATATGCACCAACAGTAGAAGAAGTTGAAAATCATTTTATATTAAGATTAGCATATGATGAAGTTTCTATTTTTGATAGCGAATATGCAAAAGGCAAATTAAATTTACTTTCATTATTTTATGATGGGGAAGAGAGTGGTTCGGTAGTAGAATTCTATCATTCATCATCATTGGGTGAATATGATAGTATTGTACGTGATGGATTTAATTTATCAAATATTCCTGATGCTGTTGTTAAAGATATAACAGAAAATCACCAAATGGCTAAATTTTATAAAGTAGGAAGTGAAGTGGATGGTGAAACTGAGTTGGATAGATGGAATAATTTTATCAATCAATCAGTTAATGAAAATGTTTTAATTCAAAAATATCATAATAATCCGGATGCATTGGAAAATGATACTGTAAATAGTATTAGAGCATTTTCAATTGTATATGGTTCCGATTTAGATTTAGTACATTTGGCTCAATTTAAAAAATATGCAACATTTACTTTACCTACCGGTTCAATATATGATGAAACCAAATATGTAAATGAATTGGATGCAAAACATTTTTTTGAATTTGCTACAAATTATATTAAATATGATGGTCAATCCGAAGGTTTATTAAATACACATTTGATTATAAAAGCAGATGAAACAGAAGAAGAGGCGGGCAATCTATCAGTTGGTGATATTTTAAAATCATACTATATTGGAGGTACTTCTTATATTGAGGACCAATTCTATACTGAAAACTGGAATATTCCAGGAAGTGAATTACCATCTGGTTCTTATATGACTTCATCGATAGTTACTTATAAAAATGTTAAAGATTTGAATAACAAAACTTTAATTAAATTAAGTGTTAATGGAAACGAAGATGCTTTATATGTTTCTCCTGTTAAATCATTCTTAGTACATGATTCGGATGATAATATTATTGTATGGAAGACCGCAATTGATATTAACCCTAATACAGATTATTTAATTGATTATGATGCATCAACTGCAGTTGTTAGTTCAAATGAACTTTTCATTACAAATGATAATGGTTTTAGTTTAGTAGAATTGGATGTAGAAGATAGTGATACATATATCATTGCAGGTACTACACCAATTAACTCATTTATCACACACAACGCACCTTGTTTCGTTGCAGGTACCTTAATCACATTAGCAGATGGTTCTTTGAAGAAAATAGAAGATATTGTTGCCGGTGATATCGTTTCTACATTTGATTTAAAGTCGGAAACAATAGTAAATAATAAAGTTAATAATGTATTTAGTAAAACTGTAAATGAAATTGTTGAATATAAATTAGAAAATGGTGAAATAGTAAAATGTACTACTGACCACCCAATTTATGTTGTAAATAAAGGATGGGCATCATTCAATTCGGTATTATCAAATGAAATGTATAGTTTAGAGAGTGATGTTAAATCAATTGAAGTAGGTGATGTAGTTAAATTATTTAATGGTGAAACTAAGATAGTAGATATCATTGAACATAAGGGAGAAAATGTAGTTTATAACTTACAAGATATTGAAAACAATCA
>CAYNGR010000276.1:0-2832 GCA_964396755.1 uncultured Cyanobium sp. | reverse complement strand
ATGGGTCGCCTGAGATTCGAACTCAGGACCAATCGGTTAAAAGCCGAGTGCTCTACCGCTGAGCTAGCGACCCGTTGTCTGGATGAACCTTGCTGTAGGCAGAGGTTTTGCCAGGCCCCGAGCCGTTGGCTCCGGGCACCTGAAGAACGTATCACCCGACCATCCCCCTGCCGCAAGCTCCCTGAGCCTCGCCGCGCCGGCCGGCCCTCGGTCGTTGCAGCGGCACGCAGGGCGTCTGGCCTTGCCGGAGCGCTCGCCTGCGCGCGGCTCTCAGCTCTGTCGATCCCGCGAGCTGCTCCGCCCGCCCTGCTCCAGCACACCCCGCTGTCCGCCCTGCTGACCGTCTGTCAGTGGCCCGGAGCTGCCATGGCCCCCTGAGGCCTGACCGACAATGCCCGCCAGCCGCCTGTCTGCTGCGATGGTCCTCGCTCCCTGGCCTGATCCACAGGTCCATCCGGACGCCTGGGTGTCGGATGCGGCCGTGCTGATCGGCGATGTCCGCCTGGCTGCCGGGGCCAGTGTCTGGCCCACCGCCGTGGCCCGCGGCGACGTCTGCCCGATCACGATCGGGGAGGACAGCAACGTGCAGGACGGCTCCGTCCTGCACGGCGATCCAGGCCAGCCGGTGCTGATCGGCCGCGAGGTGACGATCGGGCACCGTGCCGTGATCCATGGCGCCACGCTTGAGGACGGCTGCCTGATCGGCATCGGCGCCGTGGTGCTCAACGGTGTCACCGTCGGGTCCGGCGCCCTGGTGGCCGCGGGCTCGGTGGTGACCAAGGACGTGCCTGCCGGGGCCCTGGTGATGGGTGCTCCGGCCGTGGTGAAGCGGCAGCTGTCGGACGAGGCGATCGCCTCCCAGCGGCAGCACGCCCGCCGCTACCGCCAGCTGGCGATGGCCCATGCCGGCCGCAGCGAGGTCAGCGGCTTCTGAACCCCTGGCGCCCCCTGCTCCCCAGCTCGATCGGAAGGGACTGTCCGCACGAGGCGCAGCAGGCACGGATTGCATCGAAGTTTCAGTCTGCGCCCCTCACAGAGCGTTTGCGGCGTCCAGGTCCTTAAGATCGGCCGAACCTCTTCTGCTCGCTGCCATGGATCTCCGGGTCGTGCTCGTCGCTGCTCCGATCGTCCTGGCGGCCTCCTGGGCCCTCTTCCACATCGGCCGTGCCGCGGTCGGTCAACTGCAGCTGATGCTCAAGCGCGCCCGCGCCTGATCCGTCCCCAGCCCGAGCCGCCCCGGTTGACCTCCGAGATTCTGGTGATCGGTGCCGGCCTGGCCGGCACGGAGGCTGCCTGGCAGATCGCTTCGGCCGGACTGCGCGTGCGGCTGGTGGAGATGCGCCCCGTGGTGCGCTCCCCGGCTCACCACAGCGCTGAATTCGCAGAGCTGGTCTGCAGCAACAGCTTCGGGGCGCTCAGCAGTGACCGGGCTGCGGGGCTGCTCCAGGAAGAGCTGCGTCGCCTCGGTTCACTGGTGATCGGCACCGCCGACCTCCATGCGGTGCCCGCCGGTGGGGCCCTGGCCGTCGATCGAGGGCGCTACAGCGCCGCACTGACCAGCCGGCTGGAGCGTCACCCGCTGGTGACAGTCGAGCGGCGCGAATGCCTGTCGCTTCCCCCCTCCGAGCAGATCGCCGTGCTGGCGACGGGTCCGCTCACCGCCGAGGCGCTGGCATCCGACCTGCGCGGTTTCACCGGCCTGGAGGACTGCCATTTCTTTGATGCCGCCAGTCCGATCGTCGAGGGTGACAGCATCGATCTGTCGGTGGCCTTTCGCGCCTCCCGCTACGACAAGGGCGACGCCGACTACATCAACTGCCCGATGAGCAAGGAGCAGTTCCTCGCCTTCCGCGAGGCGCTGCTGGCCGCGGAGCAGGCGGAGCTCAAGGAGTTCGAGCAGGAGAGCGCCCACTTCTTCGAGGGCTGTCTGCCGATCGAGGAGCTCGCCCGCCGCGGCGAGGACACCATGCGCTACGGGCCGCTCAAGCCGATCGGCCTCTGGGATCCCCGCTGGGGGGACGTCAACGACCGCGACGTGCGCCGCGCCAATCGCGCCTATGCGGTCGTGCAGCTGCGCCAGGAGGACCGCGATGGCCGCCTCTGGAACCTGGTGGGTTTCCAGACCAATCTCAAATGGGGTGAGCAGAAGCGGGTGCTGCGCCTGATCCCCGGCCTCGAGAACGCCGAGTTTGTGCGCTTCGGCGTGATGCACCGCAACACCTTTCTGGAGTCGCCGCGTCTGCTGGATCCCACCCTGCAGTTCCGCACGCGTCCGACCCTGCTGGCGGCAGGGCAGATCACCGGCACTGAGGGCTACGCCGCCGCCGTGGCCGGCGGCTGGCTGGCCGGCACCAACGCCGCCCGGCTGGCGCGCGGTCTGGAGCCGATCGCCCTGCCGCGCACCACGATGATCGGCGCCCTCACCCATTTCATCGCCGAGGCCCCCTGCGGCGGTGAGGGCAAGCGCGGCGGCTTCCAGCCGATGCCTCCCAACTTCGGTCTGCTGCCGGAGCTGAGCGAACGCATCCGCGACAAGCGCCGCCGCTATGGCGCCTACCGCGACCGCTCGCTCAGCGACCTGGCTCCGTTCCAGAGCGGCTCGCCATCGACCGAGCGCGTCGACGCGACCACGCCGGCCCTGGTCAGCTGAGCGCGGCCTGGCCCGCCCCGGCCTGCCGCTTCTGAGTGAATCCAGGACGCTACCGGCGGCCACTGATCGCCGCTGATCGAGTCCAGCGCAGCGGTGCCATCCTCAACCGCTGGGCCAGCCATGCAGATCCCTCCCGCCATGCCCTGGATGCGGCTCCGCCCCGCCAGGTGTTGTCAGATCCG
>CAYNGR010000275.1:0-2833 GCA_964396755.1 uncultured Cyanobium sp. | reverse complement strand
AGTCGTCGCTGTCGTAGTAGCCGCCCTTGGTGCCGAAGAACAGGGTGGCCAGCACGAACAGGCCGCTCAGTCCCAGCAGGATCGAACCCAGGGTGAAGGTGTTGCTGTCCATCGGAGGGGCGTAAGCAGAGAGCCACTGCGGCCCCGCCAGATCGGCTGGGTCGCGGTTCAGTCTGACGTCCGCGGGCCGCGCTGGCGAGGCACTGTCAACAAGGCAGCGCTCAGCCCCTGGGAAACCCGACGCAGGAGACGCCGTCACCCGAGATCGGCTCGATCCGCAGCATCCTGGTGTTCATCCGGTAGAGCCTGCCGGGGTTGCGCAGGGTGGCGAGCAGGCCCTCCGGGGCATTGATCGGCTGCTTCTGGATCCAGGCGTGCTCTGCGGGCGTGAGCACCGCCACGAGCTCAGGCCCATCCGGCGAGCAAACCATCACCTGAGTGCCCGTGGTGTCGAGCACACCCAGCACGCGGTTGTAGGCCCTGCCGTCCTCGAAATTCGAGATCAGGTCGAAGGTGAGGAATGTGGAGCCATCGGGCCGGCGGAAGCCCTGCACCCCGAACGACTGCGGCGCCGAGATCGAGCTGGCCAGCATCGAGCCGAAGGTGTTCTCCACTCCCGGCGGCAGCCCCACCCAGTCAGAACAATTCAGGCAGCGGCGGTGGTAGACGCTGCCGACCAGCTCGGCCGGATCCCAGGCCAGAGCGGCAGGGGCCGCGGCCACCAGACCTGCCAGCAGGGCAGTCATGCGGCCGCAGAAGGAGCGAAGCAAGGCCGATCGGCTGAATGAAGAGGTCAGATCGTATCGGCGCCGACGCCGGCGACCTCAGGCGGAGCCCATGCTGCGCATCAGCGGCTCGAGCCACTCCTGCAGGCGGGTCAGCAACGCCCACAGCAGGCCGAGGCCCGTCCCCCAGCACCAGCAGGAGCAGAGCAGACGGCGGCGGGGGGAGGCCGTTTCATCAGGATGCTGGCGCGGCAGCACCCAACCCAGCTGCAGCGTCCCGTACACCAGGAACAACACCCAGACGGGCACACTGAGCACCGCCAGGGGGAAGCTGACGGGCCGCCATTGCAGCAGGCTCACCCCTGTGGCCAGGGCGATCAGGGCCGACACGGCCCCCGTCGCCCCATCCCAGCTGGCGGCCCGCAGCCAGCGCCGCGCCAGCAGCACCGCAGGCAGCAGGGTCGCCAGGCTGGTGAGCAGATAGCGCAGCAGCAGCTGGCCCAGGGGCAGCGGGGTGTCCCCGAGCAGAACGAACAGCATCAGGCCATTCAGCAAGGCCTCCGGCTGACGGCGATGCAGCCACGGTGCCGTGATCCAGCGCCAGACCCGATGGGGATCGCCGCTGTCCGCAAGCGTCAGAGGAGCGCTGCGACGCAGCCGGCTGAGCGGGCCTGCCAGCAGCACCTGCAGCAACGCGAGAACCAGCAGCAGCACCACCCCGCTGCTCCAGGAGCTGGGCAGCAGGCGGCCGAGTTCATCGCCCAGCCAGAGAAACACCAGGGCATTGCTGAAAGCCAGCGCCAGGCCGGGAGCGAGCGGTTGCAGCTCCAGCAGCAGAGCCTGCAGGGACTGGACCCAGTCCCGAGCCGGAGGTTGCCGCTGGCGGTTGGCGCCGCGTCCGGGCGCCGCGACCTGCGGCAGCGGAGATGGCTGGGTTGCGGAGGCACGGGACAGGGACTGACCGGTGGCGGCCTCGAGCAGATCCAGCAGTTCCGCCAGCACCATCGGTGCGTAGGTGTCCTGCAGGTCCCCCGCGAGCGTCTCGAGCATGCTGCGCTGCACCGCCGGCGAGCTTTCCTGCAACAGCTTGAGCAGCAGCGGCTGCATCGCCAGATCACGCACCGGACCGCGCAGCCGCGGGTCGCTGCCCAGAGCATCGAGCAGCACAGCCTCAAGCAGACGTGGCTGCAGGGATTCGCGCCCGACACCAGCCAGCCAGGTGTTCAGCTGGGCTCCGATCTGCCGCCCCTTCCCCATCGCGCCGCTCGTGCCGCAAGAGCTTAGGGGCAGCCCGCCGGAGTCCCAGGGCGCCGCTGCCACCTGCAACCGCCAGCCCCGGTCTCCCAGCCGCTGGTCTTGCCGACGGGGCTGGGCGGACCAGGGGCTGTGGAGCCAGGACGTGGAGCCACAAAAAAGCCCCCCGAGTGGGGGGGCAAAGGCGGGTCATGCTGCCGGATGGCAGGTGACCAGCGGAATGCAGGGACCCGAGAGGATCAGCTGCCGCGGCTGGCGGACAGACGGGCACGGGCGCGGGCCAGAGCCTGCTGAGCCTTGACCTTTTCAGGGCTGGGAGCCTGGCCCTCGAAGGCATTGGCGGCCTGCTGGGCGGCTTCCAGGTCCTTCTCGGCGGCGGTGGCATCGATGCGGCTGCCGAGTTCGGCGGCGTTGACGAGCACGGTGACCTGATTGGCCTCCACCTCGGCGAAGCCGCCCATCAGGGCGATCGACTGCCAGGAGGAACCCTGGCGCAGGCGCAGCACACCGCTGTCGAGAGCGGTCAGCATCGAGACGTGGCCGGTGAGGATGCCCACCTGGCCGGTGGTGCTGGGGAGGATGACCTCATCAGCATTGTCGTCGAAGACGCTCTGGTCAGGAGCCAGAACGCGAAGGGTGAGTGTCATGGGAAGAAGCTCCTAAAAGGGTGGGGATCAACCCTTGGCTTCCGCCTGGATCTTGGCCGCTTTGGCCCTGACTTCGTCGATGTTGCCCACCAGATAGAAGGCGGCTTCCGGCAGGTCATCCAGTTCGCCGGCCAGGATCATGTTGAAGCCCTTGATGGTGTCTTCCAGCTTCACGTACTTGCCAGGCATGCCGGTGAAGATCTCAGC
>CAYNGR010000274.1:0-2838 GCA_964396755.1 uncultured Cyanobium sp. | reverse complement strand
TCAATTATATATCCACTACCCGACGGATTTATTAAAAAAAAAAGACAACGATTTTTATCATTGTGGGTAGTTAACTCAAAGGTTGCAACCCATCCGGCCAAACCATTATTAAACTGGTCTGAAAAGGCTGAACATTGAATTTCTCCGTTTATCTCAAAACCAGCAACTCCTCTTTGCGTATATGAAGTTAAATCGTTTAAGATACCCAATGTATTTGCGTGAATATCAACCGTGTCATCTACTCCATAAAAAGGAATAGTTTGTGCATTGGTTCTATCATCACTTTCGTTATTTTTATTTTTAATTTTATCAGCAACCGTCAACTGAATTGTATAGTTGGTTACATTACTACCAAAATTAGTTTCAGTTATTAGGATATTTCCTAATGGATATGATGGAAACTGGTCTACATCTATCTTTGTAATATCACCTTGTGTTACTGCATTAATAGATGGATGGTTTTGCATTATTGTTTTAAAATAATTCAAAGCATTGTAATAAAGAGTATAGTTTACACCTGTATTATGAACGATTTGTTGACTCATAGTTTATTATAATTGTATACCACCAAAATACTGATTACTTTGGTCAGGATATATTTGAGTTTGATTACCGACAGTTTCCAAATATTGAGGTATGTTATTAGAATATGCAATTAAGTAATTCTGCAATCTCAATGCGTAATAATCTGCATTGTTTAAAGCTTTTGTTAAAAGATAATCAATTTCAGATTTAGCAGGAGCTATACCTTGTTCACTTTGTTGTTTTACTGCACCATTTGATTTAAATTGAACTGAACTAAATGGAATATATTCAACACATGCATACCACAATAGTGTATATTTGATGTGGTCATCCATTAAGTCTTGATAATAAGAACTCAATGAATTAAATGTGTTTGCAGTGATTTGTGCTTGTAAATAATCAAATAGGACAGTTCCTAATAAATTCTTTAAGTATTTATCTTGTGCAGTTCTTACAAACGGCAATAAAGCATCTGCATCTATTGCACCTTGCAACGGAGAGTTCTTTATAATATCGTTTCTATTTATGAATAATGCGTATGACATATTTATTTTTTATATATTTCGTATTCTTTACTTAATATTGTTGGCATTGTAAATCTTTCCATTTCTTCCTTATTTGGTATTGGTTGTAATGGGGTCTCATCAGTAGTATCTTCAGTTGTTGCAGGATTTTCCATACTATCATTTACTTCATCTTCTACTTGTCCAACTGATTTACCAGTTTCTTCTGCAGTTTGAGAAAGAATTACTAATGGAGTTAATTGTTCAAAGTATAATTCACTTTCTGTATATCCAGAACAAGTTAATGCATAATCCAAAGAGTTAAGGATAATATTTTGGAAAGGTGCAATAGTCATTGTTTGTAAAATACTAAATGCAGTTTTCATTTCTTCACTTTGAGAACTAAAACCATTATTCTTTGTTCTAATACCAAATAAAAGAGGACTGGTTACTCTATGTGCAACTAATATTCTATCCTGTGTATATTCTGCAACATAATCGTATTTCTCATGTAGATTTGTAATATCAATAATGTCAATTGTAGGTTTAGTTGCAGGGTCATCGTTGAATGATAACATAAAACGACCTGCGTTATCTGTTCCTGTAAATTTAGCTTGAACTAAATCTTCAATAGTTTGTCTTTCTTCAGGTGCAGGAACTCCATTGTTGAAGTTTAACATTACTGCTGGTAAGAAACCATTCACAATGTTATTAAAGTGTAAATTTGATATCTCACCTTCAGCCATTGCTAATTGTAATGCAGAAACCCAATCTGGTAAAGAGTAATAATACAAACCTGGACAATAATGTTTGATGTAAAGTATTTCCATCTTTTCATTAGAGGTTTCAAATGCAGGTATTTTCTTTTTATCTCTTACCTTTCTCATGTCATTCCAATCAGTGCAATAGTAATAGTTTTCTATCTTTGGTGAATTGCCTAACTTCTCTGCTCTTAATAATTGAACAGGAACATGATACATTTTTTTGATTTTAGTATGTGTTTCATCCCAATAAACTTGGAATGCTGCATTACCATACAATTTTAAATCAAATGCAACTCTTTTAACTTCTTCCTGTGGAATTATTCTTTGTAAAGTTTCATTGAATACTTCATTCTTTGAATATAAACCTTTACCAAATATTAAATCTGCAATACCTTCAATAGATGCTGCATTAGTTGTAGATACATTGAATGCAGTAGTAACTGCATCAAAGAAATCGTCATTGCCATACACACCAAATGGAACGAATGGATAACGCGTTTTAGTATCTTCCTGTATTACTGGAAGAGAATTATTATTTACATTAACTATTGAAAATTTTTGTTGTCCTTTCATATTTAATCCATTATAATATATTTGTTTTCACTATCGTGAGAAACATATTGTGTATTTTGATTTTCGTATACTGATTTATCTATTGATTGAGATGCATATACTTGCCAACTTCCGTTCCAAATATCTACTGATGCACTTCCTGATTGGTTGTATAATACTGCACGATATTCACTACCAACACTTGCACTTGCTATACTTGCAGTGAATGATAGGATACTTTCGTATGCAGAATAACTAATTTCTGTCATAGATGCAGTAAATGTATTCAATCCCATCATATCAGTTAATGACATAGTAAATTCATTACTACCCGTTATCTGTGTTCTAATAGTATATGAGTTGGATTGAGATATATAATATGCTAGCATTATCTTGTCTTTATATTATAATAACAATGTATTTGGTAATAATAGTTAAATAAAAAAACCCCACTCAATTGAGCAGGGTTAATATTTTTAGTGTTTATACCGAAT
>CAYNGR010000273.1:0-2888 GCA_964396755.1 uncultured Cyanobium sp. | reverse complement strand
CCGAGTCCTCGCCGTCAACGCTGCCGCGACTTGGATGGATGCTCACCGGCTGGCCACTGGAGGTCTGCCGGTCTCGATCACAATGAGCCATAGGCATCGATGGAGCCGGTCACCGTCACCACGACAGGCACACCGTCAATCTCCTGCGGCAAGGCCGCGGAGACGCCAGCGTCCATCACACCAACCACAAGCGCCTGAACTCCGGGAGCACCGAGACCAATCCCAACGGACGTCACTCCTGGAATCGCCAGCAGCCGTGTCCGCTCTCTCGCCAGCACCGCCTCTGCTCCGCCCTCAGGCGCAGGCTCGACCGGGCTGTACTCAACCGGGCCGGAACCGGAGAAGTTCGGTCCCGGCGCCTGGATGTCGATCATGCCCTCTCCTCATCTGGTTGAACCTGGATGGAACCTAGGAGATGAATGGTGGCCATGGCCTGAGAAGGAGAGGGCAATGCAATCAGGGAAGCAGGCGGATGTTCAGCGCAGCGAGCACGGAAGCGATCGGATTGGCGAAGGTGATGCCGCCACCACCGGCGAACAGGAGGCCCACAGGTCGTAGACCAGCGGCCCACCGCCAGATCAGCGAACCCGAGTCGCCGGGAGCCGAGAATGGGTTGGCATTCACACTCTGGAATGCGATCTGATTGCGGAACAAGGCGACACGGCCGCCACCATAATTGACGTTCACAGACACACCAATCTGCGTGACGCGCCCCTGCGTCAGTCCCGTGGTGCGACCACTCTTGCCCACGATCATGCCAAGAGAGGCAGGCAGCGGGACCGTACCGGTGGTGTAGTAGGAGGACCTGCCACCCGAGAGGTAGTACTGCTCGCCACGAACACGCTCATGCCAGGCCCAGCCGATGGCAGCGTCGACGTAATTGGGTGCGCCACCGAAACTGATCGGCACCCATCTCACGAGCACGGCGATCTGATCGGCAGGGTGACGTCCACCATCGGCGGGACCGGGCTGGACAATGCTGTCACCCACTCGAGCGGCATTGGAGTTGGCCAGAACATGATTGTTGCTGAGGACCAAATGCCTGTTGTTCCATGGAGCCGTCAAACCGATCGCCCGACTGCCCAGCGTGCCCGCCGTCACGCTGACATGAGCCACTGAAACGCCCCCTGGGGCAGGGCGATGGCGAGCGCGATGTGAGTAGGCATCCACCACTCCCACCGGGATCTGCTGGATGGGGACATCCGAAAGCGATCGAGCCCCGGCGACCTCAGCCAACAAATTGACCAGAGCATCCTGGGGAAGAGCACTTTCGGTGAACAGGGTCAATGAAGGCTGATCTGGAGCACCACCAGCGAGGGCAAGGCTGTCGGGATCGGGCAGACCAATCCCGACACCAATGATTCCATGGGTCGATGTTGCGTCTGAACGGGCAGCAATGTCCCCGGATGCCGCGAGCAGCTTGGCTTCCACAGCATCGCGGAGTGAGAGCAAGTCCCCCGAAACTCCCTCTTCGGCATACACAGCCTCGAGGTCAGCTTCCAGACTCAGAGCATCAAGGCCAGAGTCGGTGGCATCTGGATTTTCAAGACCGGTCGACGAGGGAGCGCCTCCGCTCGGTGCGGTGTCGTCACCATCTCCAGGATTTTCGGTCTGTGGAGTGTCGCTTGCTTTGCCTGGCATGAGAGTCTCTCGAGCGAGGTGGATTCACTTCTCTGGTCTAGGGATCTTTGCCCGTCCTGGCAGGCGGATTGGCGGTGCATAAGTTCCGCGTTGGCGCCGCAGACTGAAACGAAGGAGTTTCATTGACGCTCACTTTGCTCCAGCAGATCTGCCCCTGGCCGTCAGAAGGGGGAAGAACGCTGGCGCCATCAAGCTGGTGCCGACGCATCCATCGACACCTCAAATCATGGTGCTGTCATGAAGACTGATGTTGACGCGGTCCCCGAAAACCGCAGCAGGGTGAATGAGAAACCTCAGGCGGCCACACAGAGCCATGGACTCGACCATGGAACACACCAGGTCCAGAGCCGAACAGAACATCCGCAAGCTCTGGCCCGAAGGTCGGTTGCTCTGGCAACGAACCATCGAGCCGCTGATCGCCCCAGGCAAGACCGTGGCCGAGGCCTGCCGTGGCATCGGCATCACGAAACCGATCGACAGCCGCGCAAGACAGCAGCACAGGGGCATCCACGACGAGGAGGCCAGGCGGCTGACCCAACTGGCGAAGGCGTGCGCCCGGCGCTAGCCGAAGGCCTCCGCACATCAGGACAAGCTACTGGCTGATCCCGAGTTGCAGAAGGCGATGCTCTGCCCGAAGGCTTCTGAGCAGCAGGACCACATTGCCTGTTGAGGCCGACCTTGCGATTCGACGGGACATTTCTGAGCCCTCAGCGTCGTCGCGCTGAGAGGCGCACCATGGAGAACACACCAGTCGATGCGACGCCCATCCGTTGGGGGCCGCCACCGCCGATGGCAGCAGGCTGTCAGGGACTGGTGTGAGACCAGCAGCAGCACCAGCACGGCGGCCATTGGGTCGTCACCCCATGGGGGAACGGCTTGGCCGAGTCATTCACGGGCCTGTTCCGGGGCGCGCAGATCCTGGCCGATCAGTGGGACTGAAGGGAAATCTCGAACTGGCCGGACTCTGCCCTCCAGGCGAGTACGAACCTGGAGGCGGTTCAACAGGGAGCCAGAGCATGATCACCCACCCTCATCAGGCCTGGCGTGACAGAGGGGGTTACGTCACTGGTGCAGAAGCATCAAGAGGCGACCCCCTCAACACCACAACCTGCCACTGGCCACCATGGCACTGCCAAGCGATGCACAATGATCATCGATTGTTCGATCACCCCAACAAGAAGGCGCCCCGTGGGGGGCGCCTTAGCACCCGTCGCGGACCTGAACCTTGGCATCTGGGGCTCGATCGG
>CAYNGR010000272.1:0-2934 GCA_964396755.1 uncultured Cyanobium sp. | reverse complement strand
GCCCTGCGGCTCAGATCTCAGTCCTGGCCAGCATCCTGCCGCTTTCTCCGCTCCAGCACGGCCAGATACAGCTCCTCGTCAATCTCCCGGATGTCGTACTCGGAGGGCAGCACCCCATGGGCATGCTGGTGAACGGCGAGCCAGCAGTTGCGCTCGGCGTCGCTGGCGGTGCCGTCGAACTGGCGGGATGCCTGGACCAGTGCATCCACAAGCTTGGCGTCAACGCAGGAAGGATCCATGAACTCGGGGCAGAATGGGGCTCAGCACACGACGGCTGGAGGCCGCATCATGGCCCGACGCGACAGGCCCCGGTCGCAGCTCCCACTTCTGGTCCCCGACTCAGGCCGCCTGCCGCGCCGCATCTCCAGCCCGTGCCGCAGGTTGGATCCGGCCGGCAGCCTGCGTTTGCCTCGCCGTGCTCTGTCCCTGGCGCTGGCCTGTCTGTCCCTGGGCCTGTCCGCCACGGCCGCCAGGGCGCAGCAGCCCTCCCCCAATCAGCCGCTGGCGATCGATGGGCTGCCGCCCCCGCCCTGCCCGCTGCTGGTGCCTGGCACCGATCGCGCCCTGCAGCCGCTGCGCATCGCTCCCTCCCAGGTGGCCCGCAAGAACGCCGTTGGTTGCTTGTCGCCCGCCGATGCCGCCGTCTACGGACCCGATGGCTGCCCGGTGAAGCTCTGCCATCCCCCCCAGGGCACGGTGCCGCTGCCGCAGCTCTGACCCTGCGGTAGGGGTGTTCGTCTCGCACGGACGGCGCACGCCGGATGCAGGGCGGGACTGACCGCAGATCGTTCTCAGGCCGATGGGCTCAGTCCAGTGGGCTGAAGGCTTCTGTCGCCCCCAGCCCCTCCCTGGTTCGGCCTTTGCGGCCGATTCAGCTGCCGGAGCCGTAGGCCACCTGGCAGACGGCGTTGAGCAGCTGGGCCTGGTCAGAGGTCCCGGGCACCTGCCCATTGAGCAGGCCCTGCTGGCAGTTCGCTGCCCCCATCAGGGTGCTGCCGTCGACGTTGTAGCTGAAGCTGACCCCGGCGCTGCCCACCGCCTCGACCGAGCCGAAGTTGAGCTCATAGCTGGTCTGCGGCACCACGATCACCGTGGATTGCTGGTTGGCGGCCTGATTCACCAGCGAGGTGATGGCCGCGCCGGTGGCCAGGCCGGCAATGCCCCAGGCGGCGGCGCTGCCGCCCCACCAGCCCCAGCCGCTCCAGCCGCCGTACCAGCCGGCATTCCAGGGGCGGTTGTTCCAGTAACCACCGTTGCGCCAGTTGTTGTTCCAGCCGTTGTAGTTGCGGTTGTAGAAGTTGTTGTTGACGTTCACATTGCGGTTAAATGTGTCGTTGTTGAAGCTGTTGCGGTTGCCGTCCAGGTTGTTGTCGACCGTCGTTCGGTTCAGATCGGTTCGGTTCAGATCGGTGCTGTTGACATCGGTACGGTTCACGTTGGTGCGTGTACCGTCGTTCCAGGCAGGTCGGGTTCCATCGCCGAACATCGGGTGGTAGCCGCTGTAGCCCCGCTGCGGGTTGTCGTTCTGGAAGTGGTAGCCGCCGCCGCCCCAGGTGCCGGCCGGCCGCGCCATACCGCCGCCGCGGAAGCCGCCACCGCCGCCGAAGCCACCCACCCCACGGGCGAGGGCCAACGTGGGCGAGAGGCTGCCGCTCAGCAGCAATGTGGACAGCAGCAGTGACGGAAGTCGCATGGAGGGGGCGCGGCAGGCTGCCGCGGGTGTTCACCCTGTCTGGGATACCCCCAGGTCCGTGAGTGCTGCAGGCCGCTGCAGGGATCCTTCACAGTTCCGCCTGGGGCTGCCGGCGTCGGGCGCCGCCGTCACAGTGAATGGGTTCCTCTCGTGTTCAGCACCGATGCCGATGCTTCCGCTCCGAGGTGTCCGATCTGCCCTGCTGGGCTTGATCGTGAGTGCTGCTCCGCCGCTCCTGTTCGCCGCCGGACCGACGCTGGCCCAGGTGAGTGATGCCAACGTCCGCGCCGTGAACGTCGCCCGCAACTGGGCGATCAATGCCAATGGCGGCCTCTCGGTGTATGTGCCGGCCGCCTGCATGTTCGAAACCGCCAGCGGCGGCGGCTCCTGCCTGCTCAACAGCACCCCGCAGGGCTTCGTCTTCCGCTTCACCGGCGGTCCCCCCGGCTGGCAGACAGAGGGCCGGACCCCAACCCTGGAGACACAGATTCAGATCTCGCCGGATGGCCGCACGGTGTTGAACGTCCCGTACAACGGTTCACCCCGCTGACGGTTAACCGGCAGGCCGGATCGGTGTTCCTCCCTCGGGGTGGAGCGCCGTCCCAGGCGGTTCGGTCCTCCCTCTCGGCCGTCCCGGACCCTCTCCATACGGTTCTTCTACACACAGCCAACCCGCGGAGCGTTCTTCATGCATCCCACCGCCGAACTGTTCACCGAGAAGGCCTGGGCCGCCGTGGTGGCGGCGCAGCAGCTGGCGCAGCAGAAGCGTCAGCAGCAGATGGAGAGCGAGCACCTGCTGGCCGCGCTGCTGGCCCAGCAGGGGCTCGCCGCCCGCATCCTCGAGAAGGCCGGCGTCGATGTCGGCACCCTCGTGCAGAAGGTCGACGCTTACATCGCCGGCCAGCCTTCCTTGAGCTCGCCGCCCGACAACGTCTATCTCGGCCGGGGCCTCAACGCGGTGCTGGATCAGGCCGATGCGCTCAAGCAGAGCTTCGGCGACAGCTACATCTCGATCGAGCATCTGCTGCTGGCCCTGGCGATCGATGACCGCTGCGGCAAGCAGCTGCTCTCGCAGGTCGGCACCTCCGCCGACAAACTCAAGGACGCCGTCGCCGCCATCCGCGGCTCCCAGAAAGTGACCGACCAGAACCCCGAAGGCACCTACGAGTCGCTCGAGAAGTACGGCCGCGATCTGACCAAGGCCGCCCGCGACGGCAAGCTCGATCCGGTGATCGGCCGCG
>CAYNGR010000271.1:0-2998 GCA_964396755.1 uncultured Cyanobium sp. | reverse complement strand
GTGCTCAACAACGGCTGGCAGGGCATGGTGCGCCAGTGGCAGGAGAGCTTCTACGAGGAGCGCTACTCCAACTCGGAGATGACCGGTGGCATGCCCGACTTCCCGGCCCTGGCCGAGGCTTTCGGGGTGCGCGGCATCCGCATCGAGCAGCGCGAGGACCTGCGCAGCCGGCTGTCGGAAGCCCTGGCCCATCCGGGTCCGGTGTTCGTCGACGTGGCCGTGCGCCGCAACGAGAACTGCTATCCGATGGTGCCCCCCGGCGCCAGCAATGCCCAGATGGTGGGTCTGCCCAGCCATCCGGAGCTGGCGATCGACACGCAGCGTCAGTGCAGCTCCTGCGGTGCCACCACCGCCAGCGCCCACTTCTTCTGCCCCAGCTGCGGAGCCAAGCTCTGACGCCGCTGCCCCGTCTCCGCTGCCTGGCGGCCTCGCTGCTGCTGGGTCTGCTCCTGTGCGTCGCATCCCTCGGCCTGGCCCCCGGCGTGGCTGCGGCGGCCGAGGTGCTGCAGGTGCGCAGCCCCAGCCTGCTGCAGGTGGGCGATGGCAACCGCAGCTACACCGTTGAGCTGGCCTGCATGGCGCCGATCGACAGCCAGCGCGATCAGGCCCTGGTCTGGCTGCGTCAGCAGCTGCCGCGCCGTAGCCGCGTCAACCTGCGTCCGATCGGCAACCACGACGGCATCCTGCTGGCCAGGGTCCAGAAACTCGCCGCTGACGAGGACCTCAGCCGCGGCTTGATCGCCGCCGGCTTCGCTGAGCCGCTGGGCGAGCCCGCCGCCTGTCGCTGAGACAGTCTGACTCTCAGACAGCCTGACTCTGAGACAGCCTGCTGCCTGAAGTCATGGCGGCTTGGCCTGCCTGGCGCCGCCTCAGCCGCAGGTCCATCTCGCCTGCCTGAACCGGTGAGCTCCTGCCGCTGGTCTCACCCTCTGCCGCTGGGCTCAGTCCCTGCCGCTGGGCTCAGCGACGATCCTCCGGCAGTCCCGGATCCGGCCGAGCGGCTGGCCATGGACGCCCCAACCCGGCGCTCTGGCCTGCCCCCGTTCTCTCGAGAGCGCGCCCGATGACCACAGCGCTGAGCGATGATCCGGGCAGTGGGCCTGGCCTGCCAGGACATCTCCCCCGATCCCGAGTCAGACCAATGAGCCTCAACCGCACCGCCAAGGGCATCGTGCTGGTGCCCTCGCTGCTGCTGGGGGCCGCCTTCCTGGCCGCCGCCGCCTGGCTGGACGGGCCGGCCGCCGCCAACCGCGGCCTGGCCATCGGCCTGGGTCTGGTGCTGATGGGCGCCGGCCTGCTGGCCCAGCTTCTGCCGGAGTCGGCTCCGGAGGGGCCCGAAGACTGACCCGAGGCTTCCTTCTGCTCCCGTCCTCCCCAGGGGCATGATCCGCCCTGTCCAGGCCGGCAGGTCTAAAGACAGCGGTTGTGCGCCGCTCTGCTTGAGAGGGCAGCGCCCCCCGTTCGTCCATCCAGGCTCCTGTTGAAGACACACCCCCGACAGCTGGCTGTCGCTGTGCCGCATCCGGTCTCTCCAGGCCGTTCCGGTCGCGCTGTTCGGATCCTCCCCGCCACGGGCCCGGGCTGAGCGCCTCCCGGCAAGCCGTGCTGCAGGGGCTGCCAGTGCCGTTCGCCAGCGCCAGAGTTCGGCCAGTGAGCGGTGGCTGAGCATGCTCCCTTCCGATCGTCTGGTGGTGCCCTTCGAGCAGGTGGGGCTGGCCGATCTGGCCGATGTGGGCGGCAAGAACGCCTCCCTTGGCGAGCTGATCCGTGAGCTCGGCGCCGCCGGCGTGCGCGTGCCCACGGGATTTGCCACCACCGCCGCCGCCTACCGCCACCTGATCGCCAGCGGTGGCCTGGCTGAACGCCTGCACGCCATTCTCGACGGCCTCGATGGCAACGACATCGCCGCCCTGCAGGCGGCCGGCGCCGCCGCCCGCTCGTTGCTGCTCAGCACCCCCCTGCCGGCGGATCTGGAGGCAGAGATCCTGGCGGCCTACCGGCTGCTCGGCTCGCCTTCGGTGGCGGTGCGCTCCAGCGCCACCGCCGAGGATCTGCCCGACGCCTCGTTCGCCGGCCAGCAGGAGACCTTCCTGAATGTGCATGGCGAGGCGGCTCTGATCGCTGCCTGCCGCCGCTGCTACGCCTCGCTGTTCACCGACCGGGCGATCTCCTACCGGCAGATCCACGGCTTCGATCACATCGAGGTGGCCCTCTCGATCGGTGTGCAGCGCATGGTGCGCTCCGATCTGGGCGCCTCGGGGGTGATGTTCTCGATCGACACTGAGACGGGCTTTCGCGATGCCGTGCTGCTCACCGCCGCCTATGGCCTGGGCGAGAACGTGGTGCAGGGCGCGGTGAACCCGGATGAGCTTCTGATCTTCAAGCCGACGCTGGCCGCCGGCTGCCGGCCGATCCTCAGCCGCCGGCTGGGCAGCAAGGCGATCCGCATGGTCTATGCCGAAGCGGGCGCCGCCTCCGCCGCTGATCCCAGCCATCCCGGCGCCAGCGCCACATGCAACGTGGAGGTGCCCGAGGCCGAGCGGCGCCGCTGGGCGATCAGCGATGACGAGGCCCTGCAGCTGGCCCGCTGGGCCTGCGCGATCGAGGCCCACTACAGCGGCCGTCGCGGCATGCCGACGCCGATGGACATCGAGTGGGCCCGCGACGGCGAGAGCGGCGAGCTGTTCATCCTGCAGGCGCGCCCGGAAACGGTGCAGTCGCGCCAGGAGGGGGCGGTGCTGCGCAGCTGGCATCTGCAGCCCCATGGCCAGCCACCGATCCTCAGCGGCCGCGCCATCGGCGCCTCGGTGAGCAGCGGCCGGGCCCGGGTGATCGCCGATCCCTCCGAGATCCAGCGCTTCGAGCCGGGCGATCTGCTGATCACCCGCCGCACCGATCCCGACTGGGAGCCGATCCTCAGGCGCTGCAGCGGTGTCGTCACCGACCAGGGCGGCCGCACCTGCCACGCGGCGATCATCGCCCGCGAGATGGGCATCAC
>CAYNGR010000270.1:0-3034 GCA_964396755.1 uncultured Cyanobium sp. | reverse complement strand
AGATCGTCGAGAAGCGCCTGGGCTGGGAGCTGATGGCGGAATTCGGCTATCGCTCCCGTCTGGGCTCCTCGGTGGAGCAGGCCGGGGTGCTGGCCGCCGCCATCCCCCCCGAGCGGTTGGAGGCCCTGATTCCATCGCTGCTGGAGCAGCTGCGCAACGATCTGGAACCACTGCGAAAGCTCACCGCTGGATCGCTGCGCCGGTTCCTGCTGGGCTGGCTGCAACACCTGCGCCAGCGCGGGGCCCTGCCGGTGCCCGAGATGCTCGTGCCCAAAGGCGGCCTGAGCGAGTACATCACCAGCGGCGGCAACAAGACCTTCCCCTTCTGGCTGGTGCGGCATCTGCCCAACCTCGGGCCCTCCTCCAACAAGCCGATCTTTCTCACCTCGTCCCGCGGCAAGGGCAGCTTCGAGCAGCTGGCGAGCGTCAAGGGCAGGCCCACCTGGACGATGGGCTGGCTGGCCAAGAGCCTCGGGCTTCCTATGCCACAAAGCGATACCGCGGAGTGGATGGCGCTGGCATTGCAGGCGTTGGTGTCGGCTCTGGAAGCCGGCGGCATCCTCCAGGAGATGCCCACCGGCCAACACGGCGAGCAGATCTGGGGTCTCCATCCCGCCGCCGTGGAGGTCACAGCCCTGGTCGCGACCCTCCGCTGCAGCCAGTGCGGCGATGGCCAGACCATCCCCCTGAGCCAGCGAGACAGCTGGGAGCGGATGCCCTGCCTGGTGAACGGCTGCCAGGGGCACTACACCGCGGACGCCAAGGGCGGTCTGCCGCTCTATCGCCGCCTCTATGCCGCCGGGCAGGTGCACCGGATCATTGCCCGCGAGCACACCGGCCTGCTCAGCCGCAGAGACCGCGAGCGGTTGGAGAACCAGTTCATCCACGACGGGCCCCGCTCACATCCCAACCTGCTCTCGGCCACCTCCACCCTGGAGATGGGCATCAACATCGGCGATCTCTCCACCGTGCTGCTCTGCTCGGTGCCGCCGGAGCCCGCCAACTACCTGCAGCGCATCGGCCGGGCCGGGCGCCGCGATGGCAATGCCCTGGTGGCCGCCATCGTCAACGGCACCCCCCACGACCTCTATTTCTACGGCGAGCCCAGCGAGATGCTGCAGGGCAAGGTCACACCCCCTGGTTGCTACCTCGATGCCGGCGCCATCCTCAGCCGTCAGCTGGTGGCGTTCACCCTGGATCGCTGGGTGCTCAGTGGCATCTCCCAGGACGCGCTGCCCCGCCGCTTGAGGGCTGCACTCGATGCGGTGGAACTGTCGGATTGGGAGGTGAAACGCCAGCGCTTTCCCTTCACCTGGCTGGAGTGGACCCGCCAGCACCAGCACACCCTGGTGGAAGACTTCCTGGCGCTGTTTGACCAGGACACCGTCAAGGAGCCCTGTCGGCAGCAGCTGCGCCAACACCTCCTGGCTGAGGGAGAGGCCACCCCAGAGTTCCATCGGTTGCTGCTGCTGCGCTTGGAGGCTCTCTGCGCCGAACGGCGTCGCCTGCTCAACCAAGGAACACAGCTCGGCAAGCGCTTCCGCAAGCTTGCCTTGATCCCTGCCGACTCTCTGCTGCAAGCCCAGAAGGATGAGAAAGAGGAAGTGCTGCGGGAGAGGGAGGCCTACGCCGACCTGCGCAAGGAGCTGGAGAACCGGCCGCTGCTGCAGATGCTCACCGATGAGGGCTTCCTGCCCAACTACGCCTTCCCGGAAGCCGGCGTCACCCTCAAATCCATGCTCTGGCGACGTCTCACCCGTAGACCCCAGGCCGGCCGCACCAGTGAAGACCTGCCGCTCCTGACCTATGAGCGCCCGGGCAGCGTGGCCATCCGCGAGCTGGTGCCCGACAGCACCTTTTATGCCCAGGGCCGGCGGGTCAAGATCGACCAGATCGACCTGACCCTCAATCCGATCGAGCGCTGGCGCTTCTGCCGTGCCTGCAGCTTCAGCTGCAAGGAGGGGGAGGCGGGCTTCCAGCAGCAGACCTGCCCGCGCTGCGGCGATGCCAACTTCTGCGACGCCCATCAGGTGAAGGAGATGGCGAAGCTGCGCCAGGTGATCGCCACCAGCGACGACGCCCTCACCCGCATCGCCGACGACCGCGACGAGCGGAGCTCCAACTTCTTCCAGCGGCAGCTGCTGATCCAGCCCGATCTCAACCGCGTCGAGACCACCCTGGCGATCGACGACGCTGAGTTTCCCTTCGGGGCGGAGTTCATCGCCTCCACCACCTTCCGCGAGATCAACTTCGGGGCACTCAATTTGGTCGGCAACGGCCACCAGATCGCCGGCCAGCAGTTCCGGGTGCGCGGCTTTGAGATCTGCAGCGGCTGCGGCAAAGTGCTCTCCGGCCCGCCCGCCGCCAAGCAGCACGCCTACAGCTGCCGCTACCGCGACACCCCCGACAACGCCAAGGCCCGCAAACTCCTGTTCATGTACCGGGAGTTCCAGTCGGAGGCGCTGCGCTTCCTGCTGCCCGATCGTCAGTTCTGGGATGACAGCGGCCAGAGCAGCTTCCAGGCCGCGTTGCGACTGGGGCTCAAAACCCACTTCAGCGGCAAGGTGGATCACCTTCAGCCGGCTGTCTCCAGCGAACCTCAGGCGCCATCCAGCGCGAGCAGCGGCAGTGGGGGCCCGGGCAACCAGCGCAAGACGTTCCTCTACCTCTACGACTCCATCCCCGGTGGCACCGGCTATCTGCGCCAGCTCGTCGAGCACGGCGGTGAGCGCCTGCGGCAGGTGCTCGAGGCCGCCCGTGCGGTGATGCAGGCCTGCCCCTGCAATGACGGTTGCTACCGCTGCCTGTTCGCCTACCGCAGCCGCTACGAGCGCGATCGCATCAGCAAAGCCAGGGCGTTGGAGCAGCTCCAGGCTCTGCTCAGTCGTTGGGAGCACCTGCAGAGCAGTCGCCGCAGCCTCACGGCCGTCACGATCACGACCCAGGTGGAGAGCGAACTGGAGGATCGCTTCCTCGATTCGCTGCGGGAAGGCCGTGGAGCACCGACCGGCATGGCGATCAAGCTCACGGCCGA
>CAYNGR010000269.1:0-3038 GCA_964396755.1 uncultured Cyanobium sp. | reverse complement strand
GCCCTGCTCGACTTCCGCGATGGGCAGGACCTGCAGCAGTGGCTGACCGAGCACGGCGCATGACCAGCGGGCACCAGCAGAAACATCCCGGGTCCTGCTGAAGCGCTTCGCCGGCCTGAGCCTCGAGGAGATCATGGTGATCATCGGCACGTCGATCGATGAGCTGCGCCACACCCGCGCCGCTCAGCAACTCATCTCGGAAGGCCGTGCCGAAGGCGAGGTGGCCGTCACCCTGCGGTTGCTGGCCCGTCGCTGCGGTCCGCTCAGTCCCGCCATCACGACCACCATCCAGTCACTGCCGCTGCCGGCCCTGGAGGCACTGGCCGAGGCCCTGCTCGACTTCCGCGATGGGCAGGACCTGCAGCAGTGGCTGACCGAGCACGCCAACTGATCAACCCCACTCGGCCAGCCAGGCCTGCCACATCAGCACGGTCCAGAGGCGGGTGGTGTGGTCGAAGCGGCCGCTGAGGTGCTGGCGCCAGAGGCGCTGAATCGGCTCGGGCCGCAGATAGCCCTGGCGCTGCATGGCGATCGGATCGAGCAGGTCATCGGCCCAGGAGCGCAGGGGGCCGCGCAGCCAGCGGCCGATCGGCATGGCGAAGCCGGCCTTGGGGCGCTCGATCAGCTGGCGCGGCACGTAGTGGAACAGGATCTGGCGCAGGGCCCACTTGCCGGTGAGGCCACCGGTGCCCGGGCGCAGCTTCATCGCCATCGGCAGACGCCAGGCCAACTCGGCAACCCGGGGATCGAGAAAGGGGGCGCGGGTCTCGAGGCTGGCGGCCATGGCGGACCGGTCCACCTTGGTGAGGATGTCGTTGGGCAGGTAGTTGAGCGTGTCCCAGGCCATCATTCGGGCAACCGGATCGGCAGCGAGGCTGGTGGGCAGGGGCCAGTCGAGCGGTGAGCCGGGCTCCTGCACCGGGCCGGTGCTGCGTCCAGGCGGAGAGTCCTGCAAGCGCGAACCGTCCTGCAGCAGGGAGGCCGGATCGCGCCATTCGCTCACCAGCGAGCGGTAGAGGTCGTCGGCGCTGCGGACGTGAGCGAGGCGATCGGCGAGCTTGTGGGCCTTGTGGCCCAGCTGGGGAATGGGGCGGCGCAGGGCCAGGGGCCGGCCGAGGGCATCCCAGCCGGCGGGCGGCAGGGCACGGATGGCGCTGCCGAGGGCCCGCCGCAGCGGCCAGGGCAGCCAGGCCAGGCGGTTCCAGAGGCGCGGCGCCCAGAGGTAGCGGTTGTAGCCGCCGAACAGTTCATCGCCGCCGTCGCCGCTGAGGGCCACGGTGAGGCCGCTGCGGCGGGCCTCGCGGCAGACGAGGTGGGTGGGCAGCTGGGAGGAATCGGCGAAGGGCTCGCTGTAGAGGCGCGGCAGCTGCGGGATCAGGGCGCGGGCCTCGGCGGCGGTGAGGATGGCCTCGCGGTGGTCGGTGCCCAGGTGGGCGGCGACGGCGCGGGCGTAGGGGGCCTCATCGAAGCCGTCCTCCTCGAAGCCGATCGTGAAGCTGCGCACCGGCCGGCTGCTCTGGGCCTGCAGCAGCGCCGTGATCAGCGAGGAATCGATGCCACCGGAGAGGAAGCAGCCGAAGGGCACATCGGCCTGGCTCTGCAGGCGCACCGACTCGGCCAGGGCCTGCTCGAGGGCCGCAAGGCCCTCGGATGGCGTGACGAAGGGCTCCGCCAGGCTGTCGCTGAGCATGGAGCGAAAGCACCACCAGGGCCGTGAGGCCGGCAGCTGCGCGGGCCAGACCCCGGAGGACGGCGCCGGGATCGTGAGCGAGTGGCCGGGCAGCAGCTGCTGCAGGCCGCTGAAGATGCAGGTGGGCGCAGCGAGGGCGGTGAAGCGCAGCAGCTGGGCCAGGGCCGGCCGCGCGATCGGATTGTCGAAGCCGGGCCAGGCGCGCAGGGCGGCCAGTTCGGAGCCGAAGATCAGCGTGCGCCCCCCTGCGCCGCCAGGACCGGTGGAACCACCACTGAGGCCCCAGTAGAGCGGCTTCTCACCGAAGCGATCGCGCGCCAGCGCCAATGTGCGCTCGCGGCGATCCCAGAGGGCGAGGGCGAACATGCCGCGGCAGCGCTGCAGCGAGGCCTCCAGCCCCCAGGCCTCGATGGCGGCCAGCAGGGTTTCGGTGTCGCTGTGGCCGCGCCAGGGGGGAGCGAGGCCAGCGGCTTGCAGCTCACGGCGCAGCTCAAGGTGGTTGTAGATCTCGCCGTTGAAGGCGATCACGAGTCGCCCTGAGGCGCTGGCCATCGGCTGGTGACCGGCGGCGGAGAGGTCAAGGATCGCCAGGCGGCGGTGGCCAAGGGCCAGCCCGGCGGCGGGATCCAGCCAGACGCCGGCGTCATCGGGGCCGCGATGGGCGAGGGCGTCGGCCATGGCGGTGACCTGAGCCTGCAGGCGCTCAGCCGGGGCCGGGGTGGGCCGCCACAGGCCGGCGAAGCCGCACATCAGAAAGGGTCAGGACGAAAGAAACTCCTCAACACTGAGTCCGGCCTGGCGGAGGATGGCGCGAAGCTTTCCTTCTGGAAGATCACCGGGATGATTCGGAATGGTGGTGTAGCGATTTCCAGCCTGCTGATACCAGATTTCATGAGAGCCTGCGGCTTGACGATCAACAACAAACCGCAACGCTTCAACCGTTGCACCACGTCTCGGGTTCGATACCCCGACAGGCGGCCCACTAAGCGCTCAAGACAAGGGGCAGTTCAAAGGATTGGTCCAGCGGTGGGGGCAGCACGGGCTCCCCTCGCTCAGATCGCGCTTCGTGGAGTTTCTTGGCGACGTCGCGGGCGATTTCCAACGTCTCCATCACGGTTCGGCCCTGAGCAATCAGACCTGGGATGGAGTCACACGTGGCCAGATAGAAGCCCTCTGGGAGGCGCTCCACGCGGAGGTTGACGAGCCATTCAGCCACACTCAGCAGTCTCCGATGCCTGGCAGCAATCTAGGCCCGTCCGCATGGCCCAAGGCCTGCTTCAGGTCACCGGTCTCGCGGACTCGCGCACAGGGGCGAGCCAGGGGAAGCGAGACGGAGGGAGCGGCGTGC
>CAYNGR010000268.1:0-3058 GCA_964396755.1 uncultured Cyanobium sp. | reverse complement strand
GCCAGAGCGTGAAGCAGCTGGCCAACGAGGTGCACACCCACCCCACCCTCAGCGAGGTGGTGGAAGTCGCCTACAAACAGGCAGCGCTGGCCGTTGCTGGCTGATCACCCTCCGCACACCCCACGAGCATCCGCATGGAGATCCGTCGCCGGCCGCCCAACCCCAAGGTGAAGGTGGCCCACCTCGAGTACGCCATTCCCCATCCCGAGGAGGCGCCGCGCCACATCCTCGAGCAGATCGTCTGGGAGAAGGATCGCGAGGTGAGCAGCGCCCGCGAGCGGGTGCCGCTGGAGACGCTGAAGTCGCAGGTGGCCAAACTGCCGGCGACGCGGGATTTTCTCGCCGCCCTGCGGGCGAGCTGCCGCAAGCCGGCGGTGATCGCCGAGGTCAAGAAGGCCAGCCCCAGCAAGGGGGTGATCCGCGAGGACTTCGATCCGGTGGCGATCGCCCACGGCTACGCCGCCGGCGGTGCCAGCTGCCTGTCGGTGCTCACCGACAAGTCGTTCTTCCAGGGTGGCTTCGACGTGCTGATCGCCGTGCGCGAAGCGGTGGAGCTGCCGCTGCTGTGCAAGGACTTCATCCTCAGCCCTTATCAGCTGTACCAGGCCCGCGCCGCCGGCGCCGACGCGGCGCTGCTGATCGCCGCGATCCTCACCGATCAGGACCTGGCCTATCTGCACAAGGTGGCCCGCAGCCTCGGCCTGGCGGTGCTGCTGGAGGTGCATGACGCCGAGGAGCTGGAGCGGGTGCTGGCGATCGAGAGCCTCTCGGCGGCCGGCAGCGGCGTGGCGGTGGGCATCAACAACCGCGACCTGACCACCTTCGCCGTTGATCTGGCCACCACCGAGCAGCTGATGCAGCGCTTCGGCGACAGCCTGCGGCAGCGGGGGCTCCTGCTGGTGAGCGAATCGGGGCTGTTCAGCCGCGAGGATCTCGACCGCGTGCAGAGCGCCGGTGCCGATGCGGTGCTGGTGGGCGAGGCGCTGATGCGCCAGCCGGACGTGACCGCCGCGCTCGAGACCCTGATCGGGGGCTGAGCGCGGGCTGCGGCCCCCACCCCTGCGAGGCCGCGCCAGAGCATCTGCCTGCGTTTCCGGCCAGACTCGGAGCAGCTGACGACGCTGTCGCGAGGTGATCAAGCGGCCTTCCTGGCTGATGCTGGCGCTGGCCATGCTCATGCTCCCCGGCGCACCGCCACGGGCGGCGGCCGACACGGCACCCCTCAGTCCCGGCGGCGCCCCGGCCGGCCCCATCGCACCGGCGGAGCCGGCACCGGTTCCTGGCCTGCGCCGGCTGGTGACCGTGGCGGCCGAACCCGGCCGTTTCCTGGCCTGGCCGGCCAACGCCGGTCTATGGCGCTGGAGCGAGGGCCGCGAGATTCTGGTGGGCTTCATCGAGGGCCCCTGGCTCGACAAGGCCGACGGGCACAAGGTGGGGCACCCCCAGCAGCAGCGCCTGGCCCGCTCGCTGGACGGCGGCCTCAGCTGGAGCGTCGAGACACCGGAGCCGTTCGTGGGCCGCGAGGGCCCGCTGCAGGATCTGACCCGGCCGATCCGCTTCAGCTCAGCGGACCTGGCGATCCGGGTGGTCGGCGATGGGCGCGACCGTCCGGACGAACGGCTGGGACGCTTCTTCGTCTCGATGGACCGGGGGCACAGCTGGCAGGGCCCCTTCCGCTTCAACGGGCTGGAGCGTGCGCCGCAGCTGCGCGGCCTGCTGCTCACGTCACGCACCAGCGTCCGGATCACCGGCCCGGAGTCGGCGCAGCTGCTGCTCTCGGCGCGGGATCCCCGGCTGGGGAGGCTCAGCAACCGGCTCGACAAGACCTTCGTGGCCCAGACGGACGATGGCGGCCGCAGCTGGCGCTTCGTGAGCTGGGTGGTGCCCTGGAGCGACCCGTACCGGGCGGTGATGCCATCGCTGGTGGAGCTCGGCGGCGGACGGCTGGTGGTGGCGCTGCGGCGCCGTGACCCGCGCGCACAGCCGGAGAGCCCCAGCTGGATCGACGCCTATGGCTCCGAAGACGGCGGACGCAGCTGGCGCTTCCTCAGCCGGGTGGGCGAGACAGGTGTGCACAACGGCAACCCGCCAGCCCTGGCGCGATTGCCCGATGGCCGGCTGGCCTGCATCTACGCCGACCGCTCGCGGCAGGCGATGCTGCTGCGTCTCAGCGGCGATCAGGGGCGTAGCTGGGGGCCGCCGCTGCTGATCCGGGCCAACCCGTTCGCTCAGGACATGGGCTACCCGCAGCTGACGCTGAACCACCGGGGCGAGCTGGTGGCGATCTACTACCTGGCCACGGCGGAGCGGCCCCACAGTTTTCTGGAGGCGGCGATCCTGCGGCCGTGAGAGGGGGCTCCGGGAGCGGGGGCTGTGAAGCCGTGCGGGCCTGGTTGGCCGGGATCAGACGGCTGCGGTGGACTCAGGACCGGCAGGCTCCAGATCCGCCAGGATCATTTCCGTCTGCTCGCGGGCGCTGCGCAGGGCGCCTGTGATCTCGGCGGCGATCCGATCGGGATCGCTGAGGCTCTCGGAATCGAGCAGGCTGTCGTCTTTGAGCCAGAACAGATCGAGGTTGATCTTGTCGCGGGCCAGCAGCTCTTCCAGCACAAAGCAGCGCCTGCGGCCTTCGGGGTTGGCCTCGCTCCAGGTGGGCTGGCGTTGGTCGATGGCGCCGTGTTGGTAGAGCGCCACGAATTCGTCGAGATCGGCGCGTTGCAGTGGCCGGGTCATGAGCGTGAAGTGCAGGTTGGTGCGCAGGTCGTACACCCACAGGCGTTGGGTGGCGGCCCTGGCGCTGCCGGCGCGGCGCTCAAAGAAGAGCACGTTGGCCTTGACGCCCTGGGCGTAGAAGATGCCGGTGGGCAGGCGCAGCAGCGTGTGCAGATCGCATTCGTGCAGCAACTTCCGCCGGATCGTTTCGCCGGCGCCGCCTTCGAACAGGACGTTGCCTGTCAGCACCATGGCGGCGCGGCCGTTGATCTTGAGCAGCGACCTGATGTGCTAAACGACGTTGAGCTGCTTGTTAGAGGTGGTGGCCCAGAAGTCAACGCGTTCG
>CAYNGR010000267.1:0-3071 GCA_964396755.1 uncultured Cyanobium sp. | reverse complement strand
ATTATGTGGATATAGCAAGACAGGCATTGGCTTTTAAACAACCTGGAGTAAATCCACTTACCGGATTATTAAAAGGAAATAATCCAAAAGAAATGGCGCAAGAAGCCGTTGGTAGAGCAATTAGTTCGGCACAAACTTTAGTAACAAAAGGTATTACAGGAGCTTTAACATCTAAAAGAAAGAAAAATATAAAATCGGCTAATGATAGTTTAGAGGATGCCGTTTCTCAACTTACTTTTGATGATAGTTTTGTAGGTGGTGCATATTTTAAAACAAATGATGTATCTGGAAATCAAATACTACAATCATTTAGAAAAGCAAAAATACCAAGATGGGATTATTTAAATCAACAATTACTTTCATCGGTTACAAAAACAGATAAAGAATTACAACGATTTGTTGAACAAAATACACAAAACAATTTTCAATATCTTTTAATAAAAAGAGAAAAAGATGGTAATATTCTTTTTCCGGCTGCAATTGAATCATTATCGGAAACAGTAAATCCAGAATGGACAGATTTTAGATATGTTGGTTCTCCATTCAAAGTTTATAGATATGTTGGTGTGGAAAGAGAAGTAAAAATTGATTTTAAAGTTTATTATTGGGGAGAATATCGTGATACAGTTACAAATGGTGTAATGTATTCACAACAAAGTGCAATAATGAAAGCTAAAATAAATGAACTAAGAAAGTTAGCTTATCCTGACGAGAAAATAATTACGGTTGATTTAAAAAATGATAAATACGCACCATTAGTATTTAGACCTACAATAGTTTCTTTTAGTTTAGGACAATATTATCAAAATATACAAGCTATTGTTACATCATTAGATATTTCAGTACCAAAAGAAATATCTTGGGCGCATTCAAATCCAACATACGATGGTACAATTCAAAAACCTATTATATATCCAACCGTAGTTGATATTAGTATTGGATTTAAAATACTTGAAAATTCATCAATTTCCGATAATAAAGGTCAAAAAACTATCACTTATAAATTGGATGATATGACGGAATCAAATGGTAAACCAAATGCAACACCGGGTGCACCATCAACAGGTCCTGAAAAAACTAGAAACACATTATTAGTTCCAAATGCACCAAATACATTACCAACAAATTTACAACCAACCGATATAAGACCTAAATTGCCATCTCAAATGGAATCTTCAGATGCTGGACCATCCACATATTCAATGAAATCTGGATTCATCGGTGATACATCTGCACCATTACCAAAAACATTTAAAGTTGGTGGTGTTGAAGTAACAGAGGAAGCGTATAACGACATATTAAAAAGAGATGGTGTTGCTCGTAAATTTTAAAAATAACTTATGGCAAGTAGATATACATATTCAAGAAAACTAACAACAAAAGAAACCAAAAAACAATATTTGGAAACTACTATTTATCCTAAAATAAAAGCAACGGATAATGATGTTTATATTATTACAACCGTAAATGATAGATTGGACATATTAGCAGACAAGTATTATGGTGATAAAAATTTATGGTGGATTATATCTGTTGCAAATAATTTAAATGATGCATCTTTACACATCGAAGAAGGAAAACAATTAAGAATACCTTCAAATATTTCAGCAATAAATTCAGAATTGGAAAGAATCAATAGATAAGTTATATGATTAGTATTGCACCTTTAAAAACTTGGGTAGTCGATATTTTAGAAGAAAGAGAAAACGACCCTAATAAATCGGTATTCAAAATGCCGTTTGTTGTTATGTCATCTGGAGCAAAAATATTTAAGTCAGATGCACAAGTACAATACAAAAACGAAATAAAAGAAAAAATACAAGGGATATTAACCGGTATTAATACAGCAATATATAACGGGTGTGTTATCAGTAATCACATTGATATTCCTCTAAATTACCAAACAAAAGAAACCATAGTTGGTGTTGATTTTGAAGGTAATTATATTAAAGTCGAAGGTGAAAGTGGTAGATTAATTTCAACACCAATTATAGAATCGATAGATGTTAGTTCGGAAAATAGTGGAATATTAAGACAAGCAAATATTAATATAAGATGCTTTTCATTAAAGCAATTTGAAATGTTTGAATTATTTTTCTGTAAAGCTCAAATGGATATTCTTTTAGAATGGGGTGAAGGTTCTCAATATGATATTTTAAAAAGAGGAAACATATTATATCCAAAAAATAATTACACCACATTTACCGAAGAATTCAGAACTTTATGTAAACCATCAACCGACCAATTTAAAAAATATTTAGAAAAATGTCAAGAATCAAAAGGAACATATGACAGAATGGCTGGTAAACTTACAAATTACCAATATAGTATTGAATCGGATGGTACATATAATATTAGATTAGAAATTAGTCAAGGTAATGAATACAATTTAGCATTACCACCAAGATTTGAAACAAAATATAAAAATATAGCAACTCCATCTGATAAAAAAGGAAATGAATTTGTTGATTGGAAAAAAGAAATAAAAAACGGTTTAATAGGAATTCATGATGAGTTTTTTGATAAGTTAAATGAAAACGAATGGAAAAATGATTTCTTTAATTGGAAAAAAGTAAATGAGGATAAAAGTGATGAAGCTGCATCTAATAGAAAATATTTATCATTAAGATTTATATTAAAAATATTGATGAATAACATTGTAGCAAATGGTGGTACAACAAAAGATTTAATATTTAAAATTCCAAATGATAAAAGAGAAAAGGGTAATTTTGATTTTTTTGATGTCGGTGGAACAAAAGATGAAATTATTCCAATATCAATTAATAAAAATATCATATCACCAAGCGAAGATGTACTTTTCCCAACAGAAACTGCAGCTTTAATTACATTTGATAAAAATGGTGAATTAATTTGGAATAATACATCAACGGAAGATAACAAAATAAACGATTTATCTGTAATTGTAAATAAGCAAGTTTCTTACTTAAGTACAAATTCATCTGATAAAGGTAAAATTGAAAAAATACCATTAGTACCAAAAGAAAATGAAGTAATCGGAAACGCTTTAAACATATTTGTTGATTTTGGAAAGATAGGTGATTGTTGGGAAA
>CAYNGR010000266.1:1663-3082 GCA_964396755.1 uncultured Cyanobium sp. | reverse complement strand
GGCGCGCTCAGCTGTGCTGCGCCCTGGACGGATGGAGCCCGGCGTCTTCCAGCTCCAGCAAGCGGGCTGCAGCGAGCCGGCTGCAGCGAGCCGCAGCGGGGCCAGGGCAGAAGCCGCCTCGGGGCCCTCCGGCGCAGGCTCGCTGGCCAGTGGCACCTGCGGCGACTGACGCGAGATCGTCCTTCAGCCGCGTCCACGCCGGTCAGGCCCTTGTGCCGCGAGCGAAGCGCGGCATGGCCGCGATCGGGCGCCGTGATGAAGCCGCATCGCTCGCGGCGCCGCGGCTCAGCCGGCGGCCCGGTGCAGATCGAAGCGATCCAGCTCCATCACCTTCACCCAGGCACGCACGAAGTCGGCCACGAAGCGCGGGGCACCGTCGTCCTGGGCGTAGATCTCCACGATCGCCCGTAGCTGGCTGTGGGAGCCGAAGATCAGATCGGCTCGGGTGGCCGTCCAGGCCAGCTGGCCATCGGAGCGGCGCCGCCCCTCGTAGCGCCTCTGGCTCCCGTCGCAGGGCGCCCAGATCACCTCCATGTCGAGCAGGTTCGTGAAGAAATCGCTGCTCAGAACCCCCGGCCGCTGGGTGAACACCCCATCACGGTTGCCGCCGCTGTTGGCCCCCAGCACCCGCAGGCCCCCCACCAGGGCGGTGAGCTCCGGTGCGCTGAGGCACAGCTGCTGAGCCCGGTCGATCAGCAGTTCCTCGGCCCGCAGGCTCAGACCCGCCGACTCCCAGTTGCGGAAGCCATCGGCGAGGGGTTTCAGCACGTTGAACGAGGCGCTGTCGGTCTGATCCTCCCGGGCGTCGGTGCGTCCGGGCTGGAAGGGCACCGTCACGGCGAAGCCTCCGTCAGCGGCGGCCTTCTCGATGGCGAACCCACCGGCCAGCACGATCAGATCGGCCAGGGACACCCGTGTGCCGTCGTGGCGGCTGGCCGCGAAGTCCGCCTGGATGCTCTCCAGTGCCGTCAGCACGCGGTTGAGCTGCAGCGGATCGTTCACCTCCCAGCTGCGCTGCGGCGCCAGCCGAATGCGGGCACCGTTGGCTCCGCCGCGCCGGTCCGAGGCGCGGAAGCTGGAGGCCGAGGCCCAGGCGGTGGCCACCAGCTCGCTCACGCCGAGGCCCGCCTCCCAGACGCGCCGGCGCAGCTCCTCCACCTGCTCGGCCTCGATCAGTGGATGCTGCAGCGGCGGCAGCGGGTCCTGCCAGATCAGCTCCTCACTGGGCACCTCCGGCCCGAGATGCAGGGCGCGGGGGCCCAGATCGCGGTGGGTGAGCTTGTACCAGGCCCGCGCGAAGGTGTCGGCGAAGGCCTGGGGATGATCGCGGAATCGCCGCGCGATCGGCGCCATGACCGGGTCGTGGCGCAGCGACAGATCCGCCGTGGTCATGATCGGCGGCGCGCTGCGGCCGGGCAC
>CAYNGR010000266.1:0-1563 GCA_964396755.1 uncultured Cyanobium sp. | reverse complement strand
GGAGCGGCGCCATGGCATTTGCCGAAGGTGTGGCCGCCGGCCACCAGGGCCACGGTCTCCTCCACCGTCATGCCCATGCGGGCGAAGGTGTCGCGCACGTCGCGGCCGGAGGCGACCGGATCGGGGTTGCCGTGGGGCCCCTCGGGGTTCACGTAGATGAGGCCCATCTCCACCGCCGCCAGGGGCTGCTCGAGGCTGCCGTCGTCGGCGTGGCGCTGATCGCCCAGCCAGCTGGTCTCCCGGCCCCAGAACACGTCCTCCTCCGGCTGCCAGATGTCGGTGCGACCGCCGGCGAAGCCGAAGGTGGTGAAGCCCATCGATTCGAGCGCCACATTGCCGGCCAGGATGATCAGATCGGCCCAGGAGATGGCGTTGCCGTAGCTGCGCTTGATCGGCCAGAGCAGCCGGCGGGCCTTGTCGAGGTTGGTGTTGTCAGGCCAGCTGTTGAGCGGCGCGAAACGCTGGTTGCCGTGGGCGGCGCCGCCGCGACCGTCGGCACTGCGGTAGGTGCCGGCGCTGTGCCAGGCCATGCGGATGAACAGGGCGCCGTAGTGGCCCCAGTCGGCGGGCCACCAGGGCTGCGAGTCGGTCATCAGCGCGCGCAGATCGCCCTTGAGCGCCTCGTAGTCGAGCCCGGCGAAGGCACGGGCGTAGTCGAAGCCGGCGCCGAGCGGATTGGCGGCCGGATGGTGCTGATGCAGGATCCCCAGATCGATGACCTCAGGCCACCACTGGCGGTTGCCGGTGGCCCCGGCGGGAGTCACGGCGCCATGGTGTCCGTGGAAGGGGCATTGCAGGTCCGACATCGGCGGGTGGCTCCGGGAGCAGGTGCATAGTCCTGCCGGAACCTATTCACGCTGTCCGGATCAGGCCATCGCCGCCGGCTGCCGGACTCGCTCGACCAGCAGCGCAGACCGCGGCGCTGGTTCAGGCCTTGCTGGTGAGCACTGCTTTGCGGCGGTTGGGATACAGCTCGCGGCAGAGCGGGCAGACCGTGCCGTTGCAGCCGCGGGCGGTGCAGTGTTCGCGGCCGTAGAAAATGATCTGCAGATGCAGCTTGTTCCAGGCCTCCCGCGGGAACAGACGCATCAGATCGGTTTCGGTGCGTGTCACGCTCTCGCCGCTGCTCAGGCCCCAGCGCTGGGCCAGCCGGTGGATGTGGGTGTCCACCGGGAAGGCCGGCACGCCGAAGGCCTGGGCCATCACCACGCTGGCGGTCTTGTGACCGACGCCGGGCAGGGCCTCGAGCGCCTCGAAGCTGGCGGGCACCTCACCGCCATGGCGCTCCAGCAGCAGCTCGGAGAGGCGCCTGACGTTCTTCGCCTTGGTGCGGGCCAGGCCCAGCTGGCGGATGTGCCCCAGGATCGTCTCTTCGCTCAGGGCCGCCATCGCCGCCGGGTCGGGCCCCGCCGCGAACAGGGCCGGCGTCACCTCGTTCACCTTCTTGTCGGTGCACTGGGCGCTGAGCAGCACGGCGATCAGCAGCGTGAAGGCATCGCTGTGATCCAGCGGCACCGGCGTGGTGGGATACAGCTCCTCAAGGCGCCGCAGGATCAGGGCCGC
>CAYNGR010000265.1:0-3135 GCA_964396755.1 uncultured Cyanobium sp. | reverse complement strand
TGGGCCAGGTTGTAGTCGGCGGTGAGCAGGGTGCCGCCGGTGTCGGCGGTGAGCCGCAGCAGCTTGTCGTCAGCGCCGTTGCCCTCGTAGCGGGTGGTGTTGACCACCAGGCGGCGTCCGTAGCGCTCGCGCAGCTCGCCGAGCAGCTTGAGGCCGCGGCGCCCCTTGCCGCGCTTCTCGGCGTTGGACGAATCGGCCAGAGTCTGGAGTTCATCGATCACCGCCTGAGCGACGATCACCTGCCCCTCCAGCAGCCCCGAATCGAGCAGGCCGCGGATGCGTCCGTCGATGATCACGCTGGTGTCGAGGATCTTGGCGCTGGCGGGCTGCAGCACCCCCTCGGCCACCAGCAGCGCCTCGGCACTGGTGGGGTTGAACAGACGCAGCAGCGTGCGGCCGTGCACCTCGGCCAGGTTGTAGCCGAGCACGCCGAAGAAGACATTGCTGAGCACCGCCGCCAACGGCTTGACCAGCACCACCTCCCAGGGCAGCGGCAGCAGCAGGATCGGAGCCAGCAGCAGATTGGCCACCAGCAGCCCCAGGATCAGGCCGACGGCGCGGCTGATCAGCAGATCGGTGGGCATGCTGCGCACCTGGGCCATCAGGCGCTTGCGCAGCTGCTGGAAGAAGAAGCCCGCCAGCAGCCCGAAGAAGGCTCCGAAGCCAGCCAGCACGGTGCGCAGGCCCTCGGGATTGGTGACCTGCAGCAGCAGCTTCTCTGGCAGCAGGTCCACCCCGAGCCAGCCGGTGGCGGCACCGGAGATCAGGAACAGCACCAGGATGAGGGTGTCCACCATGACGAAGTCCCGGGCCCCGACGCGTCAGCATCGCAGCATGCCCGATTCAGCGCCCGTTGCCAGGCCTGGGTTACCGCCCATGACGCCGCGCTCGGCCTATCTGCACATCCCCTTCTGCCACCGGCGCTGCTTCTACTGCGATTTCGCCGTGGTGCCGCTGGGGGATCGGGCCGATGCCGAAGGCGGCCCCGGCTCCGCCTCGATCGAGGCGTACCTGGCGCTGCTGCAACGCGAGATCGCCCAGACGCCAGGCGGACCACCCCTGTCCACGATCTACCTGGGCGGCGGCACCCCCTCGCTGCTCACCCCCGCCCAGGTGGGCGGCCTGCTGGATGCGCTGCGTCAGCGTTTCGGCCTGGCACCCGGGGCCGAGATCACCCTGGAGATGGATCCGGCCAGCTTTGATCAGGCGCGCCTGCATGGCTATCTGGGCGCGGGCATCAACCGCGTCAGCCTGGGCGGCCAGAGCTTCGATGACGCCGTGCTGGCCGACCTGGGGCGGCGTCATCGCCGCGCCGATCTGCTGGAGGCGGCCGGCTGGCTGCGCCAGGCTCAGCGGAGCGGCGAGCTGCACAGCTGGAGCCTGGATCTGCTGCAGGCGCTGCCGGGGCAGGATCCGCAGCGCTGGCGGCAGCAGCTGCAGCAGGCGATCGCCCTGGAGCCACCCCACCTGTCGATCTACGACCTGATCGTGGAGCCCGGCACGGTGTTCGCCCGCCGACAGCAGCGGGGCGAGCTGGCGCTCCCCGAGGAGGAGACCGCGGCGGACCTGATGCTGCTCACCGGCCGGCAGCTGGCCGAGGCCGGCTATGGCCACTACGAGATCTCCAACTACGCCCTGCCGGGCCATGCCAGCCGCCACAACCGCGTCTACTGGAGCGGCGCCGGCTGGTGGGGCTTCGGCATGGGGGCCACCTCCGCTCCCGACGGGATCCGCCAGGCGCGGCCGCGCCAGCGTCAGGCCTACGCCGACTGGCTGGCGCAGCCGACCCGCGAAGCGTCAGCCGACGAGCCGGACTGGGAGGACCTCTGGCTGGTGGGGCTGCGGCGGCGCGAGGGGGTGCATGCCGACGGCCTGTTCGAGCGGGCAGGTCTCGGTGAGACAGCCGTGGCGGAGCTGCGCCGCAGGCTGGCGCCCTTCGAGCGCGAGGGGCTGCTGCGGGTGGAGGGGCCCCGCTGGCGCCTGAGCGATCCGGAGGGCCTGGCCCTCAGCAATGCCGTGCTGCGGGAGCTTCTGCTCTGGTGGGAGGAGCGGCAGCCGACAGAGCGCTAATCCACTCGCGCAGAGCCGCCGTCGCCAGCCCGCGGCCGTCCAGCAACGGCGGCGAGAAGGGGGGCTGGCGCTCCGTCAGGCCCAGCAGATCGGCCGTGACCCGCACCTGCCCGTCACAGCCATCGCCTGCACCGATGCCGATCACCGGGATGCGAAGGCTGCGGCTCACCTCGAGCGCCAGGGAGTCGGGCACATGCTCGAGCACCAGCGAGAAACACCCCGCCGCCTCCAGGCGCTCCGCCTGGCGCCTGAGCCGCTCCTGGGCCACCGGATCGCGGGCCTGCCGGCGGTAGCCGAGCCGATGCACCGACTGGGGCGTTAGGCCCAGATGGCCCATCACCGGGATGCCGCAGCGCACCATGCGGTCGATCACCGCGAGGGTCTCGGCCTCGGCTCCTTCGAGCTTGACCGCCGCCGCCGGCGACTCCTTCAGCACCCGGCCGGCGGCGGCCACGGCCTCATCGGCGCCGCACTGATAGGCCAGAAAGGGCAGATCACAGATCAGCAACGGCGTCCGCGGCAACGGCCGGCGCGGCCCGGACGCCTCCGGCTGGGGCGCCGCGACATCGGCACGACGCAGCTGCTGCAGCGTCCAGGCCTCCAGCCCCCTGCCGACGGCGCGGCAGTGGTGCAGCATCTCGTCGAGGGTCACCGGCAGGGTGGTGCCATGCCCGAGCACGGTCATCGCCAGCGAATCGCCCACCAGCAGCGCATCGGCGCCGGCCTCGGCCACCACGGCGGCTGAGAGGGCATCCCAGGCGGTGAGCACCGAAATCGGCCGCCCTTCCTGCTTGCACAGCTGTAGATCGGCGGGACGCATCGACACGGCGGGCGGAGATCCGGCCAAGGGCCGGCGGCAGGGCCATTGCTAGCATCACTGCGACTCGGACCCACGCGGCCCGGACGCCCAAATCTGGTCAGGACCGGAAGGGAGCAGCCACACGGGATGCTCAGGGCAGGCGTGGACTCCGGGTCACCCCATTCAGACGCACGGCCGCTGAGCTGCGAGGCAGGCCGAGCTGCAGGTCACCCCGAGAACGTCGGCTCAGCGCCGTCAGCACCGCT
>CAYNGR010000264.1:2176-3153 GCA_964396755.1 uncultured Cyanobium sp. | reverse complement strand
CAGCAGCGCGTAGAGCAGCATGCAGCCGTGACCGGCCGACAGCACGAAGCGGTCACGGTTGAACCACTTCGGGTTGCGGGGGTTGTGGGTCATCACCTTGTCCCACAAGGCGTAGGCCATGGGTGCGCAGCCCATCGGCAGCCCCGGGTGACCGGAGTTCGACTTGTTGATCGCGTCGACCGCCAGGAAGCGGATGCTGTTGATGCACAGACTCTCGACGGAGGTGGTGGGGGCGACGACCATGGCTTGGGCTTGGCGTAAGGGGTAAGGGAGGAGCGCTCGGGCTGGGAGGCTGTCGGCGTGGGCCGTGCCGGATCGGAGACCCGGTCAGGACATCCGGCGGAAGGCGAGGCAGACGTTGTGGCCGCCGAACCCGAAGGAGTTGGAGAGCACCACGTTCACGTCGTGCTCGCGGGCCTCATTGGGAACGACATCCAGATCACAGGCCGGATCGGGATTGCTGTAGTTGATCGTAGGTGGCACCAGTTTGTGGGTGATCGCCAGCACAGAGGCCACGGCCTCGATGCCACCGCTGCCGCCCAGCAGGTGACCCGTCATCGACTTGGTGGAGCTCACCGGGATCCGGTAGGCGTGCTCACCGAGGGCCGACTTGATGGCGGCGGTCTCGTTGCTGTCGTTGGCCTGGGTGCTGGTGCCGTGGGCGTTGACGTAGTCGACCGACTCGGGTGTCAGGCGACCATCGATCAGGGCCAGGCGGATCGCTTCGGCACCACCGCTGCCGCCAGGGGCCGGCGCCGTGATGTGGTGGGCGTCGCAGGTGGTGCCGTAACCCACGATCTCGGCAAGGATCGTGGCCCCGCGCGCCTGGGCGTGCTCCAGGGCTTCGAGCACCAGCACACCGGCGCCCTCACCGATCACGAAGCCGTTGCGTTCGGCGTCGAACGGCCGGGACGCCGTGGCCGGATCGTCATTGCGGAAGGACAAGGCCTTGGCGCTGGCGAAGCCGGCCACGCCCA
>CAYNGR010000264.1:0-2166 GCA_964396755.1 uncultured Cyanobium sp. | reverse complement strand
GCCGCCGCAGACCATGGCGTCCGCCAGGCCGAGCTGGATCTGCCGGAGGGCATCACCGATGGCATTGGAGCCGGCGGCGCAGGCCGTGGCCACGGCGCTGCTGGGCCCTTTCGCTCCCAGGGCGATCGCCGCCAGGCCGGTGGCCATGTTTGGGATCATCATCGGCACGCAGAACGGGCTGACGCGATCCGGACCGCGGTCGGCCAGCACGTGGGCCTGCGTCTCCATCATCAGCAGCCCGCCGACGCCGGAGCCGATCGACACCCCGACGCGATGGCGATTGCCGTCGTCGATGGTCAGGCCGGCTGAGGCAACGGCCTGCTTCGCGGCCACGACGCCGAACTGGCAGAAGCGGTCCCAGCGCTTGGCCTCCTTCGGCTCCAGCCAGCCGGCCGGGTCGAAGTCCTTGACTTCAGCCGCGAAGCGGCAGGCATGCCGCGAGGCATCGAACAGAGTGATCGGCCCGACGCCGTTACGACCGCTGCTCAGCCCGTCCCAGTACGCGGCGACGTCGTTGCCGATCGGTGTGACCGCGCCCAGGCCGGTGACGACGACGCGGCGGAGTCCCTCCACCATGAACGCCTCAGGCCTGCTTGTCCTGGATGTACTTGACGGCGTCGCCGACGGTGGCGATGCCCTCGGCGGCCTCGTCCGGGATCTCGATGTCGAACGCCTCCTCCAGGGCCATCACCAGCTCAACGGTGTCGAGCGAGTCGGCGCCCAGATCGTTCTGGAAGTTGGACTCGGGCTTCACCTCGCCGGCATCGACGCTGAGCTGCTCGGCAACGATCGAGCGCACTTTCTCGTAGATCGC
The DNA here is from genome assembly GCA_964396755.1 of uncultured Cyanobium sp. Taxonomy (GTDB): domain Bacteria; phylum Cyanobacteriota; class Cyanobacteriia; order PCC-6307; family Cyanobiaceae; genus Cyanobium. The sequence goes on along the minus strand of CAYNGR010000264.1, from coordinate 1,352 downwards.
TTCCTGGGACATGGCCGCTGTGTGAGAGGCCGCATCCTACGGGTCGCCCTGTCGGCGGCCCCGGCGCTGTGAACAAGGGTGACGGGCTGGGGACGCCGGCGCTGCCCTGCCGGCCACCTTGGGTACGGTGAGCGCCACGCCGTACGTCCGTCGGCGCCAGTGCACGTCTGGCTTCCGGGGTCTCCTGGAAACCATCCCTATGCACCGCAGGTCGTCCACCCTGCACTGCAGGTCGCGCATCAGCGTTCCCCACGCGTCCGCTCCGGCCCCTCCGCTTCAAAGCTCAACGCTTCCTCAACCGCAGAGAACACGCCCCGAGGCCCATGTCCCACGCTGTCAAGATCTACGACACCTGCATCGGCTGCACCCAGTGCGTGCGGGCCTGCCCTCTCGACGTGCTCGAGATGGTGCCCTGGGATGGCTGCAAGGCCGGACAGATCGCCTCTTCGCCCCGTACCGAGGATTGCGTCGGCTGCAAGCGCTGTGAAACCGCCTGCCCCACCGACTTCCTCAGCATCCGCGTCTATCTGGGTGACGAGACCAGCCGCTCGATGGGCCTCTCCTACTGAGCCTCAACCGCATGTCCGTCGAGGTGGTGTCCAATCCGTGTCGGAATCACCGGTTCGGCATCACCCTCTGCCCATAAGCTCAGGCCCGGCCCAGCCGGGCTTTTTTTTGGCTCCTCTCCGCAAGACGCCTTCCCTATGTGCGGCATCGTTGCCCTGATCGGCTCCCGCGAGGCGGCTCCCCTGCTGCTGGAAGGACTGCGGCAGCTCGAGTACCGCGGCTACGACTCAGCCGGGATCGCCACCGTTGACGGTGCGGGGCTGCATTGCCTCAAGGCGGAAGGCAAGCTGATCAATCTCACGGCTCGCTTCGAGGAGCACGGCGCCGCCGGGCAGTGCGGCATCGGCCACACCCGCTGGGCCACCCATGGCAAGCCGGAGGAGCGCAACGCGCATCCCCACCTCGATGGCAGCGGCCGCCTTGCCGTGGTGCAGAACGGCATCATCGAGAACCACCGCTCCCTGCGGGAGCAGCTGGAGGGGGAGGGAGTGGTGTTCCGCTCCGACACCGACACCGAGGTCATCCCGCACCTGATCGCCCGGCGTCTCAGGGAGCTCGGTGAGGCCGGCGGCCAGCCCGATGCGTCATGGTTGCTGCAGGCGGTGCAGGACGTGCTGCCACTCCTGCATGGCGCTTACGCCCTGGCCGTGGTCTGGGCTGATGTGCCGGGCGTGCTGGTGGTGGCCCGGCGTCAGGCGCCGCTGTTGATCGGACTGGGCGAGGGAGAGTTTCTCTGCGCCAGCGACACCCCTGCCCTGGCCGGCTTCACCCGCACGATCCTGCCC
>CAYNGR010000263.1:0-3177 GCA_964396755.1 uncultured Cyanobium sp. | reverse complement strand
TTGCATGGCCTCGAGGATTACCTGCCGGTGCTGGCTGCGGAAGCGAGTGAGGGGCAGGCGTTGGCACACAACCTGCTCGTCACGGTCACGGAGTTCTTCCGCAACCCTGAGGCGTTTGCGGCCCTGGGCAGGCATCTGGCACCGCTGATCGCAGCGCGAGCGGCTGGTGAGCGCCTTCGGGTCTGGGTGCCCGGCTGTGCGACGGGAGAGGAGGTGTACTCCATCGCCATGACCGTGAGTGAAGCGATGGGGCATCCCCTCGATCTGGGGCAGCACCTCAAGATCTTCGCCACTGATCTCGATGAGCAGAGTCTGGCCGTCGGCAGGCGAGCCGTGTATCCGTTGTCCGCGGCCAAGAGCATCCCCCCGCATCTGCTGCAACGATTCGGGGTTGTGCGGGAGCACGACTTCGAGATCAGCAAAGATCTGCGGGCCTGCGTTCTGTTTGCCAAGCACAACATTGCCGATGATCCTCCGTTTCCTGATATTGATCTCGTCTCTTGCCGCAACACGCTCATTTATTTCACCTCTCCCTTGCAGGAAAGGGTGATTGCCTTGTTCGGATTCTCGCTGCGTCCGGGCGGGTTGCTCTTCCTCGGCAGCTCGGAATCCCTGGGGGCGCTCTCAGGCTTCGGTGTCGTCAATCCCTCGCATCGGATCTTCAAGCGCACGCTGGATGGTCGGCCTCGCCGCCGTCTGTCCCTGGCCGTTCCCGCCCAGACTCCAGTGCCGCCGCAGCGCCCGGCAGCGGTTGCCTCGTCCCTGCGGGAAAGCGTTGCCGAGCAACACATCAAGTTGCACGAAGCGCTGACCCGTGCGCTGCTTCCGCCTGCGCTGGTGCTGGATGAGAATCACAATCTTGTCGAGGTGATTGGTGATGTCTCCGCCTATTGCCGTGTCCCTGAGGGTCGGATGACAGCGGCGGCGGGAGCCTTCCTGCGCGAGGAACTGCAATCGGAGGCCAGGGCCCTGTTCCTGTTGGTGCGGGCCGATCACGCGGCGGCCAGCAGCACCAGCCTGCAGCTCAGCGGACGGGAGATGCCCGTGCGCCTGCACGCAGCACCGCTGCAGGTGGGTGATCAGGTGCTGACGGTGCTCTCCTTCATCGAGCAGCCGGGGGATGTGGCCGCGCCGCGCACGGGCCTGCCGAGTCCCGATCGCGATGCCGCCTTCGCCCGGGAGATCGAACGGCTCGAACGGGAGCTTCTCTCCAGTCAGGACACCCTGAGGCGCTCGATGGCCGATCTCGAGCAGGCCAATGAAGAACTCGAGGCTTCCTCCGAGGAGCTGCAGGCGTCCTCGGAGGAGTTGCAGTCGTCCAACGAGGAGCTGGAGGCCTCCAATGAGGAGCTCCAGGCCACCAACGAAGAACTCAGCACGCTCAATCAACAGCTGCGCAGCCGCAGTGATGAACTGGAGCACCTCAACACCGATCTCGAAAACATTCAGAACTCCCTCAACCAGGGCATGGTGATCGTTGATCGCGAGTTGCGAATCACACGCTTCTCGCCCTTGGCCGTCCGCGTCTTCGGTCTGGTTGACAGCGACATCGGCCAACCGCTGATCGGCGTGCCCACCACGGTTCCCCTGCCGGACCTGCGCCAGGCCCTGCTTGCCGTGATGAGCGGCGAGGAGCGCCGCAGCCTCGAAGCCACCAGCGAGGAGGTGTCCTATCTCGCCCAGGCGATGCCCTATCGGGATCGCCTCGGTCAGTGTCTTGGCGCCATCATCACCCTCACCGATGTGTCCGAACAGGTGGCCCTGCGCCGGGCGGCCGAGGCGTCGCTGCGGGAGTTCACCTCCCTGGCCGATGCGCTCGATCAGGTGGTCTGGAAGCGCGACCATGAGATGCGACGCATTCTCTACATCAGCCAGCGCATTCAGTGGCTCACCGGCTGGAGCGTGGCACAGCTCTGCTCGGATCCTGAGCTGTTCGATCGGGCCATCCTGCTTGCGGATCGTGGCGCCGTGGCAGCGGCCCGTCGTAACGGAGCGCAGGGCTGGCGCGTCACCTTTCGCCTGCGCATTCCCGATGGCCGCGTTCGCGCCTTTGAGGAGGTCGCCACCGTGCTGGAGGACGGCAGTGACCATGAGGTGGTCGGCACCCTCACGGATGTGACCGAAGTCCGCCTGATGGAGCGCCGCAATGCCCTGCTGGCCAGCGCCTTTCAGGAGATTCAGGCGAGCGAGACCCAGTCGATCGCCCTGCTGGACGACAGCCTGCTGTTCGTCAGTGTCAGCGAGGCCTTCGCCGCCTGCGTCGGCAGGCCAGCACAAGAGCTCCGCGGCCAGTCCCTCGACTGCCTGGACGCGGCTCTGAGGCTCAGGCCTGCCTCGGATTCACAGGCAGAGCCCGGCCCCGCTGCTTCAGGCTCCCTGCGGCAGCTGGTGGAGGACGTGATCCACGGCCGCCGCTCCGCGCAGCAGCAGCCGGTTCTGCTGAGCGGCCCTGATCCAGCCGGCGAGCCCGCCCGACTCGATCTTCGCCCGCTCGCTGAGAGCGGCCAGGGCCTTGGGGTGTTGCTGCAGCTGCAGCGGCTGGCTCAGGCCTGATCCACCGCGGCGGCTGACAGGTCAGATGGGCCGCCGCGTGCAGCGGTTCAGCAGGCGCTGCAGGCGCCGGCGGTTGTAGCGCTGCAGCAGCAGGCAGGGCAGGTTGAAGGCCAGGGCGAATCCCACGTTCAGCAGCACCGCGGCGGGCGGCAGCCACAGGGCCGTGAGCAGGCCGCAGGGCAGCAACAACCAGTGCACCAGCTCCGCCCGTCGGGTTTCCAGCAGAAGCCTGCGCAGGGCGTGAGGGTCGCGGCGCACCAGGCTCGACTTGCTGACCCCACCGGGCAGGGCATTGCCGGCATCGGGAATCCAGCGCTTCCAGATCCGGATGCCCGGTGGTCCCGGGGCGAGCCCAGCCGGCGGCGCGGCCAGCGCCAGGGAGCGGCCAGCGCCGCCGCGCGATCCGCCCTGATCCCCGGGCCTCTCGAGCCAGGCGACTGGAAGGCGGTTGGCCAGCAGCCCCACCAGCAGCGAGGCGGCAAACCAGAAGGCCATCGAGCTGAGCAGCGGCTGGAGTTCGCTCAACGGGTGCTGACCTGCCGGCCCTTCCACTCCACCTGTCCCCGCTCGAGGTTGAGAATCGCCATCAGCAACACTCCCAGAAAGGACAGCACGGGGATCGGG
>CAYNGR010000262.1:0-3211 GCA_964396755.1 uncultured Cyanobium sp. | reverse complement strand
ACTGCCAAGTTTTCGAATCAAACACATTCCATCAACTGTCTAGTTGAGGATCTAACCATCCAAGATACAAACGACAGCAACCCGAACCTCACCATCCACACCATCGGCACCGACGGTTCCACGCTGCCCGTCGTCAACCTGTTCCTCTGGGGCACCTCGGAAATCAAACTCGACGGAGGCGGAATTCAAAGCAATGACAGCTCACGCCTCGGCTGGAGCCGGACCCGGCTGCTTGGCAAATCGGTGATCACGCCAGCAGGGCAGCCGATTTCCTGCACGGCGTCATCACGGATCAAGAGTTACAAGAAGAACGACCTCAACAACCTGTTCATCTGGCTACCCAACTCCAATCTGCGCTTTGAGAAACCAAGCGTCGAAGACAATGCTTATCTGGTTGCCTGGGTCTGCTCGGTCTCCGGCTTCAAGGGCTCAAGCGGGTCCAAGTTTTCGGTCGTCACACCTCTCCCTGAAGATGTGGTCCGTTCAGGTTTGACACGAACACTGGGCCCCAGCTTCGTCCAATCAGCCGGGTTCACCTATCGGGGATTCGGATCGATGGATTCCCTGGTCAACTGATGATCCCAGTGCCCGCCCCCCGGATCGATCGCCCCCTTCGCTGCTGCAGACCCCACCAGCCGCAGTCCGGGCTGTCTCGACGCAGCGGAGAGCGGGGATTCACGATCGTTGAATCGTTGATCGCCGTGGTGATCCTCACCGTGTCGATCGGGATCCTGGCGCTGCTGTTCACACGCCAGTGGAGCAGCAGCAGGGATCTCGATGTGCTGCAACGGCTGGAAAACGCCGTGGCAACAGATCTGGGCTGGCTGAAGAGCTATGCCAAATACTGGCGCATGACCAGCGGCCCTTTCAACCTCACCTGCAGCCAGGCCGGCTTCCCGGTGGGCTGCGATCCGTTCGTGATCTCGCCCACCACCACGTCGTATCTCCCGGACGAGACCAGCTGCAACTCCGCCACCGGCCTGGCTCAGGATTTCGTCACCGCGGCCGCCGCCGTCACGATCTCTCCGCCGCGGCCCTTCGCGGTGGCGGTGGGGGACACCACCCTGCTCAACAGTGCCAGCGACACCGGCAGGCCTCTGCTGCCCAGCGGCACCACCTTGGTGCGCAGCATCAGCCTCGGCAAAAATCTGATCTACATCTCCTATCGCTTCAGCGGTGCCAACGCAGACCCCTATCGGTTCAGACGGGAACTGGCGCTCATGCCTGAAGCCGCGTCGTGGTGCACATGACTGCTCGCCGCCGCTGCCACACGACCGGGACCTCCAGCTTCACGCTGGTGGAACTGATGGTGACAGCCATGGTGCTGGTCGTGGTCTCCTCGGTCAGCTTCCCCAATGTGGTGCGCTTCTACGAGGGCCAGAAACTCCGCCACGCCGCCATTGAGCTGCAGAGCCACCTGCTGCGCGGGCGCACCCTGGCCCAGCGACTGCAGAGCGGCTGCAGCCTGACGATCAGCAACGGACTGACCGTGCAGGTGAGCGGCAGCAACAGCACCAACAATGCCTGCTCCAGCGCCAACCTGCCCCCGCTCAACCTCACCACGGAGGCCGATGCGCGCAACCTCTGCATCAGCAGCGGCGACGGCGGCCCGGCCATCTGCAGCACGCCCGCTGAGATCACCTTTGTGCCCCTCGGAGTGCTGGCCGGCGCCCCCCGGACCCTTTACCTCTCCACCCCCAGGACGGACAGCCAGTTCTGTGTCGACCTGAACCTCACCATGGTCCGCGTCGGCTTCCGCAACGGCAGCAGCGGCGCCTGCACCTACACCGGCAGCTGAACGCCCCCCATGGCTCCACTCTCCCGCCCGTCAGCCGCGCACCGCTCCCATGGCCAGCGAGCCACCTCCCGTCGGGCTGCGTCGCGACAGGGGCGGCGGGACCGGCACCAGAGCGAGGGCCTCAGCCTGGTGGAACTGCTGGTCGGCGTGGTGATCTCGATCGTCGTGCTGGGGGCCGCCGTGCGGGCGCTGGTGTCCCTGATCCGAGGGGACACCGCCACCCAGGTGGAGCTGAACCGCAAGGACGAGGTGAACCGGGTGCTCGGCGTGATGCAGGACGAAATCCGCAACGCCCAGCGGGTGGAGAGCGGCGGCAGCCTCACAGCCCTCTCCGGTTGCACCACCACGCCGCAGCTGATCCTGCGGGGGGCCAGCAGCGACGAGGACATCGCCTATGGGCTGAGGTCCCAGGCCGCCGACCTCAGCTGGCGTGGCCCCGGCGTGCTCGTGCGCTGCGGTCGGACTTACGCCGCCAGCGGCACGCTGGACACCACAGCGAGCCGCGCTGAACAGGTCATCCTCGACACCGTGGCGGCCAATGGATTTTCGGCCAGCACCCTGGGGGGCAGCGGCGCGATCAGCCGCAGCGTGGAGTTGTCCCTGGTCAGCAACGCCTCCGGCAGTCTGATCAGCAATTCGCTGCAGGTTCCGATCAACAGCAACCAGATCTATGGGATGGCCAGCAGCGGCGTCACCGCCTGCCCCGGTGGAGCAGGCTCAATGGCCACAGGCTGCCCTGACCCCAACGGCGAAGCCATGCACTACAAACCGAGCATGGGCGGCACATCGATCACCGGCACACCCAGCATGGAGGACATCTTTTATTTCGACGGCAATCGCAACGAGTACAGCCTCAGACAAACGCCTGGAAGCGGCAGCTGCACCAGCGAAGAATGCACCGTTCGCATCGGTGAGAACGGCGCCTCGATCACGTTGAGAGACGCCGATGTGCTGGTCTTCAAGGATCAGCAGATCCGTCTTTGAGCAGCCTGCAGCCGCGAACGCGAACGCGATGCAGCGCAGTCGCCTGAAAGGCGCAGCACGGTCTGGTTCCTGCCAGCACAGCTTCATGGTCACGGCCCCGACACGTCCAGGCGATGGCGGGCGTGGCTTGCCTGTGCCGATGCGCCTGGCCTCAGCCCAGGCACTGCAGCGATCAGCGGCACCGCTGTGCGGCCTTCAGCCTGCGAGCGCCCGGCAGCCGGCGCAGTGGCTGCCCGCTCAGGCCGCGCGGCGGTTGATCGACGATGTCGCCGGGTGATGCGGTGGCGCCAGCGGCCTCAGGGGAGGCTCGCTGCGCCGCACCGCTGGGGCCGGGGCGGCCGGCGCCGGCTCGGCGGCCGGCGGGCCAGCGGCGCCGCGATCAAACAGGCCATCGAGGTAGTGCCGGGCCACGGCGCGCTCTCGGCTTCC
>CAYNGR010000261.1:0-3228 GCA_964396755.1 uncultured Cyanobium sp. | reverse complement strand
CCGCGCGGCTCCAACGCCCTGGTGCGCTTCATCCAGGACAACACCCGCATCCCGGTGCTGGGACACGCCGACGGCATCTGCCATCTGTATGTGGACGCCGCCGTCGATCGCGGCCAGGCCCTGCGCATCGCCATCGACAGCAAGACCCAGTACCCGGCCGCCTGCAACGCGATCGAGACGCTGCTGCTGCACCGGGACGTCGCCCCGGCGTTCCTGGCCGAGGCGATCCCGGCCTTCCAGGCGGCCGGCGTGGAGCTGCGCGGCGATGCCGAGGCCTGCGCTCTGGGGGTGACCAGGCCCGCCACGGAGGAGGACTGGAGCACCGAGTACTCGGATCTGATCCTCAGCGTCAGGGTGGTCGATGACCTGGAGCAGGCCCTGGCCCACATCGCCCGCTACGGCTCACGCCATACCGACGCCATCTGCAGCACGGACCGCAGCGCCGCCGAGCGCTTCCTGGCGTCCGTGGACAGCGCCGGGGTGTATCACAACTGCTCCACCCGCTTCGCCGATGGCTTCCGCTACGGCTTCGGCGCCGAAGTGGGCATCAGCACCCAGACGCTGCCGCCACGGGGCCCGGTGGGTCTCGAGGGGCTGGTCACCTACCGCTACCGGCTGCGCGGCGAAGGGCACATCGCCGCCGACTACGCCAGCGGGCAGCGGCGCTTCACGCACCGGACGCTGCCGCTGTGAGCGGGCCCACCGCGCCGAACCCGCTGCCGCACGCCCCCGATGCCGTGCATGTGCAGGGCCTGCGCCTCTGGGCCCATGTGGGGGTGCTGGAGCACGAGCGGGCTCTGGGGCAGTGGTTCGAGCTGGAGTTCTGGCTGGGCGGTGATCTCAGCCGGGCCGCCGCTGAGGACGATCTCAGCGGCAGCTACGACTACGTCAGCGCCATCGAGGCCCTGCGGCAGCTCAGCCATCGCCTGGTCTGCCTCACCCTGGAGCAGTTCAGCGAACGCATCCTGGACTCGCTGGAGCAGCTGTATGGGGCCATCCCCATTCGCCTCGAGCTGCGCAAGTGCAAGGCACCGATCCCCGGCTTCGACGGCACGGTGTCGGTCTGTCGTCAACGGCGCTGGCCCTGACGATGACGTCGATCGCTCCGGCATGGCTGCGTCTGGGCTTCTCCCGCTGCGCGATTCTGCTGATCCTGTTCGTCGGTCACCTGTCGGCAGGGCTGTTTCTCGCCAATCTCGATCAGGGGGTTGCCGATATTCAGGACACGTCGATCCGTCAGGCCGCAGGCGTCGTCGTTCGGGTGTTCGAGTCGCTGGTGATCAACCAGCGGCCCCTGCGCCTGGCGGTGGTGGGGATGGTGCTGGTGGTGCTCATCCGCCAGATCCGGGGACGCCCCACGGCCTGGTTCCTGGATCTGTTCGGCAGCCTGCTGCTGCTGCGCTGCGCCGCCCAGTTTCTGATGCTCAATCTGCTGCTGCTGACGCCGATGCGTGCCGGTGGTCTGCTGCTGATTCAGCTGGTGCTGTTCCTGCCGGTGATCACGATCGCCTTCGGCTGGCTCTACTGGCGTCTCGACGGCGGCGCCCGCCGGTGCGGCCGCATCCACATCCGTTTCAACGAAGCGGAGCCGACGATCGACCGCTTCGACTATTTCTATCTGGCCGGCATCACCCTGCTCTCGTTCGAGCCGAGCGGCGCCACCGCCGCAACCCGGTTGATGAAGACGCTGTTTCTGGTGCATGGCGTCGTGATGCTCGATCTGGTGGCCCTGACGCTGTCGCGGGCGATCGGCCTGGCCAGCGGCGGAGGCTGACGGCGATGCCAACGACGCCGGTGCGCCGGGCTCCAGGCCGCCCTGCCGTTCGCAACTGTCGCTGATGGCTTCAGACACGCCCCCAGCGCCGGATTGCAGCATGCCGCTGGTGCTGGTGCACGGCCTCTGGGACACCCCGAGGTTGTTTCGCTCGCTGCAGGCCCAGCTGGCGGAGCGGCGCGCACCGCTGCTGGTGCCCCACCTGCCCCATGGTCTGGGCTGGACGCCCCTGAAGACCCTAGCAGTGCAGCTGGGCGAAGAGATCGATGCGGCGTTCGGCCCATCGCAACCGCTGGACCTGCTCGGCTTCTCGATGGGAGGCGTGATCGCCCGCATCTGGATCCAGCTGCTGGGGGGGTGGCGACGCACCCGCCGCTTCACCAGCGTCGCCAGCCCCCATCAGGGCACGCTCGCGGCCCTGCCCTGGCCGCGGCAGTGGCTGGCCGGCATCGCCGACATGAAGCCCGGCAGCCCACTGCTGCGCCGCCTGGATGCCGACCTGGAGCCGCTGCGCCGGATCGAGTGTTGCAGCTTCTATTGCCCCGCCGATCTGACCGTGGTGCCCGGCTGGCGGGCGGTGCTGCCGGTGGGCCCGCGCCGGTCGCTGCCGGGCCTGCGCCACGACCGGCTCCTGGCCGAACCGGCCTGCCTGGAGCCCCTGGTCCAGGAGCTGCTGCGGCCCTGATCGGAGGCCGGCCGATCAATCGTCAGGCCGGCATCAAGGCTTCCCACTCGACCCACGGGAGCCGCTGGCGAGTGCCGGCGGCCGGGGCTATGGGAGGCGGCAGGAGCGAGGCCAGACGGAACCGCAACTCCACCCGCAGCGGGATGAACATTGGGAGCCATGAGGGCTGCGCTCCCGCCTCAGCCCTCCGCTGTCGCCCCCACCAGGCCGCTGTGGCGGATCAGCGCCTCGGCGCTGGGGCCGCGGCCGCGGAACTCCTGGAACACCTCGGAGGGATGGCGGCTGCCGCCGAGGCTGAGCACCGTCTCACGGAAGCGGCGGCCGGTGGCGCGGATCGCCTCCTCGTTCTCGAGGCCCACCTCCTCAAAGGCGCTGAAGGCATCGGCGCTGAGCACCTCGGCCCACTTGTAGGAGTAGTACCCGGCTGCATAGCCGCCCGCGAAGATGTGGCCGAAGCTGCACAGGAAGGCGTCCTCCTCGATCGGCTCGAGCACCGTGGTGGTACGGGCGATCTCGCGCCTCACCTGCTCAGGCGTCCGGCCGCAGTCGGGGGTCCAGGTGCTGTGCAGGCGCAGGTCGGTCAGGGCGAAGTGCACCTGGCGCAGGGTGGCGGCGCCGGCCATGAAGGTGCGGGCGGCCAGCAGCTTGGCGAATTCGGCGTCCGGCAGCGGCTCTCCGGTCTGCCAGTGGCGTGCCATGCCCAGCAGGGTGGATCGGTCGTAGCACCAGTTCTCCATGAACTGGCTGGGCAGCTCCACCGCATCCCACT
>CAYNGR010000260.1:0-3238 GCA_964396755.1 uncultured Cyanobium sp. | reverse complement strand
TTGCCGGCGAAGTGGAAGCGGCTCTCGGCGGCCAGCAGCGGGTAGGTGCGCAGGCACTGGTCGTTGCCCTTGCACTCTTCTTCGCCGATGTTGACCAGGCCGATGCGCGGGCGGGCCACCTGCAGCACGTCGCGGCTGTAGATGTTGCCGAGCAGGGCGAACTGGTGCAGCCATTCCGGCTTGCAGTCCATGTTGGCGCCCACGTCGAGCACCAGCACCTGCTGGCTGGGGTCACGGGTGGGGAACAGGGCGCCGATCGCCGGCCGGTCGATGCCCTTCAGCCGCCCCAGCCGGAAGATCGCCGAGGCCATCACCGCCCCGGAGTTGCCGGCCGAGTACACGGCGGTGGCCTGGCCGCTCTTGACCAGGTCCATCGCCAGGTTGATGCTGGCGTCGCGCTTGCGGCGCACGACGGTGGCCTCGTCGTCCATGCCCACCGACGGGCCGCTGGGCACCAGCTGGATCAGGCCGCGGGCGACGGCGTCATCGAGGGCGCCCTGCAGCTCCATCGCTGTCACCGCCTCCTGCAGCGGGCCGGGTTCGGCCACGAATCGCACCCGCAGCGGCAGGCGCTGCACGGCCTGCAGGCAGCCCTCCAGGATCGGGCCGGGCGCGTAATCGCCGCCCATGCCATCGACGGCTACCCAGAGGCGCTGGCGGTCGTCGATCGGACCATCGACGCTGCCGCCGCCGGGCCCCTGCTGCAGCCGCCGCAGCGGATCGAACACCAGCGGCTGCAGCACCGAGCCGGCGGCTCCGGCGACGCTGCCGGCGGCGCTGCCGGCAGCGCCCGCCATCGAACCGGCCACGCCGGCCATGGAGCCGGCGACCGAGGCGGTGGCGTTGGCGGTGGCATTGGCGGTGTCCACCAGGGCGCTGGCGGTGTCCACCAGCGTGGTGACGGCCGGATTGCGCCGGTACCAGATCACCAGGCGCCGGATCGCCCGGCTGGGTTTGGCACGACCGGTGCGCCTGCGGCTGGCGCGGAGGTCGGCGGAATCAGGCTCCTTCGGTGGCAACGGGGGCGGTGCGGGGTTCGGGGGAGGGAGTGTCGACGATCCGCTGGAACAGGTAGCCGGTTCCCCGGGCCGTGAGGATGAGTTCCGGATTGGCCGGATCCTGTTCCAGTTTGGAACGCAGCCGGGAGATGTGGACATCCACCACCCTGGTGTCGACGTGCCGCTCCGGGGTGTAACCCCAGACCTCGCGCAGGATCTCGCCGCGGCTGAACGGCTCGCCGGAGCGGCTCACCAGCAGTTCCAGCAGGCTGAACTCCATGCCGGTCAGGCGGACGCGCTGGTCCGCCTGGAACACCTGCCGCTTGTTGGTGTCGATGCGCAGGTCCCCGACCTGGATCACGCCGGTGTTGGGGATGCCGCTGACCGGCTCCTTTTCCACCCGCCGCAGCACGCAGCGGATGCGGGCCTCGAGCTCCTTGGGGCTGAATGGCTTGACCACGTAGTCGTCGGCGCCGAGCTCCAGACCCGTGATGCGGTCAGCCACGTCGCCCAGGGCGGTGAGCATCACGATCGGCACGTCCGATTCGCGGCGCAGCTCCTGGCAGACGCCGTAGCCGTCGAGCTTGGGCATCATCACGTCCAGCACCACCAGATCGGGCTGGGTGCGGCGGAACGCTTCGATCGCCTCCTCGCCGTCGCAGGCGGTCACCACCTGGTAGCCGATCATCGACAGCCGTGTCTCCAGGATCCTGCGGATGCTCGCTTCGTCATCGACGACGAGAATGGTCTCCTTGGCAGCTGTGGTCGCGGACATGCAGGGGGTGGAACGCGGATCGGCAGGCCCTGACGGGGGCTCAGCGGGGTTGACGCCCCCTGATCCGGAGGGCGGAACCGCTCCACTGAAAAGCCCTCTTGGAGAGTTCATTACGGAACGCCACCTTTCTTCATAAGTCCGTGCCGAAGGCCACAGCCGCCTACGTCTGCCAGGCCTGCGGGGCCCGCACGCGCCAGTTCTTCGGCCGCTGCAGCTCCTGCGGCGCCTGGAACACCCTGGTGGAGCAGCGGGAGGCTCCGGCCGATGCGCGTCGGCGCCGGCCCGTGGCCGCCGAGCCCGCCGCCGAGCCCGGGCGGGCGCGGCGCTCCGAGCCGATCGAGACGGTGGGCGAGCGGCCGCTGCAGCGGCTGGCCAGCGGCTATGGCGAGCTGGACCGAGTGCTCGGCGGCGGCCTGGTGCCGGGTTCGCTGGTGCTGGTGGGCGGTGACCCCGGCATCGGCAAGAGCACCCTGCTGCTGCAGTGCGCCCGGGCGATGGCGCAGCGGCGTTCGGTGCTGTATGTGAGCGCCGAGGAGTCGGCCCAGCAGGTGAAGCTGCGCTGGCGGCGTCTTCAGGACGGAGGTGCCGCGGATGGGGGGCCTGCGGGCCCGGCTGGCCGGGGCGGGGCCGCCAGGGCCCAGGGCCTGCCGTCCGCCGGTGCGTCGGTTGCGCAGGCGTCCGCCTCCGGCGCCGGCGAGCGGCCCGGTGCCGGGATCACCTCCCGCCCGGCTGGGAGCGCTGTGCCTCGGGACGCCTTCGGTTCGGATCCGGCTGCGGGACCCGCAGGCGAGCCCGAGGCCGCGCCGGCCGCGGCCGGTTCCGCCCAGCTGCAGCTGCTGTCCGAGACCGACCTGGAGCTGGTGTTGCAGGAGCTGGAGGCGCTGCGCCCGGCGGTGGCGATCATCGACAGCATCCAGGCCCTGCACGACGGCGAGCTGGCCAGCGCTCCCGGCTCCGTGGCCCAGGTGCGCGAGTGCGCCGCCGCCCTGGCCCGCATCGCCAAGCGGCAGGACACCGCCCTGGTGCTGGTGGGCCACGTCACCAAGGAGGGCGCCCTCGCCGGCCCCAAGGTGCTGGAGCACCTGGTGGATGCGGTGCTCACCTTCGAGGGCGATCGCTTCGCCAGCCACCGGCTGCTGCGCGCCGTCAAGAACCGCTTTGGCGCCACCCACGAGCTGGGCGTGTTCGAGATGCGCGACCGGGGCCTGCACGAGGTGGCCAACCCCAGCGAGCTGTTCCTCGGCGGTGGCGAGCCCAGCAGCGGCACCGCCACGATCGTGGCCTGCGAGGGCACCCGGCCGCTGCTGGTGGAGCTGCAGGCGCTGGTGAGCACCACCAGCTACGCCAGCCCGCGCCGCACCGCCACCGGCATCGCCGTCAATCGGCTGCACCAGATCCTGGCGGTGCTCGAGAAGCACCTCGGCCTGCCCCTGTCGCGCTTCGACTGCTACCTGGCGGTGGCCGG
>CAYNGR010000259.1:0-3252 GCA_964396755.1 uncultured Cyanobium sp. | reverse complement strand
ACAAAATAAAAACAAATACTATGGCACAAAAAACAAAAACATTAAAGTGTAGTAAATGTGGTGAAACAAAATCCACATCAGAATTTAACAAAGAAGTTAAATCAAAAACAGGATATCAATCATATTGTGTTTCCTGTAAAAAAGAAATTCATGGTGAATACATGAAAGGTAACAAATCATCTCTTATATACAGGATTGTAAATCCAGTGGGAGATACTTACATCGGTTGCACACAAAGATTATTACATTTACGATTTACAACTCATAGAGCAGATTATAACAGACATTTAAAATATGGAACTGGAAAGTTTCCACTATTATATAAATCGTTTGATAAATGGGGAATTGATGCACATATTTTTGAATTAGTTGCAGATTTAGGTATTATAAGTAAAGAAGAATTATTAAACATTGAAAAGAAAATGATTATTGCATTGAAGAAGAATGGTAAATCATTAAATGTAAATAACTAATATGAAATGGATTAAATTAGGTGATTACACGGAAGCATGCATTCATGTCATTACATTAGGATTTGGCCACAGAATTGCAAGTTGGATTGCAACAAGTTTAGGATATCAATCATGTAAATGTTGTGAAAGAAAGGAATGGTTGAATAGATTAACAAACCCTGATTATGATGGGGAATGTGGAATGATAAAATTATAATATGAATATAAAGATATTAACAGCAGAAGAAAGTTTAGAACTTTGGAATAAAGAGAAAGAAGAAAGAATGCATTGGACAACTGAACAAATCATAGAAGATGCAAAGTTTGGTTTATCTCTACCTGGAACTAAATACATACTAACCCATCAGTATGAAGCATTCTATGAGTGGTTAACAACAGATGAGGCAAGAGAACAATGGAACATATTACCTAGAACACAACACCTAGCAAAATATTATGCAGAAAGAACTATTTGATTTTAATGCACAGATGTTAAACATTCTATTACAAAGAAGTATTAACGATAAGATTACATTTTCACAGATTACAAACTGGCACAAATCACATCCTTATTTAAGATTAAACTTTTATAACGGAATACAAATGTCGCAAGTGTTGGGAATATATGTAGGATTAAATCCAGATTACATATCAACATTCAAAAACATTGTAGAGATAGGAACTTATAATGGTGGATTGACTAGTTGGGTTTTTGACAATAGTAATGCAAAATTAATTTCTTATGATATTGATGGAACTATAAATCATACAAATAGAGAGGATATAGATTTCAGAGTTGCAGATTGTTTTGATGAGAAACCATTTAATGATATCATAGAACTAATACAAAGTGAAGGTAGAACATTGGTCCTGTGTGATGGTGGAGATAAACCAAAAGAGTTTAACACATTCTCAAAGTATCTAAAATCAGGTGATGTGATTATGGCACATGACTATTCGGAAAGTGAAGAGGAATGGAAAGAAAAAACAAACTATTGGCAATGGCCTTATGAAGCAGATACTTTTCCACATCTAATAGAAGAAGGAATAAAAGAAAACAATTTAATGCCTTACAAATATGAAGAAATGAAATTCTTATTGTGGGCAAGTTATATCAAAAAATAAAATAAAACAAATGGAACAAACAACAATCAGTTTAGCAGGACAAGAGAAACAAATAGATGAAAATGCAGTTTACATGGTGGATTGGTCCCGTATGACATCAGTAAATGATATGGTATTAATCCTTGCATCTATGGCAATTGGATTTCCAGGCAATCATCCTAACATCCAACAATTAAAACCATTCCTTAATTTGGACAATCCTATTCAAAAAGAAATGCCTGTTAAAAAAGAAATTAGTTTACCTAAATTAAAATCTTTGAAATAATGGAATTGACAGTAGAACAATTGCAAGAATTAAAAGGTGAGTTATCACAAATCACTACAAGATTGCCTGAAAACAAAGCACATTACATTTGGAATACATACAATCATATAAGAGATGAAAGAGAACCAATGCCTTGCATGTGTGGAAGTAGTGGTGCACATTGGAAAAGAGCAGTGGACTTTCTTAATGATTATGTAAAGAATAAGTAAATGGAGACAGGCAGTTTACAAACAGAATGCAACCAAAGGTTAACTAATCTATATAATCAATCTTATGGTTGGTTGGTAAATGAAGCAAAGAAGATTACAAAGAACCAAGAAGAAGCAGAAGACCTTTGTAGTGAATTGTTTGAATACATCCATTTAAAATGTAGTCCAAAGATATTCTGGGGAGATAGTTACAATCTATTTTACTGCAATAAGTTTTTGCATAGTAGATTTATGAATAAGGTAAAGAAACTAAATCGGACAATCTTAATAGAAGAAATGCCAGATGAGGAAGAAGATATACCATATGATACAGAGTGGGACTTAAAACTACAACAGGCACATGAAGAAGTAATGCAAGAATTACAAAAACTAAAAGTGACAAGAATGTGGCCACAAAGTAGAATATTTGAATTGTATTGGATGTCATCGGACACACTTGAAGAAGTAAGTAAGAAGATAGGTATTAGTAAATCAACAACTTTTATTTCAGTTAAGAAAGTAAGAAAGTATCTTGAAGAAGTAATAGATAATCCATTTAAATAAGTTATATGGCAGGAGGACTATGGGCAAGAAAGTTTAATTATAAAGAAGGAGAGACAAGAACTTGTGAGACATGTGGAAGAGTATGGCATACAATGAAACCTAGGTTAAGTTGCAATCTATGTTATAACGAAAGGTCTAAATTAGCACAAAGAAAAAGAAAAGAAGAAGGTAAAGGTGGATGGGTTAAGAAAGATAAATATCCATATCATACTGAAAGAAAAGGTGGATGGCATGGTTCTGCTAAACAACACTTTGGACAAATCTTAAGAAGAAACAATGAAGCATGGAAAGGAGGTAGAGAAGCATTGACCCGTTTTTATAGTGAAATATTTGAAGAGATAGAAAAGAATGGTATAATGGAATGGATATTAGATAGAAGAGATAATGAAACTCTAAATGAAAAAAGAAAGAAAAGAGATAGCAAGATTATAAAAGACTTTCCAGATACCAGGGGAATTTATGAAGACTAGCAGCAAGTATATACAATTTGAGTTTGACTATATGTGGATAAGAGATAAACAAATCATACATAAAGGAAACGAATATTATGGAATGCTAATAATATTAGATGATGAAGGCAGAATGGTAAAGATGTATGGATACGAATTAATAGAAGACAATGAATAAGTTTTTTGAATATAAAGATGCAGATATAAGA
>CAYNGR010000258.1:0-3255 GCA_964396755.1 uncultured Cyanobium sp. | reverse complement strand
GACATCGCCGTGATGGGCTGCATCGGCAATGGGCCCGGCGAGATGGCCGACGCCGACTACGGCTACGTCGGCAAGACCCCAGGCACCATTTCTCTCTACCGCGGTCGCGACGAGATCCGCCGCGTCCCCGAGGCCGAGGGCGTCGAGGCCCTGATCGCGCTGATCAAGGAGGACGGCCGCTGGGTTGACCCCTGATCCGGGCTGCAGGCCAGCGGCGCGCTGCTGCAGGGCCGGTTCTCCGCCTGGGGTCCGGCGCTAACTTGGGTCATATCCATTCCGAGGGCTCCCGCATGGGAAGCGGTCGCACCACCTTCGTGGTGCTGGTTGGTCTGAGTGCCTGTGCCGCCACCGCGGTCGTCGCCCGCGAGATGGTCATCGCTCCCAACGGAGGTGTCGCGATCAGCGACAGCCCCAAGGAGGTGATGGATCAGGCCTGGCAGATCGTTTTCCGCGACTACCTCGACACCACCGGCAAGTACACGCCCGAGAAGTGGCGTCAGCTGCGCCGCAACCTGTTGGCCAAGCGCTATGGCAGCTCCAAGGAGGCCTATGAGGCCATCCGCGGCATGCTGGCCACCCTCAGCGATCCCTACACGCGCTTCCTGGATCCGCGCGAGTTCAAGGAGATGCAGATCGACACCTCCGGAGAGCTCTCCGGGGTGGGCATCCAGCTGAGCATCGACAAGGACACCAAGGAACTGGTGGTGATCGCCCCGATCGAGGGGTCGCCGGCATCCCGTGCGGGAGTGCAACCCAAGGACGTCATCGTCTCGATCGACGGCAAGTCCACCAAGGGCATGAGCACGGAGGATGCCGTCAAGCTCATCCGTGGCCGGGCCGGCACCAGCGTCAAGCTGGTGTTGCGGCGCAAGGGTCAGAATATCGATGTGCCGCTCACCCGTGAGCTGATCGAACTGCACGCGGTCACCCATCAGGTGAACACATCCCCGGATGGCACCAAGATCGGCTACGTGAGGTTGCGGCAGTTCAACGCCAACGCGACCAAGGACATGCGCGCGGCGATCCGCGACCTCGAGAGCAAGGGCGTGGAGGGCTACGTCCTTGACCTGCGCAGCAACCCCGGCGGCCTGTTGATGGCCAGCGTGGAGATCGCCCGCCAGTGGCTCAACGAGGGTGTGATCGTCTCGACCAAGACGCGTGAAGGCATTCAGGACGTCAGGCGAGCCACCGGCCGGGCCCTGACCAGCCGTCCTCTGGTGGTGCTGGTGAACGAGGGCTCGGCAAGCGCCAGCGAGATTCTCTCCGGTGCCCTGCAGGAGAACAATCGGGCGGTGCTTGTCGGTCAGAAGACCTTCGGCAAGGGACTGGTCCAGTCCGTCAGGGGGCTTTCCGATGGCTCCGGCATGACGGTGACCATCGCCAAGTACCTCACGCCGCTCAACCACGACATTCACCGCCGCGGCATCGTGCCTGACGTGCCGGTGAAGATGACCGACTCGGAGGCCGAGCGGTTGAAGCTGGAGGATCTCGGAACGCGCAAGGACAGCCAGTACCGCACGGCCGAGACCACCCTGCTCAAGAAGCTGCGCAGCACCGCCTCAGCCCAGCCTGCTTATCAGCCCGGCAGCGCCAATCTGCCGGCTGCGCTGAACGGATCAGCCAAGCCCTGATCGGCGTTGATCCAATGCCCTGAAGGCCAAGCCCATGGCCCTCACCATGGGGCTGTCGCTCGGTTAGCGATCTGCCGATTGTCAGTCCAACGACTGGCCAACCGGCAACGACCTGGCTCGGTTGCCTCTGCCTTGACGATGAGGAGCTCGCAGCGAGCAAGCAGTGCCTGCCGGTGACCCGGTCCGATCAGCGCCAGGATGGGGCCAGCCCGAACCCGGAAGTGACCGAGCCCATGCCTGCAACAAGCAGAGACACGATCTGGGATCACAAACCCTGGTGGTGTCAGCCCTGGTCGATCCTGCTGACCGGGGCGCTGGCGGTGGCCGTGAGTTGGATCTGGCTGCAGCTTTGGTGGCTGACCGCTCTGGTGAGCGCAGGGGTGCTGCTCTGGTGGGGGCTGTTTCTCGTGTTGGTGCCCAGGGCCTGGCTTGCGGCTCAGGAGGCTGGCGAGACCTGAGCCTCAGCTGCCGGGGGCGCGGGGAGGCGCCACCTCGTTGAAGTCCAGACCTGGGTCAGGCAACCGGCTGCATCAGGCCGCCACCGGGACTGGAGTCGTCATCATCATTCCCAGGACGACCCTGAAGCAGGGCGTAGAGGCCGAGGGCCAGCAGGCTGAGGGCCCCGGAAACCAGGCCGAAGCCGCCCTGGAGGCCGCTGCCCACGTCGATCAGCTCGCCCATGAAGCCATGTAACGGAAGATGAGCGAAGAGTAACAGACTTTTACGGCGCCTGAGAGGCCTGGCGTTGCCTCTCGCTCTGGTCTGACAAGCCGCCCCGATTGGGCGAGCCGCCGGTCGGCTGCAGGTCCGTTCACCGGTGCGGCTCGACGCGAACCGGAGATCCGAGGCCCCGCTTCAGTGGTGGCTGCGAGCGTGGCTTCCCCCTGGCAGCCAGGAGCTCAGACCACCAGCACCTCTGCATCCCGCTGCTGGCTCTGCTCCGCCCGCTGGGCCTCGCTGAGGCCATCGGCGCCGGGCAGCTGGGCGGCCATCGCCTGCAGCCACTCCATCAGCTGAGCGAGTTGCTGCGCCGGGGTGAGCACGCCCAGGCCGCGGGCCAGGACCTTGGCCGTGCTGCCTGAGCCAGCCTGATACACCAGCCGGCCGTGCAGATGCTGGGGCAGTCCCTGGCGCAGCTTGCGGAAGGCAGGCTCCTCCATCGGCGTCTCCAGGGCGATGTTGGGCTTCTCCGGCCGGATGCGTGAGAACCCGCAGCGTTTCGCCAGCAGTTTGAGTTCCATCAGCTGCAGCAGTGCGATCACCGGGGCCGGCAGCGCCCCGTAACGGTCCGCCCAGCCGGCCGCCAGCTCCAGCAGGGCCTCCTGACCCGTGCATTCGGCGGCAGCCCGGTAGGCGGCCATCTTCTCGTCGTTCTCGCTGATCCAGTCGCCCGGAATGAAGGCGGTGATCGTCAGATCGATCTGGGTGTCCTCCACCTGAGGAATGTCCTGGCCCTGGATCTCGGCCAGACACTCCTGCAGCATCTCCATGTACAGATCGAAGCCGATCGCCTCCATCTGACCGCTCTGCTCCACACCCAGCAGGTTGCCGACACCGCGGATCTCCATGTCGCGCATCGCCAGCTGATAGCCGGAGCCCAGCTGGGCGAATTCCTGGATCGCCC
>CAYNGR010000257.1:0-3258 GCA_964396755.1 uncultured Cyanobium sp. | reverse complement strand
GCAAGCTGTCGCTGGGGCAGCGGATGAAGGCCGAGCTGCTGGCGGCCCTGCTGCACGAACCGGCGGTGCTGTTCCTCGATGAACCCACCCTGGGTCTCGACGTCAATGCCCAGGCGCGGGTGCGCACGTTCCTGGCGGACTACAACCGCCGCACCGGCGCCACGGTGCTGCTCACCAGCCACTACATGGCCGACATCACCGCCCTGTGCCCACGGGTGATGCTGATCCACCAGGGGTCGCTGTTCCACGACGGCCCGCTCGAGGCCCTGGCGACCCGACTGGCTCCCAGCCGGCTGGTGCGGCTCGAACTGGCCGAACCCCAGACCCCGGAAGCGTTCGGCGGCTTCGGTGAGCTGGAGGTCTGCAACGGCCGCGCCGTGCGGCTGCTGGTGCCGCGAGAGCGGCTCACCGAGGTGGTGGGCCAGCTGCTGGCCCGCTTCGACGTGCGCGATCTGGAGGTGAGCGATCCGCCGATCGAGGAGCTGATCGGTGGCCTGTTCCGCCAGGGGGGGCTGGGATGACGCTGCCACGCGATCGGGCCAGATCGGGCCGCCGCTGGGGCCGACACCTGGCCGTGGCGCGGGCCCTGCTCGGCAGCCAGTACGCCCTGATGCTCGAGTACCGGGCCGAGATCGCCCTGTGGGCCCTGTCGGGGTTGCTGCCGTTCATCATGCTGGCCCTGTGGAGCCAGGCCCCGGCGGGGGCGGCTCTGGGCCTGGGGGGCGCCCAGCTGGGCCGCTATTTCCTCAGCGCCTATCTGGTGCGGCAGTTCTCGGTGGTCTGGGTGGTGTTCGCCTTCGAAGAGGACGCGCTGCTGGGCCGCCTGTCGCCCTACCTGCTGCAGCCGCTGCATCCGCTGTGGCGCTACGTGGCCGCGCACCTGGCCGAGCAGCTCACCCGCCTGCCGTTCGCGGCCGTCATCGCGGCGGCGTACTTCCTGGTGACTCCTGGATCGTTCTGGTTGCCGACCCCTGGCGCGTTCCTGCTGGCGTGGCTGGCGACGCTGCTGGCCTTCACGATCGCCTTCCTGCTGCAGAGCCTGATCGCGGCGCTGTGCTTCTGGAGCGAGAAGGCCAGCGCCCTGGAGCGGCTGCTGTTCGTGCCCTATCTGTTCCTGTCAGGCCTGTTGGCTCCGCTGACGGCCTTTCCGGAGCCGCTGCGCAGCTGGGCCTGGCGCACCCCCTTCCCCTACCTGATCGATTTCCCGGCGCGGCTGCTGGCAGGCCTGCCGGTGTCCGTGGCGGCAGGGTTCGCGGGGCAGCTGCTGTGGATCGGAGTGTTGCTGCCGCTGGTGCTGCTGCTCTGGCGAGCCGGGGTGCGCCGCTACACCGCCATGGGGGCCTGATGGACATCCAGCCGGAACCGAGGCCAGACGACCCCACGAGCGGCCGCCGCATGGATCGCGCCACAGACACCGCCGTCCCGAGCTCCATGCGAAGCACAACTCAAGCCTCCCAGCCCGCAGCGATGCACCCCCGCCACACCCGTCCTTCGCAGCAAGCTCGTCGTTATCTGCTGACGCTGCGGCGCTTCTGGGGAACCGCCCTGGCGGGGCAGCTGGAGTATCAGGCCAATGTCTGGATCGACCTGCTGGCCATGGTGGCCAACCTGGCCGGCAGCCTGCTGCTGCTGTCGCTGTTCTTCCCCAGGCCGGAGCCCGGTGCCCCGGCGGCGCGGCTGGGCGGCTGGAGCTGGGAGGCGGCCCTGGTGGTGCAGGGGCTGTACACGCTGCTCGACGGCGTGGCGAGCACCTGGCTGCGGCCCAACCTCGGGGCGATCGTCACCCATGTGCGCGAGGGCACACTCGATTTCGTGCTGCTCAAGCCGATCGACAGCCAGTTCTGGCTGTCGCTGCGGACCCTGGCGCCCGCGGGCCTGGGCGAGATCGCACTGGGGATCGGACTGGTCGCCTGGGCGGCCCCGCGCGCCGGGGCGCCGGCCGATCCGATCGGAGCTCTGCTGGCACTGCTGATGCTGCTCAGCGGGGTCTGCATCCTCTATGCCCTCTGGTTCCTGCTGGCCACCACCAGCATCTGGTTCGTCAAGACCTGGAACGCCACCGAGGTGCTGCGCGCCGCACTCACCGCCGGTCGCTTTCCGCTGAGCGCCTATCCGCCGACCCTGCGACTGCTGTTCACCCTGGTGCTGCCGATCGCCTTCCTCACCACCGTGCCTGCCGAGGCGATTCTGGGGCGGGCGACTCCAGGCTGGATGGGCCTGGCGCTGCTGGTGGCGGCCGTGAGCCTGGCGCTGTGCCGCGCGTTCTGGAGCTTCGCCCTGCGTCACTACACCTCGGCGTCGAGTTGAAGCCTGCTTGCGCCGAATCGGTCATGGCCCCACTCACCGGCTCCGACCGCTCGAAGCGGAAGCGATGTCACCACGCGCCCGACACCGCACAGAAACGCCTGCCCGCTGTGGCTCGCGCGAGTCAGGTCATGGCAAGAGAAGACAGCCAGATTGAGCGCAGCCGGCACCGCACTCAGCGGGAGCGACGCCAACCAGCAGCTGTGCACTCGTAGGCATCACGGCTGTAGCCCGCAGGAAGTCCCGGCGCGACACGGCTGCAGTAATCGCCGGAGTCTTTGGAGTGGGTGGCGGGAAAGCTGAGATGCACAATCCCTCTGCCGATGACCCTGGTGGTCACGGGCTTCACCGTGACGGTGCCATCGCGGCTGCACTGCTCGAGCACGAACGTCCCGGGAGCCACCTGCACCACCCCCCGTGCAGCCGCTGGGCAGGCTGCGGGTGTAACTGACATCATCCCGTCTCGGCTGGGCATGAGCGGGGCCGACAAAACAGCCTGCAGACAGCAACGCGAACAGGGTGACGAGCAGAGGCGTCTTCATGCCGGAATCACAGGGCCTCACCTCGGCGTAAAGCCCGTTGAATGTCGAGCCGTTGCACCTGTCAACCTGGGTGCAATCTGACTGGGCAGACCCCAGTCACACAGACGATGCGTCATCGCCGCAGCGCCGAGGCGAGGCGAGGATAGCCCGGAGTCATGCTGCCAAGCCTGAGTGTCAACCGGATCGCGTTCTCACGGGCTCCTGCGGCCCGATAACAGTCGGTCAGGAGGTTGTCCAAGGCCATGAAACCTGCTGGAACAAGGGTGCTCAGGTTCCGCCCCACGAGAGACCTGGCAGATGACAGCCTTACAGACGAGCCAAGCAGGGAGCCTGCGCCTACGGCACATAGTCGATCGGCATGCCCATGGGCTTCGGCCGGGTGAAGCAGGTCACTGTCCCGCGACCGGGATCA
>CAYNGR010000256.1:0-3306 GCA_964396755.1 uncultured Cyanobium sp. | reverse complement strand
GGGCGATCAGCAGCTCGGCCTTGCTGCCGGCCTCCAGGCCGAAATGCCAGCGGCGGCCGCTTTCCACCAGCTGCTCCACCACATGGCGCTGTTGGTTGCACTTGACGGGAAACACGCCCTGGTAGCGGCCGGCGTAGCCGTACTGGGTGATCGCCCGCTCGAAGGCGGCATGCAGGCGCTCCAGGCGGTCCTCAAGGATGTCGTCGAAGCGGATCAGCAGCGGCAGCGACAGATCGCGGCCGCGCAGCTCCTTGACCAGCTCCACCAGATCGAGGGAGCCGCCGCGTTCACCGCGCGGCTGCACGGTGACGTGGCCGCGGGCGCTGACGGAGAAATAGGGATCGCCCCAGCGGTCGATGCCGTAGAGGGCGGCGCTGTCGGCACTGCTCCAGGCGCTGCTGCCGGTCTCGGAGGCGGCCGTGGTGCCGGTGGGGTTGGCGAGCACCATCGGCCGGGAATGAGAGAGAAGGCGATCGCTGGAATCTAGTCAGAGGTGCTGCGGGCCACCGTTGTGATCACGACGGCTCACGGCCCTGCTTCCGGTGCCTGTTCCCTGGTCTGCGGCGAGACGGTGCCCGACGGTGTGTGGTTGTTGCCGTCCCCTCCCGGCCGCCACGCGCGAGCTGCGCCACGCTGGATGTCGCTGCCGCCTCGCCATGCCCCTGCATTCGCGCCGGATCCTGCTGGCTGCGTTGATCATGGCGCCCCTGCTGCCGCTGTTGGCGGCCCGCGCCGCAGGCCGCACGCCCCATGTGGTGGCGGTGCCCTCGCGGCCGGCCTTCGTGCAGCTGCCAGGGACATCCGAGCGCCGGGCCGCGGTGGGTCAGCCCCTGCTGCCCGAGACCGTGTTGCGCACCCGCAGCCCGGGGCGCCTGCAGGTGCAGCTGGCCCATGACCGCAGCTTCCGCATGGGTGGTGATGCCCTGGTGCGCCTCGACCGGGATGGGTTGGCCCTGCAGCGCGGTCAGCTGATCGCCTGGGTCAATCCCGGCGCCAGGGGGCAGGGCACGCTGCGCGTGCGCACGCGGGTGGCCACCGCTTCGATCGAAGGCACCACCGTGTTCCTCGAGGTGGGTGAGCGCGAGGTGACACTGTTCAGCTGGGAGGGTCGGGTGCGGGTGACCACCAGCTCCGGCAAGGGGTTCCTGCTCGATGGCGGCCAGGAGCTGCAGTTCCGCGACGGCGCCTGGCAGCCCCCCCGCCGTCTCAGCCGGGACGAGGCGCGCACCCGGCTGGCCCGCAGCCTGCTGCTCAACGACTTCCCGGCGCCGATGGAGAGCCTGCCGCTGATCCGCCGCACGCTTGAGCTGGGACCGGAGGCGCAGCCATCGCCGGCCCCGGTCCTCCGGCCCCGTTCGCCCGCCGGCTCCGATGCTCCGGACTATTGAGCGTTCTGCCAGACCCCGATGGACCCCTGGGCTGGCTGGGGCGGCTCAGGCGAGATCAGCCGCGGCGGCAGCGGCCGCAGCCTGTCGCGCCCGCGGCCGGGTGGCGCCGGACCGGGCCGGTGCTCTGGCCGGTGCTGCTGCTGCTGCCGCTGGTTGTCTCACTGCCCCCTCTTGCCGTCACGCCGCCCGGCCGCTGGCTGGTAGCCCTGGACAGCCAGATGCTGGCCTGGGCCTTCCGACTTCGCGGCGTGCGGCCCTTCCCGCGCGGTCCGTTGATCCTGGCGATCGATTCCGAATCGCTGGGCCTGGCGGATCTGCTCTCAGCCGAGGAGCGGGCCGCCTCGCCGCTGCTGCGTGCCATGGGCCCCTGGCCCTGGCCGCGGGCCCTGCAGGCGGAGCTGGCCGCCTGGGTGCTGGAACGTGGCGCCGCCCAGGTGGTGTTCAACATCGTCCACAGCCAGCCGAGCCGCTTTGGAGCGGAGGATGATCGCGCCTTCGTGGCGCGGCTGGCCCCCTGGCGTGACCGGCTGGTGCTGGCGGTGGCGTTCGCGCGCCACGAGCAGGACGGGCTGGAGACGCGCCGGCTGCTCGGGCCCGCGGCGGCGGACTGGCCCGGTGGGCGCCTGCCGCGGCTGGGCCTGACCACCCTGTTGCAGAGTCCCCAGGGGCTGAGTGAAGCCATCCCCGGCCGGGCCTGGCAGCGGGACAACCTCGAGGGCTTCACCCCACCCTGGCCCCGGCCGCTGCCGTTCGCCCTCACGGCCGCCCCGCTGCCGGAGGGGCCGCTGCTGATCGATCATCCTGGCCCCGCCGGCACCATTCCCCGCGTCAGCGCCTGGCGTCTGCCCCAGCAGCCCGATGCCTTCTGGCGCGGCCGCACCGTCCTCCTCGGGGTCACCGCACCCGAGCTGGGGGACCAGCAGGAGACCCCCTTCGGTCCCCAGAGCGGCACCGAGCTCGAGGCGGCGGCCCTGGCCACCGTGCTGGCGGGATCGGGGCGCCTGCCCCTGGGTCCGGCCTCGACCCTCGCGCTGCTCTCCTGCTGGGGGCTGTTCAGCTGGGCCTTGCTGCGCCGTGGCGCCCAGTCGCGCCGCACGCTGGTTCTGGTCGTGGCCCTCAGCGCTGCTGCCCTGCTGCTCAGCGGTGCCGCCTGGGCGCTGGCCCGTCGCCAGCTGCCGATCTCAGCCCTGCTGCTGGCCCCCCTGCTGGCCGGGGGCGTGCGGGCCAGCGGCCAGGGGCGGCGGGAACAGGCCGAGCGGACCTATCTGCACCAGTTGCTGGCGCGGCGCATCTCCCCGGCCCTGCTGCGCGACATCCTGCGGGAGCCGGGACCGATCTGGACCCAGGTGGGCGGCAGCCGCTGCCGTTGTGTGGTGCTGTTCACCGATCTGGTGGGTTTCACGGATCTGAGCGCCCGTCTGGAGCCGGCGCCGCTGTTCGCCCTGCTCAACCGGTATTTCGAGGCGATCGCCTCGGCGGTGATCGAGCAGCAGGGGCTGGTGGACAAGTTCATCGGCGATGCGCTGATGGCCGAGTTCGGCGTGCCCCGCAGCCGTGGCGATGCCGCCGAGGCGCTGGCGGCCGTCACCGCTGCCCTGGCGATGCAACGCCGCCTGGAGGAGCTCAACCGCACCCTGGAGCAGCAGGGGCTGCCGCCGCTGCGTCAGGGCATCGGTCTGCATGTCGGCGAGGTGATCGCCGGCAATCTGGGCAGCAGCCAGAGGCTGGAGTTCACCGTCGTCGGTGCCACCGTCAACCTGGCCTGCCGGCTCGAGTCGCTCACCCGTCACGTCCCCGGGCATCCGATCCTGATCAGCGCCGAGCTGCGCGCCCTGTTGCCGCCTCAGTGGCCGGTGCTGGATCTCGGCATGCAGAGGGTGAAGGGCTGGCCTGAGCCGATCGCCGTGTACGCGCTCGG
>CAYNGR010000255.1:0-3315 GCA_964396755.1 uncultured Cyanobium sp. | reverse complement strand
TCAGCAGTGCCTCAATCGGCTGCTGGTCGCTGAATGACCTGCTGAGAAAGCACAGCTAGCCCCGCACAGGTCGGCCCTACTTAGGTCTGATTCGGTCAGATTTGCCGCCCTCAAGTTGGCCTGAAAGAGGTTTGCCCCTCTTAGATTGGAATCTCGTAGATTTGCTCCGCTAAGATTGGCTCTCCTAAGGTCTGCGCCACTGAGGTTTGCTTTGCTGAGATTTGCGCCACGCAAGTTGGACTGCAGAAGGTTTGCGTCACTCAGGTTGGCGCCGCAGAGGTCAGCCCCACTTAAATCTGCGGAGCTGAAATCTTCGAAGCTTAAATCCATTCCGGCGAGATCTCGTGACACAAGCGCTCCGTGGCTTCAGGCAGCTTAGCTGTTAACGCTGATTTTCGGCAATATGGGACCATGCCTTTGTGCGGCCACCCTTCTCTTGGCGGGTGTCTAATGAAAGCAAGAGGCAGGCCGTCCGAACAGAGTAATGACCCGTTAGCAGTCTTGACGGATGAGATTGTGGCTGAGGGTGACACACTCATCGGGCATTTAAGCAGTTGATGAACAGGCTGAGTACAGCAGCTATGGCCACTTGATCTCATGCTGCGTTATAGCACAGGCGTGCACGGCACTGCCTGAAACATCACCACACCGATGTCAGGGGCGAGCGCGAGGGATCAATCACCACGGTGATTTGTTCGCAGGATTACTGAAGCCTGGTGAATCCACTGCACCATCTCATGTAGGCGCTCGTAGGCGCTAGCTGTGCTCACTAACCACCATCACCAACCCACCCGAGCACCTCCAGGCGCAGCGGCGGGCCCCATCCATGGCCGCCCCGCCTGGCAAGGGTCGGCCGCTGGACGACTTGCGTAGCCCTTGCCCAGGGGCGGAGCCTGGAGGGGACCGACGCGCAGCAAAACCTGCGGGCTTGGAAGGGGTCCTTGCAGCACGGGTTCGCCCTCAGGACCTGCCAGGACCTCTCATGCGGCTCCTGGCCAACCGCAGCACCCCCTCACGCCGCCCCACCATCCCCGGAGACGGATCTGTCTTGCTGGAACTGAGGACGACGCAGGTCCAGCAGCTCCACAACCCGCCGATCCTCTGAACCAACCCCCAGCAACTCCCGCCAGACCACAACCGCCAGCCAGTGCAGCAGCACGGCCCACCAGAGCGAACCGCTGACCCCATAGGCCAGGCTGCAGGCCACGCCAAGCAGAGCCGTCTGCACCAGGACGCGGGGATCCTGAAATCCTGGGCGTACCCGACAGTTCAAGACCGACCAGCCTGCGAGGCGATGCCAGGCGACGAACAGCCCGACGCTGAGCCCCATCCAGGGCAGCACCGCCAGAGGCTGCACGCCATCGAGAGCGCTGGGAATCAGCAGTCCGCGAAAGACCAGCTCCTCCCCGAAAGCCGGTAAAAGCCACCGACCGGCTCTCGGCAGCAGGCGCCGCGGAGAAGGCCAGCGCTTCTGGCGGTGCAACAGGCCACTGCGCAGGGCCAGAACCACTGCAACCGCTCCATAGGCCAGCGCGATCCCAAAGCCACCCAGCTGCCCAGCGGGATTCCAGAGAGGAAACAGGCCATCCCCCAACCGCCCAAGGATCAAGCTCGCGCCAGGCAAGGTCCCAAACAACGCCGTCGGGGCCACCGGCTTCATCCTTGGATCAGCCCCTGGGATCTGATTGGTGCGCAGCGCCAGCACGGGCAGGCCCGCCCGCAGGAACTCGGCGGTGAAACGGTCGTGAGCACTGCGGGGCAACAGCGACCGCCAGCTGAGTAGTGCGTCATGGAGGCTCTGGCTCGCGATAAAGGGATCGGCCTCTGCGGTGCGGCCGCCTGATCCGGTGCCGGCGGCCAGGGCGCTATCGGCATTGCGGTCCCAATCAGCCCGTTCCAGGCCAAAGGGCTCCAGGAGATGCTCAAAGGCCACGCCCAGCTCCCGCAGGCGTTCCCGATCCAGTGCAGACATCGCCGTTTTGATGCCCCCCAGTCGCAGCTGACGAATCGCGATCCACAAGGCCTGGGCGGAGTCCTGAACACATGAGGTGGAGGCCGTCACCAGGGCGACACCGCTGCCATCGCCACTGCGGTAGCGGGCGGCGATCAGCTCGGCCTGCAGCTCGATCGCCTTCAACACCTCCGGCCCCATCGGCACGAGCACATCGGAGAAGGGCCGCAGACCCATCCAGCCCCGCTGCAGGCTGCCGGCGTAGGCGCTCCAGTCCTGACTGCCCGCAACGATGCCGTTGGGGTTGTTGGCATAGATCTGGAGGTAACGCGGGGCCAGACGCAGGCGCCCGGTGAACGCATCGCGCACGATCTCCGCCTCCCCAAAGGAGAAGTGCCCAGTCACGGTCGAGCCCTGGATCGGTTCACCGTTTTGGCCGCCGATGCCGCCGAACAGGTGCATCAGCAGCGCCCGATCCCCAAGATCCCAGGCCGGTGGGGTGATCCCATCAGGAATCAGGGCCGTGCTCTGCAGGCTGCCGCGCCGCAGCGGGCCCCTCCAGCTGTCATGGCGCACGTAAGAGAGGGCCGAATCCGTGCCCTGCACCACCCGATCAGGGGTGATCTTCAGCAGGGCATAGGGGAGCAGTGACTGCACCGTGAACACCCCATCACTGGCCGGAGCGCCCTGGATCAACCAGCCCTGCGCGTTCAATGGAGAGGCAGCCAGGCCCGCCGGATCGAGCAGGCGCCTGCCGTAGCGATCAGGAGGCAGCGCCGGGATGCGGATCGTCTCGCGCGAGCCGTCGAACTCGCCGCTCTGCCGGCTGTAGTGGTGCACATTCCAGAGGTCTTCTCCCGCCGCGGGACCGACAACCGACACCAGGCCCTGCCAGCGGCCGGCGATCTGAACAGGCGGGCGCGCGACGCGCAGCGTGCTGCCTTCCGTACTCAGACCATCGGCAGTCAGCCGATCAAGGCTCACACCCTCCAGCGCCACCGTCAGGTCGTCGCGGCGGCGAGCACCGGCCAACGACTGCAGGGGGCCAACCCGCCGACCATCCAGGCGAGTCGGCACCTCATTGCCGTCCGTCATCGCCTGGCGTGCTTCCTTGCCGAGCTGGATGGTGGTCGTGACGGCCTGCACCAGGCGATTCAGTTCAGGGCGATCTGCCCACTGGAGGCGCAGTCGCTGGCCGATCAGGCTCTGACGATCAGCCGGGGTCTGCTCCAGCTCGATCCACACCCAGTCCTCTGGTGGAGCCCCGGCAGCGCTCACCTCCTGCGGCGTCGGCAGGATCAGCCGGCCGTGTCAGGCGACATCGAAAACTGAGCCAGAGGCGACACGAAAACTGAGCCACCCGG
>CAYNGR010000254.1:0-3405 GCA_964396755.1 uncultured Cyanobium sp. | reverse complement strand
TGTATTAAATTATGAGTAAAGAGGCCCTCAATTGAAAATCCTTTTACCTTTCCTGTTTTCACATAATCTTTCCAAATCTTTGGGTCAGTTATTTTAAACATTCCCATCCATGCACCTTCTGGCACTGATAATCCATATCCATTTGATTTGTCCAATTTACCTTCCTTAATCCAAGACTCAACGAGATGAACACCTTTAATACTCATGTCATGTTCCAATGTTGCCTTATCAGTATACTTTTTCATTAAGTAATTCTGTGCAATCTTTCTTACTGTCTCTTTAGTAAAATACACATGGTATGGTTGTCCTTCTCCGTCAACTCTTAATATTTTCTTTTCAGGTATTAGGATTGGCCCCATTAACATTTGTTGCTCTTTATCAGTTGCAGCAAACATTACTTCTTCCTTATCAAAAAAGATAAAATCAGACTCTATTGCAGGGCTCTCTACTAGAGATATTGCAAATACTTCATCCTCATTATCTTCTATTTTTAACTCATATAGTTTCATAATATAATAACATTAAAAGTTTGAAAAATGGTTATCCACCACTAAATGTTGCAGCTCTACTTGTCCTTCTATCTAATGCCTGTGCAGAACTAATTTCTCCACTTACTACATATGCTCTGATAGGTTTTTGTGCAGCTGCAATCGTTTCACCAATTTGTGCAGTTGGATTTGCTCCACCTGTTGTTTGTATTTGTGGTGCTGGAGTTGCAGCAACGGTCGGTGCGTTTGGTATTGCACCTCCAGATGCACTTTGTGCACTTCCTCCACCAGTTCCTGATGATGATTTACTTTTACCTGCTGATAAGATTGCTGCTATCTGTGCTGCAGATGATACACCAACTGCTGCTACTTGCAATCCAGTATTTACTTTTACTGCTGCCTTTCCTGCAATACCACCTGCAACTGCTGCTTTACCTGCTGCAATCTCTGCAGCACCTAATGCAAAAGTTACTGGGTTTACTAATTTTGGTATACCTGCAAGGATTGCAGCATTACCTGTTGCAATTGCTTTATCATATTCAAATTGTGCAGCTCTTGCATTTACTAATATTTGTCCGATAGATGATGCAGCATTGATTGCAACCTGTGCAATACCAAATGCTTTTGCCATACTACTACCTTGTTCAAATACATTTATTAAACTTCCAAAGATACCTGCAATGTTACTTCCTAAATCTACCCATGATTGTGATACTGCCTGATTTGTTTTAAATGTAACATCTTGTCTATCTTCCTCTAATTTCTTAATTTTCTCATATTGGTCTAATTGGAATTTAGCATACTCATCTGCTAATTTCTTTTTCTCTTCAGCATCTTTTTCTGCCTGTTCTTTTTCTTTGTCTCTATATTTTTTATCTATTTCAGCAAGTGCATTTGCTTGTGCTTGTTTTAATTGTGTAGCATCTTCACCATACTTTGTTGCAAGATAAATAAGATTTGAATAATGTTCGTTTACTTTATATTCTTCAGCTTCTCTTTCAGAAAGTAATTCTAACATTGCTTCTTTCTGACCATCCAATAATTCTTTTAATTCTGCTTCTCTCTGTCTCTTTGCTTCTTCTGCAGCTTCATCCCTATCTTTCTTTTGTTTATCTAAATTTTCTTTTTGAGTTTTAGTCATCTTCTTTTGACCTTGCTCAAATCTACCAACTGCTGCATTGTAGTTATCATCAAATGAAGTTACACTTGCTTTTGCATCTTCCCATGCACCTTTGAAATCACCTTTAAATAATTTTACAACTGCTCCACCTAATTTACCTAAAGATTGGAATACTGCAGTTACAGATGAATAAACTACTTTGAATGCCTGTGTTACATATGGCATTACATTCTGTGCTAATTCAATAAATCCATCAATTAGGGGTTGTAGTGCACCTAATACACCATTCAAAGCCTGTTCAAACATAATTACGATAGGCTCAAACTTTTTCATCGTCTCTTCAGACTTTGATAAAGCTGCAACCAATCCACCTATAAGAGAAACAATTAAACCAATACCTGTTGCCTTTAATGCAGCACCAAATGATTGTGTGGCAACTTTTGCTTTATTTAAAGCACCACCCAATGCACCAATAGGGCCACCTGCTGACTCTAAAGTATCAATCCAATCAGCTGCACCTTGTTTAGCTCCTTTAAGTTTATCCTCTAAATCATCAATTTGATTTACAAGGTCTTTAAACTCTTTAGAGCCGGCTGCTGTTTGTCTTAATTGCTTTTTTAATTCTTTTAAATCGGCAATAGAACTAGCTGCGTTGGTTTCAACATCAACTTTTACTTTGATTTTCTTATCGGCCATAATCTGCGTTTAATATTTTTTCCTATATCTGTAAATGTGTAAGGTATTGCGTATTTACCTTTTGCTATATTTACATTTTCACTTACTCCGTAAAACTCATTGGTTTGTAATAAATCTATTATATGCTTTATCATATTATAATAACATTAAAACTCTTATAAATAAGTGAGGGGAGATATACTTGCTACCTTTTGTATCCATTTATAATACTCATAGGAACAATATTCCTGTGAAATTTGGAGGTTTAATCCATAAGGTAATCTATTTGTATATCCACCTTTAAAGAACAAATTTTGAGCCATTTCTGTCACTCCTGCATTATGTAAGAATTGTTTATCTTCCATAAATTGTATTCTATCAGTTGCCCAACAAAAAGATAATTTATCACTAATCTTTACTTCGTTTCCGAAATACCATGCATTCCAAAGTAATGACCACATTCCTGCTGTCCACTTTTGTATTGGATAATCTGTTTCATATTTCTTTTGATATAGATGTTCAGTTTGGCAAAACATATTATAAAGATTTATACTATCTTTTTCAACTTTATTCCAAAAAGAGTATGTTGAATTTTTAATTAAATGTTGTGCACCACCTGAATTAGTATTACATATTTTAGGTATTATACCATCTATTCCAACTATATCCAACATTCTTTGGTAAACATCTTCACCTTTCTGCATTATATAATCATAAGAGATATAAGATTTTGTATCACTAAAATACCAAACTTTATCACGCAATAATTCATCATTATTAAATGGTTTTAATAAAATAGTATCACTATCGTGAAACATTATAGTTTCTTTCTCTAATTCAGGGAATTGTTTAAAGTGTTGTTTTACTGCATTGAAATAGATAGAAGGGATATAAGACTTATCAACCCTATTATCGTTATAAAAGTAAAAATGAATATGCGGATAATTTCTCTGCAAAACCTGGATTTCTTCTGGTAAATTACCATCCACACTAAATAGAACATGAATATCGTTAGGAGAAATCCCATTTTCTACGAAATTATTAATGTATACTTCTACCTGCCATGCATAATAAATTGTGGCAGGTTGTGCTGATATCCATAACATATTTTAAATTTTAAAC
>CAYNGR010000253.1:0-3410 GCA_964396755.1 uncultured Cyanobium sp. | reverse complement strand
GATGGTGCTGGCGGACGACGCCCGCAAGCTGTGGCGGCGGCGCCGGCCGGCCGGCCCGGATCCTGGCTGAGCCCGGCCAGCGGGAGAGACAACGGGCGGGCCAGCGTCACATCACCACGTCGGCCAGGAACGCAGGGCCCGCCAGGAGGTTCAACGCCCAAGCCGCGGACAGCGGCCGACAGCCGTTGGCCTGCAGCATGTCCCAGCGGCGCCTGAGGGCAAACCTGAGGCGTTGGCCGCCGAGGCCGGACAGGAGGTCTGCAGCGCTTGAGGCCTGGGTCCTGTCAGGCGGTGTCACGGTTCGGCGCGAGGGGCTGCGCACAGCGGCGTGCCGCCGGTACGTTGCCGTTTTGCGCCGCCCCGGTGAGCTGGGACCACGGGTACACCTGCCGCGAGACCTACACGGCCAATTTCCATAGCCAAATG
The DNA here is from genome assembly GCA_964396755.1 of uncultured Cyanobium sp. Classification (GTDB taxonomy): domain Bacteria; phylum Cyanobacteriota; class Cyanobacteriia; order PCC-6307; family Cyanobiaceae; genus Cyanobium. The sequence continues at coordinate 2,984 of CAYNGR010000253.1, read as the reverse complement.
GCGCCCAACTGGCTCGACTTCGCCGCTCTGGTGAAGGGTCACACGCCGCCGCGCCGGCGCGAGGGTTCGCCGTTTCGCTATCTGGAACTGGGCTGCGGCATGGGCTTCGGCCTCTGCCTGCTGGCGGCGCTCTATCCGGAGGGTCGCTTCCTCGGGATCGATTTCCAGCCCGACCACATCGCCCACGCCCGCCAGCTGGGCGAATCGCTGGGGCTGGAGAACCTGCGCTTTCTGGAGGCGGACTTCCTCGATCTGCGCGCCGACCCCTCACCGCTGGGCTTCGAATCCTGCGAAGCGGGTCCCTACCACTATGTGGCCGCCCATGGCATCGCCACCTGGGTGGTGGAGCCGGTGCAGCAGGCGCTGCTAGGGCTGGCCTCGGCGGCGCTTCTGCCCGGCGGGCTCTTCTACTGCTCGTACAACACACTGCCCGGCTGGCTGCCGCTGACCACGTATCAGCATCTGGCCCGCCTTGAGCTGCGGCGCGGCGAACCCTCCCAGCCAGGCCAGGCCCTGGCCCGCACCGCCGAGACACTGGGACGCCTGCTGGGGGAGAACCAGCCCACCCCTCTGCGCACCCTGCTGCCCACGCTGAGCAAGCAGCTGGAGGAGCTGCGGCTCGACAACGTCGCCTACCTGCTGGGGGAGTACGACAACGCCGGCTGGCAGCCCCTGTACGTGGCCGACCTGCACCAGCGCTGCGCCGCCCACAAGCTGCGGGCCGTGGCCACCGCCAACCTGGCGGAGCTGTTCGAGGAGCTGCTGCCCGAGCCGCTGCGCAGCCAGGTGAACGCCGAGCCGGATCCCCTGATCCGCCAGACCCTGATCGATCTGACCGTGGCCCGCAGCTTCCGCCGCGATCTGTTCGCCCGCGGCAGCGCCCGCCTCAGCAGTGAGGCCTGGCGCCAGCGGCTCAGCGGCCTACGCCTGCGCCGCCGCGAAACGCCGCCCCGCAACGACTGGACCTTTGACACCAGCTTCGGACAGCTGAACGTGCCGCCGCAGATCTGCGAGGCGATGGAGGCAGCTCTGGGCCAGGGTCCGCGCACCTTGGCGGAGCTGGCCGAGGCGATCGAGCAGCCACCGGTGGAGGTGCTGCGCCTGGCGGCCCTGCTGCTGGAGGAGGAGCGACTGGGGCTGGATCGGGGCGAGGCCGGTGAACAGGCCCGCGCCGGTTGCGACCGGGTGAACGACCGACTGCTGCAGCGGCTCGGCGAGGGCTGGGGTTACGGCAGCCTGGCGGCGCCGCGGGTGGGCAGCGGCATCGACTGCAATCTGATCGAAGCCCTGTGCTGCCTTGCGCCGGGCCAGGGAGCGCTGGGCGGCGACGAGGAGCGCTGGCTGAAGCAGCGCCTTGACGACCTCGGGTTCAGGCCGAGAGACGGTCAGGCGGACGATGTGAAGCCAGGCTACGCTTTGGATGAACAGACTCTGAATACAGCGAACACATTCCAGCGCGAGCGCCTGCCGGCTCTACACAATCTGGGTGTGTTCACGGCCCGATTCCAGTCCCGGAGCCCCGGCCATGGCCTTCCCTCCTGATCTGCAGCGAGCCCTGAAGCGACTGCTGCGCTGGGCGCGTTCCGCGTCACCCCGCCACTCCGGGCGCGGCTGGGCGGGCGGCAGGTCGGGCCGCTGGGCAGGAGAACGCCCGCGCGACCGCGGCAGCGCCCTGGTGCCCGCCCTGATGGCAGGTCTGGTCGCCCTGATCGGCGCCCTGCTGCTGACCAGCCGCCTGTTCTCCTCCCGGTTCAACAGCTTCTCCCGCAGCGACAGCCTCGCGGCCCGCGAAGCGGCCGAATTCGGCCTGAATGAACTTCAGTCGCGACTGAACACGGATCAGCGCGCCTATCTGTGGGTCACCAAACGCGCGAACTGGAGCTCGGTCACGCGCAACGACCTGACCAGCTGTCAGGTGTCCTCGCTGGATGCCAGCGGCAATGAAGCGACGACGCTGCCAGGCCCTCCGGATGGCGTCAGCAGCCCCCGGACGATCCAGACCGGCGCGGACACCACGATCAGCTATCAGCTGACAGGATTTGAACCGCCGGCGCTGCCAGACAACGAGGCGACAACGCGCAACCAGGCCGATTTCTGCAGCCAGAGCAACACCGCCGCCGCGGCCAATTTCGGCAATCTCAATGGCGGCTCTGCTCTGATCACCGTCACCGGAACGATCACCCGAGGCAGCGGCATGAATGCCAAAACCTCAAACTTTCAACTGCGTCGCACCATCCATGTGGCAGCGCCTGGCAGCCGCCTGGCCTACTCGTTCATGATTCTTGGCAACGCCTATGAAGACAAGGACAAGGTCGACCCCGTCTCGCCCGCAAGCTTCAGAAACAAATCCGAGGACATCGCCCTGCTCAATCGCCTGGACGGCAACATCTGCTACCCAACATCCCAGGAAATCGCACTGGGCCAGGTTCCCACAAGCTGCTTTAATCCCGAACGGCCAAAAACCATCATTGGCTGCCAGGATCTGGCCGCCTGCCTGATCAACAACGTTGAGAACCTCAGCACCAAGAAACAGCTCGAGAATTGCGGGGTCAAGGTCGGCAAGAAAAAGCCAAAATCATTCACCTGCAACTCCTTTCAGCAAGCCGCCCCGCCACCCCCAATTCCCACTCCCACCAGCGAACTGACCGCCGTCAGCGAGGCCCAGTGGCCAGCCTTCGCATATAAACTCACATGCAGCCTTAAGCGCGACAAAAACAATCTTTACAACAACTGCACCTCCATTCGCGATGCCAACAAAGACCTGAAAACCACAAAAGATGAAACCAAGGATCAGTACGTCGCCTTCCCTTATAAAGTAACAGACAGCAAATCGAACAAACTTACCCTAACGAGAAGCGAACTCAACGATAAAACAAATGGTGACCTCGTGCGCGGCTGCTACTTCAGCAATACTTCACCTTCCGACCTGACTGCCAAGTTTTCGAATCAAACACATTCCATCAACTGTCTAGTTGAGGATCTAA
>CAYNGR010000252.1:0-3437 GCA_964396755.1 uncultured Cyanobium sp. | reverse complement strand
AGGCGCGGATCTCACGGGCGATCAGTTCGGCCATGGCGCCGATGTAGCCCGGATCGTCGTGGTAGCTGCGGATGCAGCGGATCGGCAGCCGCGCGAAGGCGGGATCGGTCTGGCGCAGGCGCTGCAGCTCGCGGAAGCTCGAGCCGCTGGTGCTGATCGAGAAGTGGGGGTAAAGGGGCAGCACCACCACCTCTTCGACGCCGTCGGCCTTGATGTCGGCCACCGCCGACTCGGTGAACGGGTGCCAGTAGCGCATCGCCACGTAGGAGGTGGCCTCGATGCCGCGCTGGCGCAGGCTGCTCTGAAGTTCCCGCGCCTGCTGTTCGGTGATGCGCCGCAGCGGCGAGCCGCCACCGATCGAGCGGTAGGCCTCCTGGGACTTGCCGCTGCGCAGGCTGCTGATCAGCCAGGCCAGGGGCTTCTGCAGGGCCGGCACCGGCAGACGGATGATCTCCGGATCGGAGAACAGGTTGTAAAGGAACGGTCCCACGTCCTGGATCCGTTCAGGGCCACCGAGGTTCAGCAGCAGCACGCCGACCCTGGCCATGCCCGGTTGTTCAGAAAGGAAGGCCAGAGCGTAACGCCGCTGCCGCAGCCTCTGGCGTTCGCAGCGGATGTCCGGCGAGGGATCGGCGCCACCGCACCTCAGCCAGGTCAGGCGCCGCAACTGTCCGCCTCGGCGGAGCGGCAGCGCCCCCGCCAGGGCCGCCCGCCGCCTGGCGGATGCAGCGCCGCGGGACCTGGCCGCCTGGGCACCGCGAAGACGCGCGCAGACACGGACTGCCCCTGTCGAGGCCCCGACCCTGGTCGTCCCTCCCTGGGCCCGGTACGGTCCGGCGGCAGCCGCCCCGGGGGTCTCACCCGGACTTGCCCTGAACGCCAGCCCCTCCGCTGCCAGCGAGCCCCGGGCCGAGGCCGCCGGATCGACGGCAGGGCTGGCGACTCTGCTGCGGCAGCGCAACCTGGCGCTGATCGCCTCGGGCAGCCGCCTGCGCCTCGAGCAGCGCGGCGCCAGCCTGGTGCTGCGCGGTCCACTGCCCAGGGCGGATGGCTCGCCGGGACTGGCGGTGCAGCGCCTCAGCCTCGGCCTGGAGGCCAGCCCAGCCGGGCTGGAGCGGGCCCTCGAGCAGCTGCGCCTGGTGCAGCAGGAGCTGGATGACGGCCGTTTCGACTGGAGCCGCTGGCGGCGACGACCGGTCCGCAGCTGCGGCGCTGCCCCCGCGGCGCCAGACGGGGCAGCAGCTGAGGCCAGAGGTGCCAGGACAGGCGACGGCGACAGCAAGGGCGAGGGCGACGGCGAGGCCGGACTGCAGGGGGCCCTGGCCGACTTCCAGCAGGCGTTCTTCACCGATGCGCGCCGGCGCCGCCACCCGGCGGGCAGCCGCAGCACCTGGCGAGGCGCCTACCTGCCCTATCTGCGGCGCCTGCAGCAGCTGGCCGGCGACAGGGCGCTGAGCCCGGCTGAGCTCAGCCTGGAACTGCTGGAGCGCACCCTGGAGAGCTACGAGCTGGCCAGCCGCAGCCGTCAGCAGTGCGGCATCGCCCTGGCGGCCCTGGCCCGTCAGCTGCAGCTGGAGCTGCCGTCGGACTGGCGGGACCGCTGCGGCGGCTACGGCCTGCACCGGGCTCGCTTCCGGCAGCTGCCCAGCGACGCCCGCATCCTCGAGCTGGCGTGGCAGATCCCCAACCCGGCCTGGCGGCTGGCCTACGGCCTGATGGCCACCTACGGCCTGCGCAACCACGAGGTGTTCTTCTGCGACCTCTCCGGCCTCGCCCGCGGCGGCGACCGGGTGCTGCGGGTGCTGCCCACCAGCAAGACCGGCGAGCACCAGGTCTGGCCGTTCCTGCCGGAATGGGTCGAGCAGTTCGATCTGAGCCGCCTCGGCGATGACCCCGCCGCCCTGCCCGCCATCGCCACCGATCTGCGCCGGGTCAGCCTCAAGCAGGTGGGCCAGCGGGTGGCGGAGCAGTTCCGCCGCTACGGACTGCCGATCACCCCCTACGACCTGCGCCATGCCTGGGCGGTGCGCACCATCCACATCGGCCTGCCCGACACCGTGGCGGCCCGGATGATGGGCCACTCGGTGACGATCCACACCCGCACCTACCACCACTGGATCACCCGCCGTGATCAGCAGCAGGCGGTCGACGCGGCGCTGTCACGGCTGCGCAGCGCCTGAGCGGAGCGCTGACTCGACCGCCTGAACGGCGACGGGGGGATCCGCCGCCATGCGCTCGCTCCAGCCCGTGACGGCCGCCCTGCAGGGACGCTTCCCCAGCCCCCGCGACGATCTCCCCAGCGCCGGCAGGCCGCGGGGGCCGGCGCCGCTGGCAGGCGGGACAGAGCTCCCCAGGCAGCGATCGCGACCAGCAGAGTGGTGCAGCCGCGCAGCCCCTGCCCGTGTCCGAAGCCAGCTCCACCCCGGCGACCCCCCAGAGCCCCCCGGCCACGGAGCTCGACCAGCAGGCCCAGTCCCTCGGCATGGGCGGCGATCTCGCACCGGAGAGCGACCCTGACGGCTACCGCCGCCGCATGCAGCGCCGCCAGGAGGTGCAGCGTCAGCGCGTCGGCGAGCGCAACCGCGAGAAGGGGCTGGTGCTGGTGTTCACCGGCGAGGGCAAGGGCAAGACCACCGCGGCTCTGGGCCTGGTGCTGCGCACCCTCGGCCACGGCGACCAGGTGGCCGTGGTGCAGTTCATCAAAGGCGGCTGGCAACCGGGCGAGGCGAAGGCGCTGCAGGTGTTCGGCGAGGCGCTGCACTGGCACGCCCTGGGCGAGGGCTTCACCTGGGAGACCCAGGACCGCGAGCGCGACCGGGAGCTGGTGCAGCAGGCGTGGCAGCGCTCGCTCACCTATCTGGAGGACGCCGCTCGCAAGCTGGTGGTGCTCGATGAGGTGAACGTGGCGATGAAGCTCGGCTACCTCGATCCCCAGCAGGTGCTCGAGGGCCTCGCGCGCCGCCCCCCGCTCACCCACGTGGCGCTCACCGGCCGCGGCGCGCCGGCGCCGCTGCTGGAGCGGGCCGATCTGGTCACCGAGATGAAGCTGGTGCGCCACCCGTTCCGCGAGCAGGGGGTGAAGGCCCAGGCCGGCATCGAGTTCTGAGCGAGCGGGAGCTCACCGCCCTGGGGCCGCCGCGGGAGACGCGGCACAGGGCCGTTGCTACTGTTCGCCGGATCGAAGACCCTGATGGCTTACCGGCGCGTCCTGCTCAAGCTCAGCGGTGAGGCTCTGATGGGGGAGCAGGGCTACGGCATTGATCCCGCCATCGTCCAATCGGTCGCCCGCGATGTCGCCGAGGTGGTGGCCGACGGCACGGAGCTGGCGATCGTCGTGGGCGGCGGCAACATCTTCCGCGGCCTCAAGGGCAGCGCCGCCGGCATGGACCGCGCCACGGCCGACTACATCGGCATGCTCGCCACCGTGATGAACGCCA
>CAYNGR010000251.1:0-3437 GCA_964396755.1 uncultured Cyanobium sp. | reverse complement strand
CGCAGACCGGAGTTGAACAGGTCGGAGCTCAGGAACACCTGACCATCGGTGATCGAAATCACGTTGGTGGGGATGTAGGCCGACACGTCACCAGCCTGGGTTTCGATGATCGGCAGGGCGGTCATCGAGCCCTTGCCCATGGCGTCGCTCAGCTTGGCGGCACGCTCGAGCAGACGGCTGTGGCAATAGAACACGTCGCCGGGGTAGGCCTCACGACCGGGGGGACGACGCAGCAGCAGCGACATCTGGCGGTAGGCCTGGGCTTGCTTGGTGAGGTCGTCGTAGATCACCAGGGTGGCCTTGCCCTTGTACATGAAGGACTCGGCGATGGCGGCACCGGTGTAGGGGGCCAGGTACTGCAGGGCAGCGGATTCAGAGGCGTTGGCGGCCACCACGATGGTGTAGTCGAGGGCGCCCTTCTCGCGCAGCACCTCCACCACGTTGGCCACGGAGGCGGCCTTCTGGCCCACGGCCACGTAGACGCAGACGACGTCTTCGCCCTTCTGGTTGATGATCGTGTCGATCGCGATGGCGGTCTTGCCGGTCTGGCGGTCGCCGATGATCAGCTCGCGCTGGCCACGGCCGATGGGGATCATCGCGTCGATGGCGGTGATGCCGGTCTGCATCGGCTCGTGCACCGACTTGCGCTGGATGATGCCAGGCGCCATCGACTCGATCAGGCGGGTCTCGCTGGTGGCGATGTCACCTTTGCCGTCGATCGGACGACCGAGAGCGTTGACAACGCGACCGAGCATGGCGTCGCCCACGGGGACCGACGCGATCTTGCCGCTGGCGCGGACGGTGCTGCCCTCCTGGATGCCGCGGCCCTCGCCCATCAGCACGGCGCCGACGTTGTCCTCCTCCAGGTTCAGAGCGATGCCTTCGGTGCCGTCCTCGAACTGCACAAGTTCACCGGCCATCACCTGCTCCAGGCCGTAGATGCGGGCGATGCCGTCGCCGATCTGCAGCACGGTTCCGACGTTGCTGACCGAAACCGACTTGTCGTAATCCGCGATCTGCTGCTTGAGAATCGCGCTGATCTCGTCGGGGCGGATGGAAACCATGGAAGGAATTCCCCGGAGGGGAGGAGAGGGAACGTAAGGAGGGGGAGGGGAAGCCGGAGTGGCCGGGTGGGCGGCGAAGTGCCGCTAGCTGACCCGGGCCAGCTCGAGACCGAGGCGACGGACCTGGCCGGCCAGGCTGGCGTCGATCACCTTCGAGCCGACGCTGAGCACGAAGCCGCCGATCAGGGAGGAATCCACCTTCTGCTGGATCTCCACCTTTTCGGTGCCCGCGACGACGCGCGCTTTGTCGCTGATCTGAGCCTGCTGCTCTTCGCTGAGGGGCACCGCAGAGGTGACGGTGGCCAGAGCGATGTTGTTCTGCTCGCGATACAGCTCGAGCACCCGGTTCAGCACGTCATCCAGCAGGGAGATGCGCTGGCGGTCGGCAAGCAGCCTCAGCAGATTCAGGAAGCAAGGGGCCAGTTCCGAGCCGAACAGCTTGTCGAGTGCGGCTTTCTTGGCCTCCACTTCAAGGACAGGCGACGCCATGGCATGCCTGAGCTCGGGAGAGCTGTCCCAGATGGACAGCAGGGAGCGGACCTGTTCGATCACCTGCTCGGTTTCACCGCGACTTTCGGTGACCTGCAGGAACGCTTCGGCCCAGGGAGAGGTGATGGTGTTGAGGAGCGGCATCAGGCATTCCCCAGGGATTGAATGGACTGGTCGATCAGGCGGGCCTGAGCTGCCTCGTCGAGGCGACCCGGCAGGGTGGAAAGCGCTGTTTCGATGGCCAGGCGCGCGGCTTCACGACGCAGCTGGGCGGTGACGCGGGCGGCCTCGGAGTCGAGATCGGACGCGGAGGCCTGCTTGATGCGGGCCATCTCGTCGACGGTGCGCTTCTCGCTCTCCAGGCGGATGGCCTGGGCACGGGCCTGACCGTCGGCGCGGATCTTCTCGGCACGGGCCTGAGATTCGGCAAGGCCAGCCTGAACCTCGGCCAGGGCTGCGCCGGCGGCTGCGAGACGATCCTCGGCGTCCTTGAGATCAGCCAGGATCGCGGCGCGGCGACGCTCGAGGATGCCGCCGAGGAACCCGCGCAGGAACCAGACCAGACCGGCGATCACGATCGCCAGGTTGATGATGTTCGTCTCGAACGGGTTGAAGTTCAGACCGAAGCCGCCATGGGAGGCCAGCAGCGGGACCAGGGGCGAAAGGGAAACCATGGTCAGGATGCGGAGAGGAGACGGTCGACGATCTGGGACGCCAGTTGATTGGCATCTCCGCTCAGCTGCTGCAGGGCGGCGCTGCGCTGGCTGTCGATTTCACGACGGGCCTGCTCGCGGCTGGCGTTCGACTCGGCGGTTGCCACGGCCAGGGCTTCGCGGTAGAGGCGGTCGGACTCCTGTTCGGCCTCGAGAATCAGCTTCTGGGAGAGCTGGCGAGCTTCCTTGAGCTGTTCCTTGAGTTCGGCCTCGAGGCGCTCGGCCTGAGCCAGCTTCTGCTTGGCTTCGGCGCGGCTCGTGGCGATGTAGCCCTCGCGATCCTCGACGGCTTTGCCGACGGGCCGGAAGAACAGGGAATTGAGAATGAAGGTGAGGATCACCACCTGCAGCGCCATCAGAGGCAGGGTGGCGTCGAGGTCGAAGAGACCTCCCTCCTTTGCGCCTGCTTCGGCAAGCAGTAGCCAGCTGGTCATGGGACGGGACGGCGGGCGGGTGGTGCTGGAAGGAAAGCCAAGGGAACGGCGGCGACGGGATCGCCACACGATCGGGGCGGGTGCGGCTCAGAGCGGAGAGGCTGCTGATCGTGGTCCGAATGCGCTGGCAAGCGATACCTGGTCCTGGTGCTTGCCGCAGGCAACCTGCAGGCGAACGGTCGGCCCGGGGTTGTTCGTCAGAAGCTGTAGGGACCAGGCCGGATCCGGCCCCCGTGAGGGAACCGGATCACGAGCCGTGGACGGCTGCCTCAGCCGGCGAAGGGGTTGGCGAACAGGAGCACCAGAGCGACCACCAGGCCGTAGATGGTGAGAGCCTCCATGAAGGCCAGGGAGAGCAGCAGGGTGCCGCGGATCTTGCCTTCGGCTTCCGGCTGGCGGGCGATGCCCTCGACAGCGCCGCCGGCAGCGGTGCCCTGACCGATGCCAGGACCAATGGCGCCGAGGCCGACAGCCAGACCAGCAGCCACAACAGACGCAGCGGAAGTAATCGAATCCATGGTGGAGAAGGAGATGAGGCGCCGTTGAAGCGCGGAAGGGACCGGAATGAAACGGGGCGCCTGGGACATCCCGGGGGCGGAGTTCGCCCGGAATGGGCCCGGAGTGCTCCGGACCTGCGCGCGATGAGTTTGCCAGACCGGCTGTCCCGGTCAGGCGTCAGGCTCAGTGGTGCTCTTCGTGCACCGCCTCACCGATGTAGTAGGCGGCGAGTGTGGCGA
>CAYNGR010000250.1:0-3437 GCA_964396755.1 uncultured Cyanobium sp. | reverse complement strand
GCTGAGGCGGCCCCGCCCGGCAGGGCCGCCTCAGCCAGCCAGCTCCATCAGAACGAGGGCTGGACCGGATCCGCTTCAGGAGCCGCGCAGCAGGGCAATCACCTGGCGCGGCCCCAGCGGCGGCAGCGAGGCGAACCAATCCGACAGGCGCGGCAGCTGCTCCACCGGCTGCAGCACCACCACCCCATCCGCCAGCGGGTCGAGCTGTGCGATCGCCTCCTGGCAGGCCACCGGAGCAGCCACCGTGATCGATGCGGGGTAGAGCGCCCGCAGGGAGCGCAGCGCCGCCCCCATCGCCAGACCGGTGCGGATGGCCTCATCCACCAGGATCAGATGACGATGGCTGAGCTCGGCCGGCCCCGGATCGCCGAAGCGGCGCTGATCGCGCTCGAGGCGGCGTGCCTGCCGGCGCAGCAGCGCCTGACAACCATCCCCTTCCAGGCCATGGCGCCGCAGGCCGTGGGGATCCAGCAGCTGAACATTGCCGGGGGCCAACGCCCCGATTGGCTGCGGCTCAGCACCGGGGAGCCACAGCCGCTGCACCGACCAGCAGCTCAGAGGCAGCTGCAGCACCGCCGCCAGCGCCGCCGCCACCTCAATGCCCCCGGGCGGGATGCCCATCACCGTCGTGTCCTGGTGATGGTGGACCTGGGGGGCCAGCCGCTGGCCCAGCAGCGCGCCGGCATGGCCGCGATCCCGCCAGATGCCAGCCTCGTCTGATGCCTGCATGGCCTGCTCCGCTGCCTGCTGGAAGCCTGGGCAACACGCCTCACCGCGACTGGCTTCCCCCCCGAACAACACCACTGCTGCGGCATCGGCGCGGCTGACACGCCAGGGCCGCAACGGCGGGCAGAGCGAAGGTTCTACAGTTCCTTCACGCTTTTTCCCTCAGGGAGGTTGCGGTGAAAGTCATCCATCACGACGACGAACACCTGCTGTGTCTGTCCTCCGAGGAAGTGGCCCTGCTGGTTGATCTGTGCAACGCCGGTCTGTACTCCGATCTGCTTGGCCATGACCGCACTCCTCCGGGACGGCTGATGCGCTTCATGGGGGCCTTGCAGCAATCACTGCTCAGCACGGCCCAGGGGGTCTGGAACCGGCAGCGTCAACCCTTGCCCTGAAGCGAGTCAAGCGCACGCCACGGCCCTTGGCCAGCCCCGGACCTGCCCGCCTCGCTCCAGCCAGCTGACCGCGCCCCGCACGCGATCCTTCGCACCAGGGCGAGTGCCCCTGGCTGCCCCTTCAGACCCCGCCGCACAGGCGATCGCAACTCCGAAGGCAGCGGTAGCGCACGACCGCAGCGGGCACCTCTGCGCTGGCCTGGCGCCCGGCCAGCGGCTGCTGCCGATGGGACCCCGATGGGGTCCTCATCCGCGCCCAGGCTCAGAGGCGGGAAGAGCCGATGGCGGCTCGGTGCTGCCGGCGCCTCGCTCGGCCAGCAGCGTGCTCACCATCAGCCGCAGCGTGTCGCGATTGCCGCCGGCGGCCTGCCAGCTGGCCAACCAGTGCTGCAGCGCCTGACTGATGCTGCCGTCACCGCCGAGCCGCTCCAGGAAGGCGCGGGCATCATCGAGACAGGAGCCGCCATCGCCGAAGCCATCCAGTCTCGGATCAAGAGCCGTCTGCAGCAGCTCCAGATCGGCGGTCGTCAGCTCGGGGAGGGGATCGGCCATCAGGCGCCACAGAACGGAGAACGGGCGTGATCGGCAGGGCACGACCTGCGAGCCGTCCCTAGACTGGCATTCTCGCCCTGGCGAGGGCTGTCACCGCCGCAACGCGACTGCCGTGCTCAAGCTCTGCCTGCAGCTGCTGGTCTGCCTGACGATCGTGCTGCGGGCCCTGATGCTGTTCGGCCATCTGCGCCGCCTGTGGTGCGAGGAGGGCCACACGCTGGCCGGCGAATTCCGGCACGAACTGCGCCGCCGCGGCCTGCTCACCACCTTGCCGCGGATCAGCTCCTGAATGGCCCTGGGACCTCCGGGCCGCGGCCGGCGATCCCCATGCGCCATCCCTGCCTTCGCATGGGCCGCGACCGACCTCGTCGCGACGCCATCGGCCGCGATAGCGTCCACCTGATCGTGATCCAACCGCCGGGCCTGCCTCGGTTCAGGGACAGGCCCGCAGCAGAGCATCGCCCCGATTCGGGCGACGCCACGGCCTCCTGAAGCCCCCCCCGAACAGACCCTCGCTGATAGCACAGCCAAGGCCGCCAGCGCCGCGCTTCGCATGCACTGCTGCGGCGATGCTGATCAGCAGACCCTGACATGGCCAGCCCCGGGCCGGAGCGGCCCAGTCGCGGCGTATCGCAACCCTGATCATCGGCCGATTCCGCCGCTGCCTGGCACCCGGCGACCGCCGAGGTGGTGCACGGCGTGGGTGACCACGCCCCACAGCTCCGGCTCCTCTCCCTCCTCCGCAGCGACGGGCAGCAACAGGGGAGGACTGCTGTCATCGCTGGCCTGCAGCCAGAGACGATCGCGCCGCCACACCAGGCGGCGCACCAGGAAGCGACCGGCATGGGCGGCCACCACCACCCGCCCCGGGCAGGGCTCGAGGCTGCGATCGATCACCAGCAGATCGCCATCGATGATGCCGTCACCGCGCATGGCATCACCGCAGACCCGCATGAAGAAGGTGGACAGGGGCGAGGCGATCAGCTCGCGATTGAGATCGATGCGCGCCTCCACATAGTCGTCGGCCGGGCTGGGGAAGCCGGCCGCGACGGCCTCACCGGCCAGGGCACACAGATGCGGCTCGGCTTCAGCGCGCAGCGGCACCGGCAAGCCGGCAGGCAGATCCCAGAGCAACAGGGCGGCAGACGACACGGAACCCGAGGCAGACGGCGAAGCACGAACCGGCAGAGGCGCAGGCACAGCGACAGAGACGCGGTGACATCACCCGAGTGGCGTCACCCGAAGCGCCGACACCCGAGCGGTGGCATGGCGAGGACGCCGCCGAGACCTCGAGGAGAGAGGAGCGGGAAGGGCGACGGCACGCCGGCGAAGACGCAGCCAACGGCCGCGCAATCAGTACATCTGTTCTAGCAGGCATCGGCGTTGCGGGCGCCACGGGCGAGGGCCGGGCGGGCGGGCTGTGTCCCTGTCTGCTGACAGGAGCGATCCCGCCAGGCTCAGGTCAAAGAAACTCTTGTTCACATTCCGCGTGACCACCCATGTCCGACAGCAATCTGCTGAGCCGCCTGGCTGCGCTGAGCATGCGTCAGCTGCGGGAGGTGGCCCGCAGCCTCGGCGTGACCCGGTACAGCAGTGAGAACCGTGAGGGGCTGGCGGAGGCGATCGCCGGCAACCGGGATCCGCAGCAGGCGGTCGAGGCGATCGAGGCAGCCAATCTGGCGGCCATCGAGGCGGAGATGGCGCCGGTCCGCCGCGGCGAGTCGGAAACCCGCGTCGTCTTCCTCCCACGCGATCCCCAGTGGG
>CAYNGR010000249.1:0-3461 GCA_964396755.1 uncultured Cyanobium sp. | reverse complement strand
CGAACTCACCGCGGTACTTGGTGCCGGCCACGAGCAGGCCGATGTCGAGGGTGAGAACGCGCTTGTCTTCGAGGATGTCGGGAATATCGCCCGAGTTGATGCGCTGAGCGAGGCCCTCGGCGATGGCGGTTTTGCCCACGCCGGGCTCGCCGATCAGCACGGGGTTGTTCTTGGTGCGGCGACCCAGGATCTGGATCACCCGCTCAATCTCGTGTTGACGGCCCACTACGGGGTCGAGCTTGCCGTCGGCGGCCTGTTGGGTGAGGTTGCTGCCGAACTCGTCGAGCGTTGGGGTTTTGGTGGAGCCTTTGCCCCCACCGCCACCGCTGGCCACCTCGGCGGTCTCGCCGAGCATGCGGATCACCTGGGTGCGCACCTTGGCCAGGTCGACGCCGAGGTTCTCCAGCACCCGGGCGGCGACGCCCTCGCCCTCGCGGATCAGGCCCAGCAACAGGTGTTCGGTGCCGATGTAGTTGTGGCCGAGCTGACGGGCCTCCTCGAGGGAGAGCTCCAGCACCCGCTTGGCCCGCGGCGTGAACGGGATCTCGACAGCGACGAAGCCGGAGCCGCGACCGATGATCTTCTCAACCTCGACGCGGGCGTCCTTGAGGTTGACCCCCATCGACTTGAGCACCTTGGCGGCGACGCCAGTGCCTTCGCCGATCAGACCCAGCAGGATCTGCTCGGTGCCCACGAAGTTATGGCCCAGGCGGCGAGCCTCCTCCTGGGCCAGCATGATCACCTTGATGGCCTTCTCGGTGAAGCGCTCAAACATGGCCGGGGCCTTGGTGCAAGTAGACCCAACCTATCAGGAGTGAAGCGGAGCTGCGCAGCAGGCTGCGGAACTGCGCTTTGCTGACGCGTTAACGCTTGGCACCACTACCGTATGCGGCAAAGATGAGATCAACGGAAAGCGATACTTAGGGCTGGTTGTGACTAACGAACTTCGGGAAACCGACCCTGACATCACCCGAATGAGCCTCGCTCCGGCACAAGCGCCGGCTCCGTCGCTGGCCCGATCTCGTCCAGGTTGGCCCATTGGATCAGCGCATCGCTGCCGTCGCGGTAGTAACGGCGACGCACCCCGGCCGTCCGGAAGCCGCTGGCGGCGTAGAGCGCCTGGGCAGCGGGGTTGTCGGTCGACACCTCCAGGGTGGCGCGTTCAGCCCCCAGGGCACGCCCGCTGCTGAGCAGCTGGCGCAGCACCCTGCGCCCCAGCCCCTGACGACGGTGCCGCGGATCCACCGCCACCAGACTGATGTGCAGCTCATCGAGAACCAGCGCGGCGCAGGCCATCGCCAGCAGCGCCCCGCCGCGGTGCAGGCCGATGCCGGGGCGCTGCCCGTCCTCCAGCTCGCGCCGCCACTGCTCGGCGCTCCACAGGCCGCCGAGGCTGGCGGCATCGAGCATCAGGCAAGCCCGCAGATCCGCCTCGACCAGAGGGGCCAGCCGCTCCCCTGCCGCGGCCATGCCGGTTGACTCGGCCACTTGCCGGTCGTCGGAACGGTCAGCGGCGGCCCTGGCGGTGGACATGCGGTTCAAAGAGCTCAGCCGGCCTGAGGTCCCGGCCATGAGCCCAGCATGGCGGCTCCTGCAGGCGCCGGGGCAGCCGAAAGCCGCCAGGACAGATCCGCCAGAGCGCCGCGAGCCGCTGCCTACGATCGCCCCATCGTTGCTGCTCCCGCGCTCCCATGGTCCTCTCTCCTGCCCAGGCAGCACCGCCGGCGGTGGACCGGCCGTTCGAGCCGGACTGCGATCCGCTCAGTCCCAACCGCAACCTGGCGCCGATCAGCGCCCGACTCGACGCCCACGGTCGCCTCGAGGTGGGCGGCATCGCCCTGAGCGAGCTGGCGCAGCGCTACGGCACTCCTCTCTATGTGCTCGATGAGGCCACCCTGCGGGCCACCTGCCGCGCCTACCGCGAGGCTCTGCAGCGCTTCTACCCCGGCCCCTCGCTGGCGGTGTACGCCTCCAAGGCCCACAGCTCCCTGGCCCTGACGGCCCTGGTGGCCTCCGAGGGGCTCGGCCTCGACGCCGTCAGCGCCGGCGAGCTGCTCACCGCCCTGCAGGGCGGCATGCCCGCTGAGCGGATCGTGCTGCACGGCAACAACAAATCCCGTGAGGAGCTGGCCCTGGCCATCGAGCAGGGCGTCACGGTGGTGGTCGACAACAGCCACGACATCGAGCTGCTGGCCTCGCTGATGCAGGGACGCTCGCAGCCGGTGCGGCTGCTGCTGCGCTTCACCCCGGGCATCGAGTGCCACACCCACGAGTACATCCGCACCGGCCATCTCGACAGCAAATTCGGCTTCGATCCCGATCAGCTCGAGCCGGTGCTGCGCCAGCTGGCCGACTGCCCCTGGGCGCTTCTCGACGGGCTGCATGCCCACATCGGCTCCCAGATCTTCGAGCTGGAACCACACCGCGACCTCGCCGGGGTGATGGCCGATGCGCTGGCCCTGGCCCGCTCCCTGGGCCACCCCTGCAGCGATCTCAACGTCGGCGGCGGCCTCGGCATCCGCTACACCGAACAGGACGATCCCCCGTCGATCCAGGAGTGGGTGCGCACGGTGGCCGAGGCCGTGGCCGGCGCCTGCCGCGAGCGGGGCCTGGAGCTGCCGCGGCTGCTGTGTGAACCGGGCCGCTCGCTGGTGGCCACCGCCGGGGTGACGCTCTATTCGATCGGCAGCCGCAAGCAGATCGCCGGTCTGCGCACCTACGTCTCGGTGGACGGCGGCATGAGCGACAACCCCAGGCCGATCACTTATCAGTCGCGCTACACCGCACTGCTGGCCGACCGTCCTGTGGGCCAGGGCGAGGAGACCGTCACGGTGGCCGGCAAGCACTGCGAATCGGGCGATGTGCTGCTGCGCGACGTGTCGCTGCCCGTTGCCGGCAGCGGCGAGGTGCTGGCGGTGCTCGCCACCGGCGCCTACAACCTGTCGATGTCCTCCAACTACAACCGCATCCCGCGCCCCGCGGCGGTGCTGGTGCACGACGGCCTGGCCGATCTGGTGCAGCGGCGCGAGCTGCCGGAGGATCTGCTGCGTTTCGACCAGCTGCCGGCGCGGCTGAGCCCGCAGGTCCAACCGGTAACTTGAGGCGGTCCAGTCCCGCTGACCGGGCGGCCTTCGGCGCTCCCCGGCGGGTGTTCATCGCCGCCTCGATGCCCCCTTGCCCGTGACCTGGCTGCAGATCCTCGACCTGCGCCTGCTGCTCGACCTGATCTGCGCCACCGGTCTGGGGGTGCTGCTGCTGGGGCGCATCACCGACCGCCGCACGCTTTGGCTGCTGCGCGGCTTCCTGTTCCTGGTGGCGCTGGCCTGGGTGGTGCAGCGCTACGCCAGCCTGCCGCTCACCAGCAAGCTGGTGGATGCCCTGGTGCTGGCCTGCAGCCTGGCCCTGGCGATCCTCTGGCAGGGGGAGCTGCGGCGGCTGATGGAGCTGCTGGGCACCGGCCG
>CAYNGR010000248.1:0-3475 GCA_964396755.1 uncultured Cyanobium sp. | reverse complement strand
TTGGCGGTGGCGGTGGTCTTGCCGGCGCCCTGCAGGCCGGCCATCAGCACCACGGCCGGTTCACCGGGCTTGCCGCCGGGGGCCAGGGGGGCGTTCTCGCCGCCCATGGTCTCCACCAGCTGCTCATGCACCACCTGGATGAACTTCTGGTCGGGGTTGATGCCGCGCACCACCTCGGTGCCCACCGCCTTGCGGCGCACCTCATCGACGAACTCCCGCACCACGGGCAGGCTGACGTCGGCCTCCAGCAGGGCGCGGCGCACCTCCTTGAGCGCCCCCTCGACGTTGGTCTCCGAGATCGACGCCTGCCCCCGCAGGCTCTTGACGGCATCTTCAAACCGCTGGGAAAGCTCGTCGAACATCGCTGGCTGACAGGGGGTGCGGAACGGAACTGAGGGAAGAACGGCGAGGGCCGCAGAGCTCCAGGCTGATCGTGCTGGATCGTCGCCGCGGCCGCGCTGGGGGTGTGGATCTCCCTGCGGGGATGGCCCCGCTGGCCGCCAGTCTGCGATCCCGCCTGCTGGCGCAGGGCCCGCCAGTCGGCAGAAGGCCCTGCTGATGGCCTGGCGGCGCGGCCGGGTCGATGGCGTGGCAACCCTGCGGAACCCTCGCCGAAGCGGCGGCTGTGGCACTCGGCCTTGGCCGCGGCCCATAGGCGCTGGCCAGGGTGCCTCCCCAGCGCCAACGGGTGAGTGTCGCGGCAGGCAGGCTTCGAGCGGGCGTCACGACGAGCGACTGTCCCCGTTCGGTGCGCCGCATCCCGGTGGAGGGATCCCGATGGACACCTCCTGATGGAGACCTCCTGATGCACGCCTCCAAGGAGGCGCCTCCGGAACACAGCATCCAGAGAGCTGAATCCCGACCGGCGCCGCGGCCGGCAGGCTGGACTGGTCAGCGGCGGATCAGCCGCCGCTGCGGGTGGCGGCCAGGCGCCAGCGGTTGCCGTCGCGACCGAACACATAGACGTTGCGCAGGGTCATCGGCGCCGTCGTCTCGATCACCCGGCCGCTGCGATCGCGG
The DNA here is from genome assembly GCA_964396755.1 of uncultured Cyanobium sp. Classification (GTDB taxonomy): domain Bacteria; phylum Cyanobacteriota; class Cyanobacteriia; order PCC-6307; family Cyanobiaceae; genus Cyanobium. The sequence goes on along the minus strand of CAYNGR010000248.1, from coordinate 2,455 downwards.
CGCTCATCGCTGTATCGCAGCCGTGCCCGCACGGCCAGGCGCTGCGGGCTGCGCTCAACGACGCTGATGTCCTCGACACTCACATCGATCTTCTGGCGCTGGCCGGCGGCGTCATCGATGCGGCGCTCCTCGCGCAGGCGCGTGATCGGTGCGCTGCGGGCGATCTGCTCCAGTTCGGCAGGCAGAGCACCGCCGTCCAGCACGTCGGCCTTGGCGTCGAGCCAGCCCTGGAGCACCCGCTTGAGCTCAGCGTCACTGGGGGAGGCACTGGTGAGGGGCGCCAGCGGCGACGGGGGCGACGGCGCAACCGGACGCGGCTTGCTCGTCCCAGCCGCAGCAGGGGCAGCGGCAGGAGGCGCACCGGCGCCGGCAGCCGGGGGCTGCACCGGCAGCACGACGACGCCGCGTGCGGGGGGCTCTGGCGCGCGCGGGCGCAGCAGCACCGCCGACAGACCGGCCACCAGGCCCAGGCTCACCGCCCCGGCCACCCGCCACGGCAGCGGCCAGGTGGAGGGGCGCCAGGAAGCCGGCAGCCTGGAGGCGCGCGAACGCCGGCTGGAGGGCTCGACGGCGGCGGCCGGCGGCGGCTCCAGATCGTCCTCATGCGGGGCGCTGCCCCACAGCCAGCTGAAGCTGGGCAGACGCCAGCGCACCGGAACCTCGTCGTCGTCCTCCTCCAGCTCCTCCGGTTCCTCATAGGGACCGAGATCGGCGAACGGGGAGGCGGGGGTGGAGAACAGGCTGGTGGCGCTGCTCGGGGCGCTGCTGCTCAGGCTGGTGAAGCTGCCGCCGCTCAGCGGCGCGGCCATCGGCGCGGACCAGTCGAAGCTGCTGGCGGCCAGGGACGGGAAGCGGCTCTCGAAGCTGCCGGCCGTGGCGAACGAGAACGGCTCCGGAGCGGCCGGCGGCTCGGGCGGGGCGGGCGGCGCCGGCGCGTAGTGGCGGCCGCTGCGCCGGTCCTCGCGCTCCACCCAGGCGATCACATCGCGATCGGCGAAGTAGGCATCGAGATCGGGATCGGACTCCTGATCCCGATAGCCGGGCAGCACGTCGTTGGCGAGCCAGTCGCGGCAGTAGGCGCACAGCTGCGCCAATGGCTCGCGGCTCTGACGCTCGGCCCAGGCGCGCAGGTCCGGGCCGGCCCCGCTGGCGAACGTGTCGAGGGCGACGTCCACTTCGCCCAGCAGCAGATGCAGATTCGCCAGCAGCGGCTCGATGCCGGCGCGACCGCTGGCCTGCAGGCGATCACGGGCGGCGGCGATGCGCTCGGGCTTGCGCTGCACGAAACCCGAGGCGGTCAGGGCGATGCTGCTGAGGAAATCGGCCGCCTCCGAGCCTGCCTCGGCCCAGCGGCTGAACAGATCGACCTGTTCCTGCACCGTCAGGAAACTGCGGATCTGCTTGAAGAACACCTGGAACTCAGCGCCGCTGAAGCTGGGATCGAGATCCCCCTCCAGTCCGCCGCGCCGCTGCACCAGCTGCTCGAGCAGCTCCATGCCCTCGGCGCGCTTATCGGCGGCGGTGAGCTCGCGGCTGAGCAGATCGAGCACTAGATAGGGCGACAGCGCATCGAGATCGCGCACCAGCCGCTGGCGCAGCTCCGGCAGCTGCCCCATCCGCTGCAGCAGCTGCAGACCCTGGCGCAGCTGGCGGGCGGCGGCCTCGAAATGGCGGCGGTTGCGGCTCTCCTCGGCGGCGGTGCGGCAGGCCAGGCCGGCCACCAGGCTGAGGTCGGCCTCACGGCTGCTGCCCAGGGCCGGCGCCTGCGGCGGCTGCAGGGAGCGGCAGGCCAGCTCGAAGGCCTCCTGGGCCTGACCGGCCTCCAGCAGCAGCACCAGCCCGGCGACCTCCAGGGAGCCCGGGATGTCGAGCGCCGGCATGGCGTTCTGACCGCCGGCCAGCGCCAGCAGCTCGGCCTCGTAATGGCGTCGGCGTTCGTTGTCGCTCAGCAAGTCGGCGCTCTCTTGCAGCAGCCGGGCCCTGGCCTGCAGGGTCTCGGTGGTGAAACCCTGGTCCGGCACCCGGTCCAGGCGGTGATCCAGGGTGCGCAGCACCGTCTGGGTATCGCTTGCAGGGCTGACGCCGAGCAGACGGAAATGATCGATTGGGAGGTCCAACCCGCCGCAGCGCACTTGGCGCGTGACTGTAGGCAGAGGCAGTGGTTTTGACCGTCCAGAGGGGACGGACCCCGTACAGTCGGCGATACGAACGCCATGGTCCCCTGACATGACCCAGGACCTGACTGCCAGCACCGCCGCCGCTGTCCGCCCCGAAGCCAGCTCCAGCAACGGCGCCGTTCCGGACGAGGCCGGCAGTCACGCCCTGCGCCATCAGAGCCTCTATCCCGCCGTCAGCACCACGGTCAGCCGCGATGAGGGCCTGATGCTCTATCGCGACATGGTTCTGGGCCGACGCTTCGAGGACAAGTGCGCCGAGATGTATTACCGGGGCAAGA
>CAYNGR010000247.1:0-3478 GCA_964396755.1 uncultured Cyanobium sp. | reverse complement strand
GGCGATCAGGTTCCCTTCCAGCTCCTGGAACATCTTCATGTTGCAGTGGAACGCCTGATTGGCCTCCTCGACGATGCGGTCGGCCATGGCCTGATCGATCGGCAGGCTGTCGAGCACCGCACGGTAGTTGGCCTTGAAGCCCTTCTCGTCGGGGATGCTGTCGAATTCGTAGAAGCGCAGGCCGTCGTGCTCGCCCAGGCTCATCGCCTTCTGGGCGATGTTCTTGAGAATCTGACCACCGGACAGGTCGCCGATGTAGCGGGTGTAGTGATGCCCCACCAGCAGCTCGGGGGCCTCCTGGGCCACCCGGCGGATGCGGGCCACATACTCCTTGGCGCCCGGGGTGGCCTGGATCTGCTGCCGCCAGCCGGAGCCGAAATAGAAGGCGAGATCCTGCTCGAGGCTCTCACGGCGGTTGAGCTCGGGGAAGCCGACCGGTCCCACCACCGGGTGATCCGCCAGGCGACCGATCTCCTCCTCCATGGCGCTGTAGACGAACCACAGATCCGCCACCAGAGTGCGGTAGCTGGCCTTGTCGACCACCCCCTTGAGGAAGCAGCTCACGAAGCCGGTGTTCTCGGCCATGGTGTGAGCTTTCTTGGTTCCCTCACGCAGCTGGGAGGCCAGGGCGACAGGCATCGGTCCTCGGACGACACGGGCAGGCTGACCACCGTAGGGGTGGTCTCGTGGCGACAGCGGGCAAGGTTGCGAACGATTACGCGGCCCGCCGGCGAGGAGGCAGCTGCGGCGGCTCCGGCCCGTCACCGCGCAGCGGCGCGACCAGGCGGCGACCCACCTCCAGTCCCGACGGCGGCACCGGCAGCTCGATCAGCTGCAGACGCCCCGGGATCAGCATCTCCACCCGCACGCCGGGCAGGGCCGGAGGCTCGAGCGCCAGGCCGCGGTCCAGCAGCAGCACCCGCCGCAGCGGCGGCCGCACCGCGATCGTCTCGCGCTCCTGATCAAGCACCAGATCGGCCTCTCCGTGGTCGTAGGCGCTCAGATGCACCGAGGGCAGCCGGTAGGCGCGCAGGTTGGAGCGACCGCTGGTGACCACCAGGGTCGTGGCCGGGTCGTAGCGACGGGCCGCCTGGATCGCCACACCCCAGTCGTGGTCGTAGTCGCGCAGCGAGGCAGCGAAACGATCGCCCGGCACCACCAGGAACAGCAGGCTCTGCAGCAGCAGCACCAGCAGCAGATCGCGGGGCCAGCGCAGCGGACCTGGGCCGCCCACGGCCGCCAGACGCAGCGCCAGCAGCAGCAGCACCGCCGGCAGCAGCGTGGTGGCGTGCCCCATGCGGGTGAAGTGCACCAGCAGGAAGTAGGCGGCAGCCGGCGCGATCCATAGGAGCAGGAACCAGCCGCGCCAGCGGCGCAGTGCCGCATCGTCCCCGGCGGGAAGCAACGCCTGCCGGCCCGGCCGGGCCGCCCCGACCAGGGCAAGAGCCAGGCCGAGCGGGGCGCTGAGCGCCACGGTGCGCAGCAGCAGCCAGGCATTGGCCAGGCTGCCGCCGGCGGCCTGGTCGTTGTGGGCGTTCTGCCAGCTGCGCAGCAGCGGCCAGAAGCGCCCCAGACCGCCGGCCTCCTGCAGGAAGGCGTGGCCCCAGAGCACCAGCACGCCGGCGCCGAGAGCCACCGCGGCAGCCAGGCGCGCGGCGCCGATCCCCCGGCGCCAGCCGCGCAGGCAGCAGAACAGCACCAGTGGCAGCAGGAAGATCGGCGTGTTGGGGCGGATGCCACCGGCGGTGGCCATCAGCAGCGCCAGGGGCGCCAGCGCCCAGGCCTCCCCCTGGGAGACGCACCAGGCGCACCAAGCCAGGGCCACCACCCAGCCCAGCTCGGCGCCGTAGCTGAGCGGCTGGCTGGCGTAGAACCAAAGCACCGGGGCGCTGAACAGCAGCACCACCAGCCACCAGGCGGTGCGCCAGCCACCGAGGCGATAGCCGAGCAGCAATCCGCAAGGCAGGGCCACCGCTGCAATCGCAGCGTTGACCAGCTCGAGAGCCGCCACGCCGTCACCCCCCAGCAGCGGCCGGATCCAGCGCCCCAGGCTGATCAACCACCAGAACACCGCCGGCAGATGGGGCTGATGCCGCAGCGGATCGAAGCTGTCGAGCGCCAGCACGAAGTTGCCGGCATCCCAGGCCTGCACCAGCTCGCTGCGGGTGAGCCAGCGGCTGAGGAAGCCGAGGGCCAGCAGCGCCAGCAGGGTGAGCGGCAACGGCAGGGTCCAGCCGCGGCGCCGCAGCTCCTGCGCCAGCGACGCTGCCGGCGGCGCGTCGGAGCTGGCGGCAGCGACGTCGAAACGGGTCACTGTTCTGCAGCAGAGACTGGGGCCCGTCCTAGGCCCCGGGGCGGCCGATCAGCAGCCCACAGGACTGGGCGCCCGGCCGTGCCGATGCCGCGGCCGGGGATCCACTGCCGCCGGCCATCCCAGGGGCAGACCGCCCGAGCCCCCACCGCTCCCCGTTGCGGTGGTGAACCGAATGGGCCTGCAGGCCGGGTCCGGACATCGGGCACAACGACCTCTGGCGCCGAGGGTCAGGCGCTCAGGCCGCCTCTTCCGCGGAGGCACCGGCCTCGGCCTCGCCGCCGAACAGGGCGAACAGCTCGCGGCAGACCTGGCGCAGGCTGTCGCTCACCTCAGGCTGGGGCAGGTGCTGACCGGAGGGCGTCCAGTCGCCGACGGTGGCCAGGCGCCAACGCTCTGATTCATAGGTGAGGCCGCGGATCGTGACGCCCAGCAGACGCGGGCGCCGGTCGGCCGCCGCCGCTGCCGGACGATCAAGACGCAGCTGCACCAGCAGCGAGCGGCACTGCAGCCGGGGGCTCCAGCCCGGGAAGTGAAAGGAAAGATCGAGGGACTCGCGCTCCTGGTAGGCGCGGGTCTGGGGATCGTCGCGCCAGGGGGTGAGGTTGGCCCTGGCGGCGGGGAAATGGGAACGGAACAGGGTGACCACCGAGGCGATGGCCTGGGCGAGCTCCAGCGACTGGGCCTGGTCTGCTGCGTTCATGCCCCCCATCCTGAGACGGAATGCCCGGATTCGCGGTCTCGATGGCGGCCGGCACACGCGGCGGCAACCCGGAGCGGGGGCCAGCCCCGTCCGCCAACCACACCGACGGCCGACCTGGCGATCACAACAAACCTTTGCCGCACGGCCTGCGCCATAGGCTCGCCTCCTGCCCGCAGCACCCATCGACGCTCCCGCCATGGCCACCTACGAGAAGCTCACGCCCCCCAGCAGCGGCACGGCGATCCGCTTCGAGAACGGCCAGCCGGTCGTGCCCCACGATCCGATCATCCCGTTCATCCGCGGCGACGGCACCGGCGTCGACATCTGGCCCGCCACCCAGCGGGTGCTGGATGCGGCGGTGGCCAAGGCCTATGGCGGCGAGCGTCGCATCGAGTGGTTCAAGGTGTATGCCGGCGATGAGGCCTGCGACCTCTACGGCACCTATCAGTACCTGCCGGAGGACA
>CAYNGR010000246.1:0-3492 GCA_964396755.1 uncultured Cyanobium sp. | reverse complement strand
CCCTGCGGCGCCGAGCCCTGAACATGGATGTGCTGATCGCGCTGGGCACCTCGGTCGCCTACCTCTACAGCGTGGTTGTGGTGTTCGCCCCCCGGCTCCTGCCGGTTGGCATCGAGGAGCGCGGCGTCTACTTCGAGGTGTCGGCCGTGGTCATCGCCTTCGTGCTGATGGGCAAGGCGATGGAGGAGCTGATCAAGCAGCGCTCATCCGCCGCGGTGCGCCGGCTGCTCGACCTGCAACCCGCCAGCGCCACCGTGATCCGCGGCGGCCAGGAGATGACGATTCCGGCGGAGGCGGTGCAGTGCGGCGATCTGGTGCTGGTGCGCCCCGGCGAGCGGGTGCCCGCCGATGGGCGTGTGATCAAGGGGCGCTCGTCGGTGGATGAGGCGCTGATCACCGGCGAATCGCTGCCGGTGATCAAGCAGGCGGGCGCCGAGCTGATCGGCGGCACGATCAATGGCACCGGGCTGTTGCGCTTTGAGGCCACCCGGGTGGGAGCCGACACCGCCCTGGCCCAGATCATCCGCATCGTCGAGGACGCCCAGGCCAGCTCCGCCCCGGTGCAGCGGCTGGCGGACCGGGTGACGGCCGTGTTCGTGCCGGCGGTGGTGGCTGCGGCGCTGCTGGCCCTGCTGCTCTGGAGCCTGGCGGGACGCTTCGGCCATGGGCTGCTCGCCTTCGTCGCCGTCCTCGTGATCTCCTGCCCCTGTGCCCTGGGCATCGCCACCCCGGCGGCGCTGATGGTGGGCGTCGGCAGGGGGGCGGAACTGGGGATCCTGATCCGCAGCGGTGAGGTGCTGGAGCGGGTGGAGCGGCTGACCACCGTGGTGTTCGACAAGACCGGCACGCTCACCCAGGGCAGGCCCAGCTTGAGCAAGGTGCTGCCGTTGGCCGATCTCAGCGAGGCGCAGCTGCTGCAGCTAGCGGCCTCTCTGGAGCATGGCTCGGAGCATCCGCTGGCCGCAGCGATCCTGGAGGCGGCGTCAGCGGCAGGGCTGCAGCTGCTGCCGGCGCGGCAGTTTCTGGCCGGGGCGGGGGAGGGCGTCCAGGCGCTGGTCAACGGGCAATCCCTGTGGCTGGGCAACCGCGCGCTGGCGGGTCGTTTCCTGCCTGCGCTCAGCGCGGTGGCGGAACGCCAGCTGCAGCAGCTGGAGGCCGCCGGCAACACCGTGATGCTGCTGGGTCAGGGGGCGTCCGTCCTGGGCCTGCTGGCGGTGACCGACCGCGTGCGGCCTGAGGCCAGGCAGGTGGTGGAGGCTCTCAAGCGGCGTGGCATCCGGGTGGTGATGCTCAGCGGCGACAACCGCAGCACCGCCGGCTCGATCGCGGCCCTGGTGGGCATCCGCGAGGTGATCGCCGAGGTGCCTCCGGCGGGCAAAGCCGCCACGATCCGCTCCCTGCAGCAGGCCGGCCAGGTGGTGGCGATGGTGGGCGATGGCGTCAATGACGCTCCGGCACTGGCCAGCGCCGACATCGGCATCGCCATCGGTTCCGGCTCGGATGTGGCCAAGGAGGCGGGTGATCTGCTGCTGATCGGCAACGATCTGCGTGCGGTGATCACCGCCATCGGTCTGTCGAGGGCGACGATGCGCAAGATCCGTCAGAACCTGCTCTGGGCCTTCTTCTACAACAGCCTCGGTGTGCCGATTGCCGCACTTGGTTGGCTCAACCCGATGATCGCCGGTGCCGCCATGGCGCTCAGCTCTCTGTCGGTGATCGTCAACTCCTCGCTGCTGCGCGGCTACCGAGAGCCTGTGCGTGAACCTGGGGGAGTTTAGTTCATTTCGACAGGGACGGAGTGGCACCACGCAGTGCTGCGCGGTTGCGATCCCATGCGCAGAGCAAGCGACGTCGCGTCGCCTTCATAGGCTTGCTTCATCGACTTGAATGATTGGCGGGAGATCATCAATGAATACCGATCAGGTTCATGCGCAGGGCGGCCATCAAGAGTCGTTCTTCGGCCTGGCTCAGGCCGTCTCGGCTGGGCCCATGTTTCCCCCCCATCGACTCTCCAGCATCTGCTGCTCAACCGGGTTGTGCCGTGAGGCGAACTATTGGCCGATGGGGGTCCCGCAAGACGGCTGGTTGCAGCTGGTTCAGGACCCGGGCGCAGCGGTGCCGCTGGAGCTGGTGGCCTTCGGAGACAGGGGCGTGACGGTCGTCCTCTCGGCGGATGTTGGTCTCCGGCCGAATGCAGCTGGCCAGCTGTTGACCCAGGCCCATGGCGCCGGTCTTCGCCATCGCCCTGTGCGTTGCTGCTGGCATCGCCCCCATCCGCTGCAGTCCGAATGGCAGCTGGCAGGCCTGCGGTTTGCTGCCGATGCAGAGCCCTGATCCAGGTCTCGTCACCGGTACCTCACCTGTGGATCTGGTGATCTGAGTGGCTCTTGATGGACTCCGTTCGCTTGCCTCTGACGCGCATCTGCTGCATCGACGCCATGTTTTGGCGTCAGTCTGCACTCCTCAATCTGGAGGACGATTCCTGCAACTAAGCCCAGGTCTCGTCAGCAGCTGCCGTTCCTACACTGAGTCAATCCTGAACAGGAGGACCAATGGCGACAAGCCAGATCCACGATCCCGAAGGTTCTGAAATTGCCCCGGATCTTCTGCAACAGTTGAAACAGCTGCTGCATGATGATCCTGCCTTTGCGGAGGCTCTGCGCCAGATCGGCACCACCGACCAGGCGGCTGAGCTTGTGCATCAGCATGGGCTTGAGGTTTCTGCTGAGGCACTCTGGCGGCTGCGTGGCACGTTGCTGGAGGGCGGACGGCCCACCTGGCGCGGCTGAGCTGGAGGGTTGATCACACCACCCAGTCATGATCCGAGAGGAGCAACGATGGCCTTCCCGTTCCCGCTCAGCCTCAGGCGCGCCAGGCCAGGCCTGCTTGCCGTCACCAGCGCCTGGCTCAGCCTTGTCGTCAGCGCCCGGGCGGCTCCGGTTCCGCCAGCCTCATCGCCTCTGACGTCCCCTGTCACGACGCCAGCCGGGGCTCCGGGGGGGCAGGGCTGGGGCGGCATGGCGCTGGGGGCGCGTTCCGCCGATGCCCATTTCATCGTGATGATGATTCCCCATCACGAAGGGGCCATCGCCATGGCTGATCTGGCGCTGCAGCGCTCCAGACGCCCTGAGATCCGGGCTCTTGCCGAGCGGATCCGCACCAGTCAGAGCCGTGAGAACGCCCAGATGCGCCGCTGGTACCGGCAGTGGTACGGGGTTGAGGTTCCCGCCTGGCCCTCGCCGGCCTGGGGTTCGGGCATGGGCCCCGGCATGGGGATGGGGATGGGCATGGGCCCCGGCATGGGCATGGGACAAGGCATGGGCTGGGGGATGCCCGGTTTCGGCACCAGCCTCGATGCCCTGCGCAACGCCCCCGACTTCGACCGGGCCTTTCTGGTGCAGATGATCGCCCACCACCGCATGGGCGTGATGATGGCCTCCCATGCCCAGTGGGGCACCGTCCATCCCGAGCTGCGGCAGCTGGAGGCGGCGA
>CAYNGR010000245.1:0-3514 GCA_964396755.1 uncultured Cyanobium sp. | reverse complement strand
GGCGGCGAGCACTGGTTCGGCACCCTGCCCGACTGCCAGTTCGCCCTGTTCGAGAGCGATGGACAGACCAGCCGCGCCCACGCCCTGGCGGTCAAGCCGGCTGTGGATGCCTCCCGGCTTGACGCGGGTGAGCCGCTGCCGGCCTGGAGCTGGTATCCCGCCAGCACGCCCGAGCGCAGCACCGGCACCTACGCCGCCCGCTATCCGCTCAGCGAGACCCACTACAGCGGTGTCTTCCAGGCGGAGGTGAGCTGCCAGGCCTTCAGCCCGATCCTGCCCGGCGACTACACCCGCACCAGCTATCCGCTGGCGGTGTTCGCCTGGACCCTGCGCAACCCCACCGATCAGCCGCTGACGGTGTCGCTGCTGCTGAGCTGGCGCAACACGTTGGGCTGGTTCACCAACACCGATCCGTCGGCTTCGGTGCACTTCCGCGACGACGGCAGCCCCGAGCACAACTACGTGCCGGCGATCGGCCGCAGCCGGGGCCAGCGCAACCGCTGCCTCGACGCCCCAGGCATGGCCGCCGTGCTGCAGCAGGGCGAGATCAGCGAGCCGATCGCCGAGGGTCAGGGCGAGTGGATCCTGGCGCTGCCTGATGCCGCGACGCTGCAGGCCGGTCGGGGGGACGGCGCCGGCCCCCTCGAACTCTTCCGCTGCAGCCGCTGGAATCCGGCCGGTGACGGCGGTGAGCTGTGGAGCCCCTTCGCCGCTGATGGCTCCATCCCTGAGAGCAACAACGACCGCCGCAGCGGCGACCACGACCCCAGCAGCTCGGCGATCGCCGTGCGGCTCACCCTGGCCCCCGGCGAGAGCCTCGAGATTCCGGTCGTGATCGCCTGGGATCTGCCGGTCACGGCGTTTGCCACCGGCACCCGCAGCCTGCGCCGCTACACCGATGTCTTCGGAGCCGGTGGCGACAACGCCGCCGCCATCGCCGCCGAGGCCCTGCGCGACTGGCGCGGCTGGCGCGAGGCGATCGCCGCCTGGCAGGCGCCGGTGCTGGAGCGCTCCGATCTGCCGGAGCCGCTGCGCATGGCCCTGCTCAATGAGCTTTACGACCTGGCCAGCGGCGGCACCCTCTGGACCGCGGCCAGCCCCAACGATCCGGTGGGCCGTTTCGGGGTGCTCGAGTGCCTCGACTACGCCTGGTACGAGAGCCTCGATGTGCGCCTCTACGGCTCGTTCGCGCTGCTGCAGCTATGGCCGGAGCTCGACAAGGCGGTGCTGCGCGACTTCGCCCGCGCCATCCCGGCCGCCGATCCCACCCCCCGCCCGATCGGCTGGTACTTCACCCAGGGCAAGGGCCGCGTCGAGGCGCCGCGCAAGGTCGCCGGCGCCACCCCCCACGATCTCGGCGCCCCCAATGAGCGGCCGTTCGACGCCAGCAACTACACCGCCTACCAGGACTGCAACCTCTGGAAGGACCTGGCCAGCGACTTCGTGCTGCAGGTGTGGCGCGCCTTCACCCTGGCCCCCAGCGGCGAGGACCTGCGCTTCCTGGCCGAGTGCTGGCCGGCGGCGGTGCAGGCGCTTCGCTACCTCAAGGCGTTTGATGCCAACAACGACGGCCTGCCCGACAACGGCGGCGCCCCGGATCAGACCTTCGACGACTGGCCGCTCAAGGGCGTCAGCGCCTACTGCGGCGCCCTCTGGATCGCCGCTCTGGAGGCGGCCCTGGCCATGGCCCAGCGGCTGCAGCTGTCGCTGGGTCTCGACACCTCCAATGAACAGCGCGAGTTCAGCGCCTGGCTGGAGCAGAGCCGCAGCAATTTCGACCGCCTGCTCTGGAACGGCGAGTACTACAACATCGATGCCGAGAGCGGCACGCCGGTGGTGATGGCCGATCAGCTCTGCGGCGACTTCTACGCGCGCCTGCTCGGCCTGCCGCCGGTGGTGGCCGAGGAGCGGGCCCTCAGCTCCCTGAAGGCGGTGAAGGAGGCCTGCTTCGAGCGCTTTGAGGGCGGCCGCCTCGGCGTCGCCAACGGCCTGCGCCGCGACGGCATGCCGCTCGATCCCAACGGCACCCACCCCCTGGAGGTGTGGACCGGCATCAACTTCGGCCTGGCCGCCTACTACCGCCTGATGGGCGAGACCGGCACCGCCTTCGCGATCACCGGCGCGGTGGTGGAGCAGGTGTACAGCGGCGGCCTGCAGTTCCGCACCCCCGAGGCGATCACAGCGGTCCACACCTTCCGCGCCTGCCACTACCTGCGGGCGATGGCGATCTGGGCCCTGTGGGCCACCCACACCGGTTGGCAGCCCATCCCCGGCGCCCAGCGTCAGCCCCAGGCCCCTGCCGCCGCCTGATCCGATGACCACCACGCTTCCCTCCCGGCCGGTGGACCCTGCCGCACTCCTCTCCTTTCAGGCAGGGCCGGCTCTGCTCCACCAGGAGCTCCCGTCGGCTCCCGCGGCCGCGCTCCCATCCGCTGGAAACGCCCACGGTTCTGCGCCTCGCCTCGGCAGCCCGCAGGCGGCTGCGCTGGGGCTCCAGTCGCTGCCAGGCCGGCATCGCTGTGGCTCGGCCGGGGTCACTGGCCGCCGCACGGCTGCGGCGATCGCCAGGCCCCTGCTCTGCCTGCTGCTGTGCCTGTGGCTCTCTCTGGCCGGCGCTTCGCCTGCCGCCGCCCTGCTGCAGGCCAGCCCCGGTGAGACCGGCACCGGCCTGGTGCGCAGCCTCGAGAGCCTGCGCGATCTCGACTACCAGAGCTGGCAGGTGGTGGCCTATCGCCAGGGCGCTGCGGCCGAGACCGCCCCGGTCACCCTGCGCATCGTTGGCTACCCCGGCCGGGTGCGGATCGATCACCCGACGCCGCTGCTGGTGCGCTCCGGCCGGCGCCTCTGGGAGCTGGACGACATCACCCTTTCCAACCCGAAACTGGCCAGCGACCCGCGGGCCGCGGCGGCCGAATTCGATCTGACGCCGCTGCTGGCGGATCTGCGCAAGAACCGGCCGCTGCGCCTGGAGCTGCCGGGGGTGTTTGTGGAGCTGCCGGTGCCCCCGTACGTTGTGACTGAATGGCGGTCGCTGCCCACTGAACCCGTGCCCTGAGCCCTGATTTCCATGGGCCAGAGAAGTCTCCTCATCAGGGGCGGGTCTGTCTCAACGCCGGTGCCGCGATCTCCCGGCCAAGGATGGGCAAAGGATGTGCCCTTTCAAAGGCCTTGGCCAGCGAGCAGCTGACAGTCAGCCCTGAGCAGGACGCCAGCCAGAGTGATCAGGGCCTTCCCCAGAAACCCCAGAGCCTCACTGAGCCAGCTGGCGACGCTTCTCGCGCCAGGAGAGCACCTGCCAGGTGAGGAACACCAACAGCAGCGGCAGCACGATCACCAGCACCAGCAGGCGGAACTCATCGCTGGCGTTGGAAGCCGAATTGGTGAGCAGCTGCTCCACCACGTAGAGGCCATACAGGCCCATCAGGATCCAGCCCTCCAGGCGCGTGATCACGCCGCCGGTCCAGAAGATCGGCAGGCAGGCCAGGGTGGTGGCCACCATGATCGGGAAGTCGCG
>CAYNGR010000244.1:0-3555 GCA_964396755.1 uncultured Cyanobium sp. | reverse complement strand
CGCGAGGCGGGGATTCGCGTCAAGCTCAACCCTCTGCCCGACGTGCTGGCCGGCAAGCGGGTGGTGGTCATCGACGACTCGATCGTGCGCGGCACCACCAGCCGCAAGCTGGTGCAGGCCCTGCGCGATGCCGGCGCCACCGAGGTGCACATGCGCATCAGTTCGCCCCCGGTCACCCATCCCTGCTTCTACGGCATCGACACCGACACCCAGGACCACCTGATCGCCGCCAGGCTGACGCTGGAGGAGATTGAGCGGCATCTGGGGGTGGATTCCCTGGCCTATCTGAGCAAGGCCGGCATGGTCGAAGCGGCCCAGACCCAGTCGGGCCATTTCTGCACGGCATGCTTCGACGGCAACTACCCGATCGAGATGGATGACAGCGTCCGTTCCAGCAAGCTGATGCTTGAGCCAGCGGGACTGGCGGCGGCGCGCTGAGCGGGCCGTTGCGCATCGCCTTTCTCGATTCCTGGCTGCAGGATTCCGCCTCCGGCAGCGGCACGGCCGTCGCCATCGGTGGTCTGGCCAGGGCGCTCACCGCCCGCGGCCACACGCTTGAGCGTGTGGTGCCGCGTGGCGGTTGGCCCCGTTCGCTGCTGCTGCGCCGCCTCTGGTTCAACCTGCGCCTGCCGACCCGGCTGCGTCGCGGCGGCGATGCCGGCCCCTACGACCTGATCGTCGGCTTCGACATCGATGGGGCGTTCCTGGCGGCTTCGGCTCCTGCGCCTTACGCCTGCAGCGTTAAGGGGGTGCTGGCCGAGGAGGCCCGCTGTGAGCGGGGCTGGCCGCGGCGCATGCTGGCGGGCCTGGCGCTTCTGGAGCGGCGCAACGCCAGGCGGGCGCCGCTGGTGCTGTCCACCAGTCAGTACTGCATCGATCGCATCCGCCACCACTACGGCGTGCCCCCGCAGCGGCTGGCCCTGGTGCCCGAGGGCATCGATCTGGGGCTGTGGCAGCCCAGCGCCGATCCAGCCGTGCTGGCTGAGCTGGATGCCCGGCGTGATCCGTTCACCGTGCTTTGCGTGGCGCGTCAGTACCCGCGCAAGCGGATCGCCGACCTGATCGATGCCTTTGCCATGGTGATTGCCGATGAGCCCCGTGCCCGACTGGTGGTAATCGGCGATGGACCCGAGCATGGGGCCCTGGCCCAGCGCCTGCGCGACCGCGGCCTGCAGGACCACGTGCAGCTGCTGGGTGCCCTGGCAGATGACGCCGAGGTGCGCGCCTGGTATGCACGGGCTTCCGTGTTCTGCCTGCCTTCGCAGCAGGAGGGCTTCGGAATCGTGTTTCTCGAGGCGATGGCCAGTGGGCTGCCGGTGGTGAGCACCACCGCCACGGCCATCCCGGAGGTGGTGCCCGATGGCGAGGCGGGCCTGCTGGTGCCCCCCCGCGATCCCGCCGCCCTGGCTCAGGCGCTGCTGCGGCTGCTGCATGATCCGGCGCTGAGGGCCCGCCTGCGTGACGCCGGCCGGCGCCATGCCCGGCAGTACGACTGGGAGCTGGTGGCCGATCGCTTTCTTGTGGCCGTGGCGCCGCTGCTGGCGGGCTCGGCGTCCGCCGGCGGCTGAGCGGCTCGGCCTGAGCCGGCGACTGTCCCGCCTGCGGGACGGCTGCCGCGGCCCTCGGTTGCGGTCCCTTGGGCGACACCGTCCGCTGCCCTGTCGGCGGGCGAGCTCAGGCGCGATGCGTGGATGCGTCGATCCGTTCGCCCTGGGCCGGTGGTGCGATGTCCGGGCTCATCCCCGCGCCGTGCGCTGCTCTGGCCGCTCGGGATGCGGGATCGCAAGGGGCCAGCCATGCGTCTGGGGAGGGCTGCGGCCAGGGGCTCCGCGCTTGAGGCGCTGCCGCTCTCGCTGCTGCCCCAGCCGATGGACCTCTGGTCGGACGTTTCAGCCGGCGTTGGCCGCGCGGATCAGCGGCACCAGCTCCTGCACGGCATCGCCGGCCGCCAGTGGCAGATCCTGGCCGTCGCCGCTGGCGTCCTGGTTGGGCAGGCTCGCCAGGTCGAGCCGCAGATTGCGCCCCTCGCGGCCGGCCAGCCGCACGCCGATCAGCCCCGCCTCATCGCCGCAGAGGTCCACCAGTCGGTCGCTGCGATCCGGCAGCCGTAGGCCGATCTGCCCCAGGTCGCCCCGCTGGCAGAGCCGCAGGCCATCGAGCCGCAACCGCTTCAGTCGACCGGCGCGGCTGACCAGCAGCACGCTGCCCTCGGCGCTGCCGCAGGCAGCCCCCACCACCTCCTCGTCGGGGAGCAGGCGCAGCAACATCGGTCCCTGGGCCGTTCGGCCCATCAGCGGCAGGTTGCTGTCGTTCACGGCCAGGCGCAGCAGGCGGCCGCTGCTGCTGGCCACCACCAGGTCCTGTCCTTCGCGGCAGGCCACCACCCGCCGCAGGCTGACCCCCTCCTTGAGTTTGAGCACAGTGCTGGCGCGGCTGGAGAGCTCCTGGAACTCCTCCAGCGGCAGACGCTTGAAGCGGCCGTCGCTGCTGAGCAGCCCGAGGCTGATCCCTTCGCCTTCCGGCAGAGGCAGCAGCTGGGCGATGCTGGCGCCGCTGAGGCTCTCGGGCAGGAAGCGTTCCAGGTTGCCGGGTTGCTGGCCGGCGAATTCCCAGCGCAGCGGGGCCACCCGGCCGTCGCTGCTGAAGGCGAGCAGTGTCGGTGCGGCCGCCGCCGGCAGGATCAGCCGTGCCGGCGCAGGCTGATCGCCCAGCTCGGCGGTCTCCTCGAGGTGCAGCCGCCCCAGTTGGGCGGGCGAGACGATGCGGACCACGCCGTCGGCCTGGATCAGCAGGCGGCTGTCGCTGCCAAGGGCCTGGCGCGCCTGCTGGCGCTGCAGCTCGGCATTGGGCCGCACAGCCGCTGCCCGTTGGGCCACCAGCGCATCGCCTCCCTCCACCAGCCGCGTGCGCCGCGGGGTGGCGTAGCGCTTCTTCAGGCCGCGCAGCTCCGTCACCATCGTGTCCAGAAGGCTGTCGCGGTCATCGAGCAGATGACGCAGCCGCGTCCGCTCCTCGCTCAGCTGCTCCGCCTCGCGGCGCAGGCCCTCCTGCTCCAGACCGGTCAGTCGACGCAGCGGCATCGCCAGCACGGCATCGGCCTGGCGCTCGCTCAGGTCGAGCCGCACCTGCAGGCTGGCCCGTGCCGAGGCGGCATCGGGCGCGGCGGTGATCATTGCGATCACCTCCTGCAGGGCGTCGAGCGCCACGATCAGGCCCTGCACCACCTCCAGCCGCTCCTCGCAGCGCCGCAGCGCATGGCTGGTGCGGCGGATCAGCGTCTGCTCCCGGTAGGCCAGGAACTCCTGCAGCAGGCGCCGCAGGCTCAGCTGCACCGGCTGGCCGTTGACCAGCGCCAGCAGGATGGCGCCGAAGTTGCTCTGCAGCGCCGTACGCCGCAGCAGTTCGGCCAGCACCTTCTCGGCGCTGGCGTCGCGGCGCAGCTCCACCACCACGCGCATGCCTTCGCGGTCGCTCTCGTCGCGGATGTCGGCGATGCCGGTGATCTTGCCGTCGTTGACCTGCTCGGCCAGCTTCTCGATCCAGCCGGCCTTGCTC